>JBEVJT010000348.1:0-22158 GCA_040510075.1 Xanthobacteraceae bacterium | reverse complement strand
GGGCCCTTGAGGTAGGAGATGTCGCGCTGTGCCCATACCCACGCCGGGAAACACACCGAGGTTACGAGGGTCTTGCCGCAGCGAGGGCTCAGGTTGACGAGCAGCTTTCTGATTTGGCCATCCGCGACCGCCTGCAGGTGCTCGCACAGCGCGTCGATGGCCCACGATCGCTGATAGGGAGAGGGATCGAGCGACGGCCACGCGCCCTCGACAAAACTGATCAGGCTGTCCTCGAGCTCGGCTCGTTGCTCGGCAAGCGGCAACTGGGCGCGCGCTATGATCTGCAGCTTGAGACGCTCGCGCTCACCCAGCGGTGCGTCCATCTCAGTTCACCGTGCGGGGGGTCTTTCCGATACGCCTCTACGTCAAGCTCACCCTTCGCAAGCGCACGCAGCTCCTCGCGGTTGAGACGGTCAACCCAGTCAAACTCACCCGGCGCGCCACGTTCGGACCGCTCAATGCGCATGCCCAACAGCACGGCAATTTCCTTCGCGGCAGATACGGCAGCCGAGTATTGGCCTGCCTCCATGGCGGCTTGTCGAGCCTCCTCGATCTTCTCGACCAACGACTGCCGGGTAATGGCAGTGCGTTCGACAGTAGCGGCCGCTGCAGCCCGTTCCTGTGACCATCGCTCGCCGTTTATCTCCGCTACCCTGCCTCTAATTTCTTCGTTTTTCGCCAAGGCTGGACCGTTACTATCGCTGCGTTTGTAGCCAGCCTCTCCATAAGCGTCAGTGGCCGTCTTGCCGCTGGCCAGCAGCTGCGCAAACAGCTCACGGCGTTGGTTTTTCAGGGCGGGCATGGCTCAGTTCTTCCCTATATGGCTCACCAGCGATCACGGCCAAGGACCGGTTAGCCAGAGCACGAGCGGCTAGAGAGCGAGGCAAGATCGGTTACGAGAACGAAAGCAGTCTTGGCACAGAAACGGCACAGAAATATGCGAATGTTCCGGCACCGTTCACGGTTTTCATTCCTGTAACCCGCGATATTTCAAGTACCTGAGATAGGGCGATATCGTGGTGCGCGATCTTTCCGCTCTCATGCATGCGGACGACGTGCTGGGCGTGAACCTGCTCGGCATGTCATTCTTGTCGCGCCTGCGCTGGACGCACGAGCGCGGCAGGCTCGTCCTGAAACAATAAGCCCCTCTATCGCTTTTCTGCCTCGGGCCTCTGGCCTATGCAGCCTACCCATTGTAGGTTGGGCTAGCGCGGCCCGGGGACGGCGCGTTTGATCTCCCAACCTCATCCGCGCGTAACCCGCCAGTTTTGGATTTTGAAAAATGATTTGCTGGGTTACGCGCGGAGCAACGCGCGACTACAAAGGCGCACTTCAGGGCCGCGCTAACCCAACCTACCATTGAAGAATGTTTCCCCCTCCGAAAGTCGCGCTCAGTCCCAACACCTACGCCTATGAATCGGAGCCCCTGGTGAAGCCCACGGGGTTTCGCGAATACGATGCGCGCTGGCTCATTGGCACCGAGATCAATCTGATGGGGATCCAGGCCTTGGGCATGGGGCTTGGCACCCTAATCCGGCGTCAGGGCGTGCGCCCGGACGTGGTCACGGGGCATGACTTCCGCAGCTATTCGGCAGGCGTGAAGGCGGCCCTCATAACCGGGCTGATGGCGGCGGGCTGCAAAGTCCACGATATCGGTCTTGCGCTCACCCCCATGGCCTATTTCGCCCAGTTCGCGCTCGATGTGCCGTGCGTGGCCATGGTCACCGCCTCTCATAACGACAATGGCTGGACGGGCGCGAAAATGGGCAGCGCGCGCCCGCTTACCTTTGGTCCCGACGACATGGGCGCTCTCAAGCAGATCGTTCTCGAGGGCCGCTTCGATCTGCCGGGGGGAGGTGCTTACGCCTTCATTGAGAATTTCCCCAGCCGCTATATGGCGGATCTGACAGACCGACCTCGGCTGAAACGCCGGCTCAAGGTTGTCTGCGCCTGCGGCAACGGCACGGCCGGGGCATTCGCTCCACGCGTGCTCGAGGCGGTCGGCTGCGAGGTCGTACCCCTCGACTGCGAACCGGATTACACCTTTCCGAAATATAATCCGAACACCGAAGACCTGAAGATGTTGCATGCCATGCGCGACGAGGTGTTGCGCGTGCACGCCGATGTGGCGCTCGGATTCGACGGCGACGGCGACCGTTGCGGCGTCGTGGACAATGAGGGCGAGGAGATCTTTGCCGACAAGGTCGGGGTGATGCTGGCGCGCGATATCTCGGCGCGGCATGCGGGGGCAAAATTCGTCGCCGACGTGAAATCGACGGGCCTGTTTGCGACCGACCCGGTGCTGCGCGCGAACGGGGCAACGACCGACTACTGGAAGACCGGCCACTCCTACATCAAACGGCGGGTGAACGAGCTCGGCGCGCTGGCCGGCTTCGAGAAGTCCGGCCATTTCTTCTTCGCAAAGCCTCTCGGACGCGGATACGACGACGGCCTCGTATTTGCACTTGCGATCTGCGACATGCTGGGCCGCAATCCGGGAAAGAGCATGGCTGATCTCAAGAACGCGTTGCCGAAGACGTGGTCATCGCCGACGATGTCGCCGCATTGCGCGGATGATGTCAAATACAAACTGGTCGAGGACGTGGTGAAGCATTTCGAGCAGGCGCGGACCGCAGGGCAGAAGGTGGCGGGGCAAACCATCCGCGACGTCGTCACGGTCAACGGCATTCGTCTCACGGTGGAGGATGGGACCTGGGGGCTGGTGCGCGCTTCCTCCAACAAGCCCGAACTTGTGGTGGTCGTGGAGAGTCCGGTCTCGGAAGCGCGCATGCGCGACATGTTCAAGGCGGTCGACGTTGTGCTGCGTCAACACCCCGAGGTGGGTGCCTACAATCAGACGATTTGATTAGGTTTGCGCCTTCTCGCCAATCCTGGGCTCGGTTCGCTGCAACAGCCGCGCGATATTCGCGCGATGCATGATCCAAAGGAGCACAGAGAGAGCCGCGAACAGGGCGGCCTCCGCAACCCGGCCAAATAAGATGAACGCGAGAGGTGTCGCTGCACTCGCCACAACCGCAGCAAGCGACGAATAGCGGGTGATTGCCGCAACGGCCAACCAGGCCGCGCCGAAAACGATCGCCACGAGGGGAGCAAGCGCAAGCAGAAGTCCGATATAGGTGGCGACGCCTTTGCCGCCTTTGAACCCGAGCCACACAGGAAAGAGATGGCCAAGAAATGCCCCCGAAGCAGCGAGGAGCGCGATCTCACGGCCACAGACATGCTCCACCACCAACACGGCCAGCGTGCCTTTGAGCATGTCGCCGACGAGCGTGGCCGCGGCCAATCCCTTCCGGCCGGTGCGCAACACATTGGTCGCGCCGATATTGCCCGACCCCACCGAGCGGACATCGGGTGCGCCCGCGAGCCGCGTCAGGATCAAGCCGAACGGAATGGAGCCGCAAAGGTAGCAGAAAACAAAAGCCAAAGCGGTCGCAGCGAAATTCATGGCGCGTCCGCACTCACACCGCCGCTATGGCTCAGGCTCGGTTGGTTGCGGCGCGGCTGGGGCGGCTGTGCTTGCGCGAGTGGAATCCATTCTTCACCGCATCCGATTCGTGGGCGAAGAATACAAATTCCCTCACGTTGTGATCGTTTACCTCGGCTAACACCGCTCGGTCGGGCGCAAACCACCTGCTCTTTTTGTTCGCGACCACGAATTCCTCGATATCGCTCTCGCAATAGAGACATCTCAGCCTTGCCGGTGACGAGGCTTCGCCCTCGATGAGATGAAATTTGTTCTGGACGTAAGGCGCTTCCTTCTCCTCGTGTACGATGCAGTTGCGATTCGCGCAGCGAATGCCCAGGCCGTGGGGCTGCTGGTAAAGCGCAAATCTGGATTTGGCAAAGCCTCCGGCAAACGTCGACAGCGGTTTCGCCTCGCCTGCGCCCAAGAGCAGCGAGATCAGCGCCATGCGGATCGGCACGCCGTAAGCCGCCTGCTCAAAGTAAATCGCGCGCTGATCCTTGTCCAACGCGACGTCGAGCTCATCGACGCGCGGCAGCGGATGCAGCACGCTGGCACGTGAATATTTCGGCTCGCGCAGGAATTTGGCGTCGATCTTCGGGTACTGGCGCTCTTCCAGCGGCCAGCGCTCCTTTTGAAAGCGCGTTACGTAGACGGCCGCGATCTTCTGGCGGCGCGACGCGCGTGTGCGCGTCGCCTCGTGCTGATCGACCTTGAACTCGAATTCGGGTCCGGCAAAGAGCGCAGGTTGATGCGGCTCTTCCGGTGTCTTGTACAGCGCGCCGATCGAGCCATCGGCGGCATCGAATGCGCAACCGAAGTCGCTGCGTAACCGTTCGCGCACATGCGCGGGAAGCTCCATTCCGGGTGCCGGCATCGGAACGATGCGCGCGCCGAAGCGAGCAAGCGCATACACGAAGGAATGAATTGTTCGGCTGCCCTTGAGATCGCCCGAGATCGCGACCTTCAGGTTTTTCAACTGTTTGTTCTTTTTGCTCAGCGTGAAGATATCGCACAATGTCTGCGTGGGATGTTCGTGGCTCCCGTCGCCCCCGTTGATCACCGGAATGCGGGAATACTCGGCGGCGAGGCGGGCGGCGCCGTCGCGCGGATGACGGATCACGATCACGTCCGCATAATTCGCAATCACCCTTACGCTGTCGGCGAGGCTCTCGCCTTTGGCTGCCGAACTGGTGGCCGGATCGGCGCTGGTAATGACATCGCCGCCGAGGCGCAGCATCGCGCTTTCAAAGGAAAGCCGTGTCCGCGTGCTCGGCTCGTAGAACAGGCTCGCCAGGATGAAATCCGCAGCCACATCGGTGCTGCGCGCAATGCGATAGGCGCAATTCGGGTCGCAAAGCTTCTCCAGATAATCCTGGGCGAGGCGAAAGATCGCTTCGATTTCCTGATTCGAAAGGTCGTTTATTGAAACGATGTGCCGGGTCTTGAACGCCGCATCTGGTTTCATCGACCGGCTGCCCATTTCAGCTCCGGTGCGCGAGAACGCGGCGAAACGCAGTTTCGGCGCGACATCCCGCGCCGAAAGGGCAATAGCGAAACGGAGCCATGTTCATTAAAGCGCGAGCTATAGGGTGAATTCGCGGGCCGGACAAGTACGGTGGGGTACATTCCACAGGGGAACAGGCAAGTATCCATGACAGGTACGGGTCTCAATCAATCGCCGCCTTTCGTGGACATCGACCTCTACAGCGGTGATCTGCCGCTGCAGAGTGCTGTGGCCGCAAACGGTGCGCAAGCCGAGGCGCCCGGCCTTGCCGATTTCGGGCGGCGCTGCGCAAGCGCGGAGATGTTCGATGCGGCGCGCCAGGCCAACGAAAATCTGCCGCGCCTGCGCGTCTATGACGCGCGCGGCTTTCGTCTCGATACAGTAGAGTTTCATCCCGCCTATCACCGCTTCATGGCCGAAAGCATGGCTGCCGGCCTGCACGCTTCGACATGGCGCGGCGACGGCATTGCCGCGCCGGCCCCGGCGCAAGTCGCTCGCGCGGCGCGCTTCTACATGGCTGCGCAGGTCGAGACGGGTCATCTCTGTCCAATCACCATGACGCGCGCAGCCGTCGCCGCGCTCACTGTCGAGCCGGCGCTTGCCGGGAAACTCTTGCCAAAAATTCTCTCGCGCCAATACGACGCGCGCTTCATTCCCTGGACTGAAAAGTCCGCGATCACGCTCGGCATGGGCATGACGGAACGGCAGGGAGGCACCGATGTGCGTACCAATACGTCCCGCGCGACTGCCGAGCACGACCATTATCTGATCGCCGGGCAGAAATGGTTCATGTCGGCGCCGATGTGCGACGCATTTCTCGTCCTGGCGCAGGCGCAAGGCGGTCTCACCTGCTTTCTCGTGCCACGCTTTCAGCCCGATGGGAGCGTCAACGCGCTGCATTTCCGAAGACTCAAGGACAAGCTCGGCAATCGGTCGAACGCATCCTCCGAGGTGGGATTCGAAAGCGCGTTCGCGTGGCGCGTGGGCGAGGAGGGGAGAGGCATACGCACCATCATCAACATGGTGCAGCTTACGCGGTTTGATTGCGCCGCCGCTTCCGCGGGCCTCATGCGCATGGCGCTTGCCCAGGCCGTCCACCATACGCGCCACCGCACCGTGTTCCAGAAGTGCCTGATCGATCAGCCCGTGATGCGCGCAGTGCTCGCCGATATGGCGCTTGTCGTAGAAGCAGCGATTGCCTTGGTGATGCGTCTCGCGCGCTCGTTCGATCTCGCGTCGACGCAAGCGCACGAAGCGGCCCGCGCGAGACTGCTCACCCCTGCGGTCAAATACTGGGTGTGCAAGATCGCCCCTGCCCTGATCTACGAGGCGATGGAGTGCCTGGGCGGCAATGGCTATGTCGAGGAGAGCGTGCTGCCGCGGCTTTATCGCGAAGCGCCGGTCAATGCCATCTGGGAAGGCTCGGGCAACGTCATGTGCCTTGATGTGCTGCGCGCGCTCGCTAGCGAACGTGAGGCAAGCATGGCAGTCATCGATGAGCTTGGCGCCGAAACGGCAGACTTGCCGGCCGGGCGCGAAGCTGCCCATGACCTTCGGACTGCGCTCGGCCAGGGAGAAGAGCGTGCGCGGGCAGCGGTGGGGGGGCTCGCGGCGCTTGCGGCCGCGGCAGCATTGCGTGCGAGCGCGCCTGCGGTTGCGGAGTTCTTCGGGCGCACGCGGCTCGAACGGAAATCGGAGTTCATGTTCGGAGCGACAGCTCTGGAAAGCGACGAGGCGAGTTCATTGCTCGGGCGGGCGCTTCCACAGGACGTTGACCGGTGACAGAGGACAGCACCAGCTCCTCAACAGCTCAGTCCTTCTGTCCTACTTCATCCATCATCTGTCGTCTGAGCCGATCCAGCGCACCCTGCAGGATGAACGCGGCGGCATGCTGATCTATGACCTTGGCGCGCCGCGCGCGGCTCACGTCCTGGGCGATGAGCGCCCGTTCCACCGCCACGGTCGAAAGCCGCTCGTCCCATAACGCGATCGGCAGATCGGTCAGTCGCAGGAGATTGCGCGCGAAGGCGCGCACGCTCTGTGCACGCGGTCCCTGACTGCCATCCATATTTACCGGAAAGCCCAGGATCAAACCGACGGCCTTGCGTTCCGCAGCCAGCGCCAGAAGGCGCGCCGCATCGAGCGCGAAGCTCCGGCGCGCAATCGTCTCGACCGGGCTTGCGAGTCGCCTGTCGGGATCGCTCGTCGCGACGCCAATGCGCTTCGTGCCCACGTCCAGGCCGATCAGTGCGCCCCGCACCGGCAACCGCGACGGCAGCTCGGAAACTGCGAGTATCATTTCGGATGCCGGGTCTGTCCTTTGGTTAACCATTCCTGTTCGGCCGATTTTAACTGCGCCGCGACACTTTGCTGACCCATGGCCCGGGCGAGCGCATGCGAGGAGGAAGTCAAGACGGCTTGGCTTCTTTTCAGGTTCAACTGGGGCGTGCTGGGCATTCTGTCGGCGGCATTTGCGATAGCTATCGGGCTTGCAGGATTCTCCATAAACGTCGGCAACCTCCTGTTTTCGCTGGGATTTGTCATCATCTATGCCGCGTTTGCGCATGCCAATGCGCGCTCGCCGGCAAGGCGCGATCCGCAGGTGATGTTCGTGCTGGGTGCGACCGCACAGTTCGTGCTTATCACCGTGATCATGGCGCCGCTCACCTATGTGGCCGCTGCGGCCAATCTTCCGCTCCAGGACGCGAACCTGCTTGCGCTTGACCGCATGCTGGGGCTCGACGGGCGGGCCTACGTGCTGGTTGTCAATGAACGCCCGGCCTTGGCCGCGAGTCTCAGCTATGGCTATACCTTGATCCGGTGGCCGATCTTTGCCATTCCGGTGCTGCTCGCAGCCGTTCACCGCTATCGCCACCTGGAGGGATTTACGCTGGCCTTTGCGCTCGCGCTCGCTGTGACGACCGCCATTTCTGCGCTTGTGCCCGCCATCGGCGTGTACCAGCAGATCGGTCTCGATCCCGCGGCTTTGAGCAATATCGAGCCGCGCGCCTATCTCGATGGGATGCGCGATCTCGATCCGGTGCGCGACGGCACGTTGCGCCATCTCGATCTCTTCACGCTCGCAGGCATTGTCACCTTTCCGAGCTTCCACGCCGCTTCGGTCGTGCTTTACGTATGGGCGCTCTGGCCGGTGCGCTGGATGCGACCGATTGCGCTTGTTGCTAATGGAGCCATGCTGGCCTGGACGCCTGTCGACGGCGGCCACTATTTCATCGACCTGATTGCCGGGATTGCTGTCGCAGTTCTCGCGATCATCGCCGCACGCCGGATCTGCCGGGCGGTCACGCTGTGGTTGCCAGAACTCGTTGCGCGCACGAGATATCCGCAAGCGGCTACGATACCGGCCGAATTAAACTCCGTTACCGGCTGAAGATCATCAGGATAAGCAAAATAACAAATGGCGCGGCGAGACCGGCAACGAACACGGCGCGCTGCCATTTTGCGCGCAGGATAATCTCGCCTCCGCGCGCGTTCGCGGCGGGATAAGGCGTTTTCCGCTTCTACTTGATCATGCACGAACAATTCACGGTCGTGACCGTTGTTCCATGCAACCTGATCGCATAATTTCGACCGGCAGGTGAGCCCATGGCACGACGATCCGAAGATTTCCGGCGCAAGCTCGTGCAATTCGACGAGGAGACCTGGCGCGGGCTCGATTTGCTTGCGCACGATCAGATGAAGAGCTTCGACGAGCTCTCAGCCGAAGCCTTTCGCGATCTTCTGCGCAAGTATGGCCACCCGGAAAATCTGAAAGCGGCGCTCAAACTAAGCGCGCGCGCCACGCACGAGCGAGCGCCCAAAACGCCTGCAAGACCCGGAAAATCGCGCAGCTCCTCGATGCGTCGGAGCTGACGAGCCATGCCGGTGAACGCGTTGTTCTTTGACGTGTTCGGCACGCTTGTCGATTTCCGCACCAGCGTGGCGCGGGAGGCCGAGCATCTGTTGGCTCCCATGGGCAACAGAAACGACTGGCTCGCTTTTGCAGATGCCTGGCGAGGCGAGTATCAGGGCGCTATGGAAGAGGTGCGCTCGGGCAGCGTCGCTTTCACTAAGCTTGACGTGCTGCACCGGCGCAACCTCGACCGCATACTGCCGCGCTTCGGCATTTCCCAGCTTTCCGAAGACGTCGCGCGCGAGCTCAATCTGGCCTGGCATCGGCTCGACGCCTGGCCGGACGTGACGCCTGGCTTGATGCGGCTCAAGCGGCGCTTCCTGCTCGCGCCGCTCTCGAACGGCAATATCTCGCTCCAGGTTGACCTTGCCCGGCGCAATCAATTTCCGTGGGATGCGATTCTGGGAGCCGAGGTTGCCCGCGACTACAAGCCGAAACCAGGCGTATATCTCGCGGCCTGTGATGCCTTCGACCTTCGCCCTGAGGAGTGCCTCATGATCGCGGCGCACACGAGTGATTTGCTTGCGGCCGCGCAATGCGGGCTACGCACGGCGCATATCGCGCGCCCCGATGAGCACGGACCCGGTCGCGGCGAATCCGGCCCCACGGCGCCCGTCGACTACGCGGTAACGAATTTGGGCGGTCTCGCCGACGAGCTCGGCGCGTGAATCGCCCTCACGGGCAGCGGTGCAGTACCGACTTGTAGCTCTGGTCCTGGTCGGAGAAACCGATGGTCTGGTCTTCGCGCACCGTGAATGTCACGTTGCCCAGCATCTGATTTCCCGCCGGACCAGTGCACTCGACCTGCACGGCGAAGGTGTTGCCGTTTCGCTTGACCTCGAGGATCTTGCAAAGCCCCATCGGGGAGTCGATCTGGGTCGGGGTGATCGTCACGCGGCCGGCCGCCGGAGTGTCCGCCTTGCACGGCTCATTCTCGGTGTAGCTGCCGACGAGCGGAAAATCGTCGGCCGCGAGCGGGATGGAAGCCATAGCGAGCACCGCAATTGCCGTTACGTTCATCCTGACGTTTGCCTTATTCACTGCCCATCTCCGTTGCATTCTGGTGTTGAACAAACCCGTGTTTACCCAAACTCCCAGTCAGTGATTGCACGTCCTCGCTGGTGTTGGACAACGGTTTCACAGCATCATCCTGCAAAATGAGCACGCTCGCGACTATTCCGCTGATGGATGCCCGGGAAAAGGGGCAGGTGCGGCACGTGCTGCAGCAGCCGGCGCGCGCGCGGGCGCTGCGGGACGCCTGCCTCGGTTGGCTGCCGCCCGGCGCCCGCGTGCTCCTGCCGGCGGCGGACGCGCTCACCCGGCAATGGCTCAGGCGTTCCAGTTCGCCTTACGTGAGCGAGCTCGAAGCAATTGCCGCTGCGCTCGGCTTCTCCGGTGTGTGGTTTCTCAACGGCACATATCAGTGGGGATGCACCGCGCTTGCCCGCGAAGAGAACGGGGTGCCGTGGCTCGCGCGCACCCTCGACTGGCCTTTCGCCGGACTGGGCCGCCATCTCGAAATCGTGCGAATGCGGGGCGCGGCCGGTGAATTCTTCAATGTCAGCTGGCCGGGCTACACGGGAGTCTTGACCGCCTCGGCCCCGGGCCGCTTTGCCGGGGCGATCAATCAGGCGCCTTTGCGCCGCCGGACTGAGCGGCCGTGGTTGCGCCCCTACGACGTCGCAGTCAATCTCGCCGGCACCTGGCGCCTGCGCGCCTATCCGCCGGACCATCTCTTGCGAGAGGTATTCGAATCCTGCGCCGACTATGGTGAGGCGAAGTATCGGCTCGAAACGGCGTCTCTTGCGCGCCCCGTCATCTTTACCCTGGTCGGGTGCCGGGCAGGCGAGCGCTGCGTCATCGAGCGGACGGAAGAAGATCACGTCACGCATGTGGACGACACCGCGGCTGCGAACGACTGGCGTGAGAGCAAACGGCCCTGGGAAGCCCGCATCTCGTCAAACCTCTTCCTCACGTGCTCGTACGAAGAGGCAATCGCTCGCAGCCGCGCCCGCTGCGCAGCCATTTCTTCGTGGTCTGGTCCTTTATTGGAAGGCAATTTTGGCTGGGTGATGCCGCCGGTGCTTAATCCATGCACGCGCAGCGCGGTCGAGATCTGCCCCGCTTTGGGCATCCTGTGCGTTCGGGGATTCGAGCCGACACCGGAAGGCGAGTTGCCGCACCCGGTCAATCAGTTCTCTTCAATCTCCCCCGATCGTCATTCCGGGGCGCCGAGCCGCGCAGCGGACCGGCGAGCCCGGAATCCATAACCACAGGCCTGTGGCTATGGATTCCGGCCCTCAGGCTTGCAGCCCTCGGCCGGAATGACGGCGAGCTGATAAGACCTGATCTACGCCCGGTCTTCTCCACCGAGTAGCGACGCCGGAAATTGTGCGGCGTAGCGCCGCCGGCCGGTTTTCCGCGCGGCCGGATGCTCCTCCCGCGGGCTCAGGTCCGGCTCCACGACCTTGCGATACAAGTGCCATGTCGCATGACCGAGCACCGGAACGACGACCGCGAGCCCGAAGAAGAAGGGCAATGAGCCGATCACGAGGAGCCCGGCCACGATCAGTCCCCAGATTGCCATGGGTACCGGATTGACAGCGACGGCGCGCAGGGATGCGAGCACCGCGTCGACAGCGCCCACATCGCGGTCGAGGAGGAGCGGAAATGAAACAACGCTGGTGCTCAGGACCAGGAGCGCAAAAAGAAAGCCGACGCCGTTGCCGACGATGATGAGCGTCCAGCCCGCAGGGGTGGTGAATACCTGGCGGAGAAAATGCGGGACCGACGCCGCAGGCTCATAGCCGAACGTGGCAATGTAGATCGCTTGCGCAACGGCAACCCACAGACCGAAAATGATCAGGAGCAAGAATGCGAGCGCTGCAATCGCTCCGCGGGAAGGCGAATGCAGCACATCGAACGCGTTTGCCCACGAGCGTTCGAGCCCTTGTTCGCGGCGCCTGCTCAGTTCGTAAAAGCCTAGCGCGGCGAATGGGCCGACGAGCGCAAATCCCGCCGCCAGCGGGAAGAGCAGCGGCAAAATGGAATAGCCGAAAATCGCGCGCGCGAGCACGAGCCCGATTACCGGATAGATGAGGCACAGGAATATCGCGTGGCTGGGCATCTCGGAAAAATCCGAGAGGCCGCGCGCCAGCACATCTTTCAGATCGCTCACGCGGATCTTCCGGATCACCGGCTCTGTCCGGACTTCCGCTCCCGTCAAGGCATGCACCGGCGCCATGGCTTCCTCCCGAGAAACCCGTCGCGCTCTTATTGGACCAGGGCTCGTAAGCGCGACCGGCTCATATTAACGCAAAAATCCGCAAAGTCGTTCGCTCAATTGCGCCCGGCATGGCGGCAAGGCGTGCCCAACCGGCAACAGTCGGGTGGCAAACGGGGTGGCCTTTACCTCCCATTAAGGCAACCAGCAACCTCATGAAGCGCAGGAGAATCATCATGCGCTCACTATTTTTCGCCGGAATTGCGCTCGCAGGGGCGTGCGGTCTCGCGGCGGCGGCCGACATGCCTCGCAGCCCTCGCCGTCCGGCCACGCCATTGCCGCCCGAGACTTCAGTCTACCTTGGCTGGAGCGGATTCTACCTTGGCCTCAATGCGGGGGGGCGGAATAGCGAACGTGGACAGCGCATTCAGCGCGCTCGGCGCTCCCGCCTTTGCGTCGGTGAACAACTCCCTTTCCGGCGCGATCGGTGGCGGCCAGGCCGGGTTCAACTGGCAAACCGGCACGACGGTCGTCGGCGCAGAGGCGGATTTTCAGGCAAGCGGAGCGAGAGGCGGCTTGAGCGCGCCCTGCCCGGCAGGCCTCTGCGCCCTGGGTTTGGCGGCGACGTATAATCAGAAAGTCCCCTGGTTCGGGACGGCGCGCGGACGGCTCGGTGTTGCCGCGAGCGGTTGGCTCATCTACGCGACGGCAGGTTACGCCTATGCGCGCCTGGAGACCGATGCCTTTGCGTCTGCAGGCCCTGTTGCGGCTTTGGCGAGCTTTAATGAGACGCGCAACGGCTGGACGGCCGGCGGCGGCATCGAAGTCGCGATCGCGCCTGGTTGGAGCGCGAAGGTCGAATATCTCTATCTGGATTTCGGGCATAGGACGAACGGCATCGTGTTCACCGGCCTGCCCGCGATCAGCGATGATGCGCGCCTCACCATGAATGTTGCGCGCGCGGGCGTGAACTACCGGTTCTAAACCCTGCGCACGCGCACGGTCGTTCCCCAGGGATCAGCCGTTTGCGCCCCATCCGGGGCGCCCTGAACCGCGAAACCGGCATTCCCCAGCCTGGACTTGAGGGCTTCGAACGCGGCCGCGTTGGTCACTTCGAGTGCGACCCACGCCAATCCTGCGCGGCTTGGGTCGCGCATCCCTGCACCTTCACTGTGCCAAACGTTGCACGCGATGTGGTGGTGATAGTGCCCGGACGACATGAACAACGCGCCGTCTCGCTGGCGCGTCACATCAAGCCCGACGGCATCGTGGTAGAACGCTTCGGCGCCCGACAGATCTCCTACGCGCAGATGCACGTGGCCGATGCGCAGTCCGACCGGTGCAACGCCATTGCCGGCACTCGGCGGCGCTGCACGCAAAAGCTCATCGAGATCGAGTCGCTTTCTTGTCATCTCGACCCGGCCGTCCATCCAGCGCCACGTCTCGGCTGGCCGGTCACAGTAGACTTCGATTCCATTCCCTTCCGGGTCGTCGAGATAGATTGCTTCACTCACGCCATGGTCCGACGCGCCCGTCAGCGGCAGGTTTGTGCCGGCATGCCAGAGCCACTGCGCGAGGTCGGTGCGCGTGGGCATGAGAAAAGCCGTGTGATAAAGGCCGGCGCTGTGCGGATCGTCCGCTCCGGCTGCCGGTGCGTGTTCGAGGTGAAAAAGGCCGGTGCCGCCGGCTCCGAGCACTACATGCTGGCCATCGTCGAACAGGGCAACGAGCCCAAGCGTGGTTTGATAGAACGACGTGAGCAGTTTGATATCCCGCGCTTTCAGCCCGACGGCGCCGATATGAATCGGGGCGCGGCTCGCCAGGCCGGGAACGGCCGAAAAGTTTGGCGCATTCATTCTCAATATATCGATGCTTGCGAGGCGCGCCGCAACCTGTTGGTCCATTTTCGCGGGACGAACGGATCGACCTAAGTCGCTTGGCTCGAGGAAATTCGCTCTGCTATAGGCGTGCTGCCGACCCAATTCGGATCGGCCCGGAGCGCAGTTTTGTCGATCGATGCCGATACCGTGCGGCGGATTGCCGACCTCGCGCGCATCGCCGTTGCCGAGGAAGAGATCGAGCATCTTCGGGGCGAGCTCAATGCGATCCTGACATTCGTGGAGCAGCTCTCGCGCGTGGACGTCAACGGCGTCGAGCCCGTCACGTCTGTCGTTCCCATGCAGCTGAAAAAGCGCAAGGACGAAGTGACGGATGGACAAATCCTGGATCAGGTGCTGCGCAACGCGCCGGCGACGGACGACGATTTCTTTCTGGTGCCCAAAGTCGTCGAATGAGCTGGCGGCGGCCATTCATTCATGGCTGAGCTGACCTCGCTCACGCTGGAGCAGGCGCGCGCGGGGCTGCGCTCCGGCGAATTCTCCGCTTCTGAGCTTGTCGAAGCGCATCTCCAGGCGATGGAGCGCGCGCGCGCGCTCAATGCCTACGTGCTCGAAACGCCGGATCAGGCGCGAACCATGGCGGCCGCATCCGATTCGCGATTGAAAGGCCATGAAGCGCGCGCGCTGGAAGGCATACCGGTCGGCATCAAGGACATGTTCGCCACGAAGGACGTGCGCACGACTGCCTGCTCGCACATCCTCGACAATTTCGTTCCCACCTACGAGTCCACAGTCACCGCGAATCTGTGGCGCGACGGCGCGGTAATGCTCGGCAAGCTCAACAACGACGAGTTCGCAATGGGCTCGTCCAGCGAGAGCTCGTATTTCGGCCCGGTGATCTCGCCCTGGCGGCGCAGAGGCGCAAACACGCCGCTGGTTCCCGGCGGTTCGTCGGGCGGCTCGGCTGCCGCGGTGGCGGCCAATCTCTGCCTCGGGGCGCTGGGCACAGACACGGGCGGCTCCATCCGCCAGCCTGCGGCCTACACCGGAACCGTCGGCGTCAAGCCGACCTACGGCCGCTGCTCGCGCTGGGGCATCGTCGCGTATGCATCCTCGCTCGACCAGGCAGGTCCGTTGGCGCGCACCGTGCAGGATGCGGCGATCCTCCTGCGCTCGATCGCCGGACACGACGAGAAGGACAGCACCTCGGTCGATCTTCCGGTGCCGGACTACGAAGCCGCGATCGGCAAATCGGTGAAAGGACTGAAGATCGGCATTCCGCGCGAATACCGGATCCCAGGCCTGGCTGCAGAGATCGAAGCACTCTGGCAGGCGGGAATCGGTTGGCTGAAAAACGCGGGCGCCGAGATCGTCGAAGTCTCGCTTCCGCATACGCAATATGCACTTGCCGCCTACTACATCATCGCCCCGGCGGAGGCCTCGTCCAATCTCGCACGTTATGACGGCGTGCGCTACGGGCTGCGCGCAGCGGCGCGCGAACTCGGCGACATGTATCGCAACACCCGCGCGCAGGGATTTGGTGCCGAGGTTCGCCGGCGCATCATGATCGGCACCTATGTGCTCTCCGCCGGCTATTACGACGCTTACTACCTGCGTGCCCAGAAGGTGCGCGCGCTGGTGCGACGTGATTTCGAGGACGTGTTCGCATCGGGCGTGCACGCGATCCTTGCCCCCGCGACCCCTTCGCCGGCCTTCGGCATAGGCGAGAAGGGCCGCGACGATCCCACCGAGTTGTATCTCAATGACGTGTTCACGGTGACCGTGAACCTCGCCGGCCTTCCCGCCATTTCGGTTCCGGGTGCTCTTTCGCAGGAAGGCTTGCCGCTGGGGCTGCAGCTCATCGGACGGCCATTCGACGAGGAAACGCTGTTCGCGCTCGCAAATGTCATCGAGCGCTCAGCGGGGCGATTTTCGCCCGAGCGCTGGTGGTAAGGACCGAGGTCCCGGAGCATGGATTACGCGAGCTTCAAAGAATCGCTGAAGAAGGAGCGCCCGCCCGCCGACCTCCCACCTGCGCTTGCCGCGCTGTGGTGGGTGGGCAAGGACAAGTGGGATGCCGCGCACCGCATCGTCATGGAGGAGGCGGACGACAATTGCGCGTGGGTGCATGCGCATCTGCATCGCGTCGAGGGCGATCTCGATAACGCGCGCTACTGGTATCGCCGGGCCCGACGTCCGGAAGCTGCAGGCTCCTTGGATGAGGAATGGGCGGCGATTGCCCAGACGTTGCTGCAGTAGCCCGCATCAGCGACCCGCGTCCGCTCGCTCACGAGCGACGGCGGGCCAGAGTGGATTCCGATGAGGCTAAAGCAGTCCATTCTACTCCGCTCATTCCCGCGCAAGCGGGAATCCAGAAGAACCTGGGTCCCCGCTTTCGCGGGGACGAGCGGATCGTGACCATTGAAATGTGTCGTGCTACTTCGCCGTGGCGACCGGGGGAAGATCGGCGTCGCTGTTGACCGTCCGTTTGCCGAAATGCTCTCCGCCGCTGAGCAGGAAAATCGCAATCGCCACTGCAAGTAGCGCTCCCAGCGCAGCCCCAAGTGCGCCAGGCGGTGCGCCGTGGGGTGTTCCATTGTCAGACATGCCACCCTCCGTTGACCCGCGACTCTCGCAATAACGCGCTCATCGGGGGTAAGGTTTCGCCGCTAAAGGTTCCCCGCAGGAGGCCGGGGAGGCAATATGTTACTGGCTTAAGGCATGAGCGCACCGCGGAGAACATCGAAGTCGATCAAAGGGCTCACCGGCGACTGGGAAATGGTCATCGGCATGGAGGTGCATGCACAGGTCACCTCGCAGTCGAAGCTGTTCTCGGGCGCCTCGACCAGCTTCGGCGGTGAGCCGAATTCGCACGTCTCGTTGGTGGATGCCGCGCTCCCCGGCATGCTGCCCGTGATCAACGAGGAGTGCATCAGGCAGGCCGTGCGCACCGGCCTCGGTCTCAAGGCGCGCATCAATCGCAAATCGGTGTTCGACCGGAAAAACTACTTCTATCCGGATTTGCCGCAGGGCTATCAGATCAGCCAGTACAAGTCGCCGATCGTGGGCGAAGGGGAAGTCGTCGTCGATCTGCCGGACGGAGAGGCCGTGACCGTCGGGATCGAGCGCCTGCATCTCGAGCAGGACGCCGGCAAGTTGCTGCACGACCGGCACCCGACGATGTCATGCGTGGATCTCAACCGTTCGGGCGTGGCCCTGATGGAAATCGTCTCCCGGCCCGACATGCGCTCGGCGGATGAGGCAAAAGCCTTTGTCGCCAAGCTGCGCACCATCCTGCGCTATCTCGGCACCTGCGACGGCGACATGGAAAAAGGCAATCTCCGCGCCGACGTGAATGTCTCGGTGCGCAGGCCCGGCGAGCGTCTGGGCACGCGCTGCGAAATCAAGAACGTCAACTCCATCCGCTTCATCGGCCAGGCCATCGAGTGCGAGGCGCGCCGGCAGGTCGGCGTGCTCGAGGATGGGGGCACGGTCGAGCAGGAGACGCGCCTCTTCGATGCGGGCAAGGGCGAGACGCGCTCCATGCGCAACAAGGAAGAAGCGCACGACTATCGCTATTTCCCCGATCCCGACCTGCTGCCGCTCGAGCTCGATGCTGCCTATGTGCAGGATCTTGCGGCGCATCTGCCGGAGCTGCCGGACGAGAAGAAGCGGCGCTTTGCGCGCGAATACAGGCTTTCGGAATACGACGCGGGCGTGCTCGTGGCCGAGCGCGCCGGCGCTGAGTTTTTCGAGCAGGTAGCCCAGGGTCGGGACGCGAAGGCCGCGGCCAACTGGGTCATCAATGAGCTGGCCGGGCGCCTGAACAAGGAAGGCAAAGACATCGCGAGTTCGCCGATGACGGCGGTGCAGCTCGGCGCCATTCTGGACCTGGTTGCGGCGGGCACGATCTCCGGAAAGATGGCAAAGGAGCTCTTCGACATCGCCTGGAGCGAAGGCGGCGATCCGCGCACCATTGCCAAGGCGCGCGGCATGCAGCAGGTGAGCGACGTCGGTGCCATCGAGAAGATGGTTGACGACATCTTGAGAGCCAATCCCGAAAAATGCGAGCAGGCGAAGGGGAAGCCCGCTCTGCTGGGATGGTTCGTCGGGCAGATCATGAAGGCCTCGGCCGGCAAGGCCAATCCGCAGGCGGTGAGCGAGCTGCTCAAGGCGAAGCTCGGGATTTGAGATTTGGCTCCGTCCGGTCTTCCCCGCGAAAGCGGGGATCCATCTTTTCAATCTGGATTCCCGCTTGCGCGGGAATGAGCGGGAGAGGACGACGCACGAAAACCGAATCACTTGCACGCGATTCGCGCGATTCGCGCCAAATTTCCGCGCTCGCACGCGCGGCCGCTGCGTTGTAACCAGGTTTTTTTCACAGCTCATTGCGCACGCCTGACCGGCTCGAGAGATGCCCCTGGCGCATAACGAGCCCCTCGAATCGCGCTCGCGCAATATTTTAGAAATGCGAAGAGCACAGTCCATGGAAATCTCGATTTCACGGGCACTTCTGCGCATTACAGATAAATGGGCCATTGATCTTTCTGATTTTTCCTGGCTCACGTCGTGGCCGCGTTTCCACGCGCTTGGGCACGCAACATGTGGTGTCGCGTTGCGAGCGTTGAGGTGCGAGGCAGCGAAAATGCTGGTTTTTTTAGCGCGCTGTAGTAATCCGAATGCAGTGTTCGCATCCTGCGGACACTGAATATCGCCACTCACTCATTGCTAGGAGGGCAGCATGGCGAAGAAGCGAAAGACGAAGACGAAGTCCGCGGCAAAAAAGGGCGCACGGAAGACCAAGCGCCGCAAGAAGAAGTAAGCACGCGTCCCAGTCTTCGACTTCGGACGACGTCAGTGACTGCGTCACACGGGCCGGCGGCTCCTTGAAAGCGGATAGCGCATCAGGATCGAGCCGTCGGTTTCCGTGCCCGAATAACAGGGGGCCGTCGGCAAGATGGGTAGCCCGCATTGCGCGGACCTCTTGCCGGCGCCCTCGGCATTTCATTGACAGCTCCATGTTGACGCCTCGATGACGGGCGGGTTCACTCCCGATTGCGACATGGTTAGCGCCGCTTCACCAGCACTCGTGAGTGGGCAAATGTGGGCGTCCGTAAATCGCGCTCGCACCGGCATTTAGCTGGTTAACAGCTCGCAGCCGCGGCGCTCCGGTCAAGCGCGCTTCAGCTTCGATTCATCGCGACCTTTAAAACACCATTCAAATTTTCGCCCGATATTTGCCGCGTCCGGCCGGGGGGGGGGCTGGGCGCGCGCCAAGTCTGCGTTGCGACGGACAGGCGCAAACAGGGGAGAGGGCACATGGCTCGTTTCGAACTGCTCGATATCGACTGCGCGTCGCTGGCCGCCGGCCCGAACGCGGCCGATACCTTCTTCGATCTCGGCATGACCTATTCGGTCGGCCGCGACGTTCCGGTGGATCTTGTCACCGCGCATAAGTGGTTCAACATCGCCGCCATGCGGGGCAAGAGCGAGGCCATCCGTCTGCGCCGGGAGATCGCGGCTCAGATGACGACGGCGGAGATCGCGGAGGCACAGCGCGCGGCGCGCGCCTGGTTCCACGCGAGTTAACCTGCCCCAATGGCCAAGCTTGATCCGTTATCCTGAGGCGCTCGGTGCAACGCGCCGAGCCTCGAAGCATCGACGGCCAAAAACCGGGCCGCATCATTCGAGGCTCGCTCACTGCGCTCGCTCGCACCTCATGACGACGGCGGTAGGACGGAGCTTCGTGGAAGCTAAATTCGCAGCGTCCTTGACCAATGCCGATCGGCTAACTACCCATTCTTGCGCCTTCCGGAGACGTGGCCGAGTGGCTGAAGGCGGCGGTTTGCTAATTCGTTGTTGGCCGTGTCGCCCCGTAATTTGCCGTCCCCAACTGTCCTAAAAATCAGCCAAACATAGCGGGTGCGCTGTGCCCCGGTGCTTGTGCGTACCCTCTCGTGCTACCGAGTTGGGTAGCAAAATGGTAGCAAGCCTATGCTCGCGCCCTCCATCCCTCTGCTGCTGCACCGCTTCGGAGGCTCTCAGCGGGTAATCTTCTTCGCTTTGCTCAGGTCGCAACCGGCCGCGTAGTGTCGTTCACAGGCCTGCTTAGCCTGCTCGATTGTGAGGTAGAATCCGAGGTCGAGCCGGTTCAGACCGCCGCGCGGACCGTGCACCTCAAGGTAGGCAGGGTAGCCATAGGCTCCAGATGCGACGTGGTAGGTGACATTCGCGATCTGAGCGCTGAAAGCGGTGTCGAAAACATCATCGGCCTTCCACACCAAAGATTTCTTAGACATTCGTCACGCTCCGGCCAGTCGAAGCGTGCCAGATGTCGATTAAGGGATTGTTAGGCCATCCATCGGGGCGATGCAGAGGGGGAGAAATCCCAATTCAAGGTGTCTGTGGTCACCGCTTCATGCGCCTGCGTTTGCGCCCCCGAAAGGGCGGGACTGATAGAGCCGGCTGATGGTCGGGTGGCTGACGTTGTAGGACCGGGCAATCTCCACCATGGTTTCCTGCTTGCGGCATTGGTTGACGACGCTCTGCGCCTGGCTTTACAAAGCCGAGCCGAGAAATAAATGGTAGCAAATGGGTAGCAAGAGCCTTTTTAGTTCTCCCTCCGAGAACAGAAAAGGCAATGATCTCAACGCCTGGAGACGTGGCCGAGTGGCTGAAGGCGGCGGTTTGCTAAACCGTTATACGGTCTAAAGCCGTATCGAGGGTTCGAATCCCTCCGTCTCCGCCATCCTGTCTTGGGTCCGGCCCGGACACATCGGTGACGAGTTTGTCCAGGGATTGCAACGTTTTCTGCTCCAGATCGAAGTAGCCGAGATCGTAGTGCATGAAGCTTACGAGCCAAATGCCCTCGTCGATCTCTTTAATTCCAAGTGTCTGACCTGCCAGCACGGTTGAGATGTTGATCCTCTTGCGGTGCAGGCAGATACGTCCGCAGGCTGTGACCAGGATGCTGCGGTCGTGAAAGGGGTAGCCGAGCTCAGGCAGGCCATTATACGGGCGCGGTGAGCGCGTGTAGACCTCTGCCGGGCATTTCATGCTCAGCGCCTCATGCGGCCGTTCGGTGTTGAATTCCTGGATGAATGCATCGAACTTGCCTTGCTGTTGCAAGCTGTTCAGGCCTGCGGGGCGGGTTGTTTCCTTTTTCAAGGTGAGGTGCATGCGCTCGTGGCGACCGTTTTGTTGGGGCTGTCCGGGCTTGATGCGTTCGATGGCGATGTCGAGACGCAACCACCAGACCGAGAGCTTGGAAAGATTGAACAAGGCATTGGGACTGGCGAACGGCACGCTAATCGGCGGACCAGAAGCTCGCGGATTTTGCGGGCTCCCCAATGCGGCTTGTTGCGCTTGGCGCTGACGATCAGGCTTTCGACTTGCTGTGGCAGCTGGTTCGCATACCGCACGGGCCGGCGGGAGCGATCATTCAGGGCCTCCTGGCCGTGCTCTTTGTAGCGATCGAACATTTTGTAGCCGGTTTTGCGAGAGATGCCGAAGTCGGCACAGGGCCGCCATCGGCTCACCCTCCACCAAGCGCGGGCGACAAAACACAGGCGTTCCTCCACGGGCGTACTCTCCTTCCACGGCATTGACACATCCCGCCGCAAAGGGCGAAAGGTGTAACCCATGTCTCCGGTACGAAGTGTCACCCATGTCTCAGGCCGCTCATTCGCTCATTTCTTCATGTAGCCCGCAAGCAGAGCGACATGCGGGGAATCATTTATGATTGCAAAGAAGCATTCCGGGATAACGCTGACGCTCATCCGGGCTACGGGGCGTTACGCTGTTTCATCATTCCCAAAACCAAACTGCGCGAAAGGCAGATCACTTTGCTGACTACCCTTGGAGCCGAGTCGCGCTGCGGAGTGCATTCCAAACGTGTGGCACCTCCTCATGTCCGATGCCGCGCGATGTGAACCTCTTTCAGAAATGCTCGTGCGGGCGCGCGGAAGACGAGCGCCAGCACCGCGTGCAGACTCCTCAGCTGCATCGTAAATAGATGTGTAAAACCAATTACTTACCCTGAACAGTCCGCGCTCACATGCATCCGCTTGGCTCGTCTTTTGGCGCAGAAAATTCGCCCTCCGGCCAAGTGCTGTTTGAGCAACACCCGTCTTAAAACTGCATTTCGCGCTGTTCAAAATGCGTCTTCGTGATTGCGTGCTGGAACCGGTGAGT
>JBEVJT010000347.1:0-12231 GCA_040510075.1 Xanthobacteraceae bacterium | reverse complement strand
GGCTCGGCGGCCAACTCGGCGGTCTGCTACTGCCTCGGCATCACCGACGTGGATCCGCGCGACGGACGGCTGTTGTTCGAGCGCTTCATCTCCTCCGAACGCGGCGAGCCGCCCGATATCGATGTGGATTTCGAGCACGAACGGCGCGAAGAGGTGATCCAGCACATTTATCAGCATTATGGGCGCGACCACACCGGCATTGCCGCAACCGTCATCTCCTATCGGGGACGCTCCGCCATCCGCGAAGTCGGCAAGGCATTTGGATTATCTGAAGACGTCATAGGCGCGCTCTCTTCTTCCATCTGGGGCATGGGCGGAGCCGTGCGCGAAGCCGAGCTCGCAAGCGCGGGCATCGACCTCTCCAGCGCGCGCGTGCAGAAAATGCGAGCGCTCGCTACCGCAATCCAATCGTTTCCGCGTCACCTGTCCCAACACGTTGGCGGGTTCGTGATCACGCGCAGCCCGCTCGACGAAGTTGTTCCGATCGGTAACGGGGCGATGAAGGATCGCACCTTCGTCGAATGGGACAAGGACGACCTCGACGCCCTGGGCATTCTCAAGGTGGATGTGCTCGGCCTGGGCATGCTGACCTGCGTGCGCAAGGCATTTGAGCTCGCCGAACGCCATTACGATCTTTCGTTTCGCACAGGGGGATCCGATAGTCAGGAGAATCGATTTTTTTCCCTCTCCACCATCCCGAAGGAAGATGAAGCCGTCTATCGCATGCTGCAGCGCGCCGATTCCGTGGGCGTGTTCCAGGTGGAGAGTCGCGCGCAAATGTCGATGTTGCCGCGTCTTCGGCCCACGGAATTCTACGATCTCGTCATCGAAGTCGCGATCGTGCGGCCCGGTCCCATTCAGGGCGACATGGTGCATCCGTATCTGCGCCGCCGCCAGGGACTAGAACCGATCACCTATCCGTCTCCCGATCTTGAAGCGGTGCTCGGCAAGACGCTGGGCGTGCCTTTGTTTCAGGAACAGGCGATGCGCATCGCAATTGTGGCCGGCGGCTTCTCGCCGGGCGAGGCGGACAGGCTGCGCCGCGCCATGGCGACCTTCAAGCGCACCGGTACGATCGCAACGTTCAGGAGAAAGATGATCGATGGCATGGTAGCCCGGAATTATCCGCGCGAATTCGCCGAGCGCTGCTTCAGCCAGATCGAAGGCTTTGGCGAATACGGATTTCCGGAAAGCCACGCCGCGAGCTTTGCGCTTTTGGTCTATGCCTCGGCCTGGCTCAAGTGCCGTTATCCGGACGTGTTCGCGGCGGCGCTCCTCAATTCGCAGCCCATGGGTTTCTATGCTCCGGCCCAGATCGTACGCGATGTTCGCGAGCACGGCATCGAGGTGCGCCCGATCGACATCAATCACTCGGATTGGGATGCAACGCTTGAACCTGGGCCGCTGCCGGAACAACGCATGAATGCATTACACACCGATATGGCGGCCGACATGCGCAGCGCTCATGCGGTCCGCCTCGGCTTTCGCCAGATCAAAGGACTGTCAGAGCAGGACGCAAGGCGCATCGTTCAAGCCCGCAGTGTCCCGGGCGCGGCGCAGCACGCAGTGATGAGCCGCAGACCTGGGACCGTTACGGGCTCTGGCGATCCCGGATCAGCGGTGCACCGCTTCGAGCTGCACCGCATGTGCGACACATCTGAACTATTGCCCTATCGCTCGGCACGCGACCTGTGGCTGCGGACAGGTCTTTCCCCCCGTGTTGTTGAGCGGCTTGCGGATGCAGATGCATTTGGCTCGCTGGGTCTCTCGCGTCGGCAGGCATTATGGGCCGCGAAGGCGCTTGGCCGCGTGGGCGACCAGCACGATGATCTGCCCTTGCTGCGCGGCGCTGGGCTCCCTGAACGGCCAAGCGAAGTACATCAACACGAGATGGATGTCGCGATTCCCCCGGAGCCGGCCGTTAGCTTGCTGCCCATGGGCTTTGGTGAAGAAGTCGTGCAGGACTATCGCGCTCTCGAACTATCGCTGCGCGCCCATCCAGCCTCTTTCCTGCGAACCGATCTTGCGCGCCGGAACATCATTGCCAATGCGGAGCTGCGCGCGCGCCGCTCAGGCGAGCGCGTGGCCGTATCCGGGCTCGTGACCATTCGGCAAAGGCCGGGATCGGCGAACGGCGTCATCTTCATGACCATCGAAGATGAGACGGCAATCGCCAACATCATTGTGTGGCCGAAGACATTCGAACGTTTCCGGCCCATCGTGCTGGGCGCGCGTTACATCGCCGTACACGGCGAGCTGCAGGAACAATCCGGGGTGATTCACGTCGTCGCCGCCAAGCTTGAAGATCTCACGTTTCTGCTGGCGCGTTTGACGGAAAGCGGGCCGCAAATCGAATCGCTTGCCCGCGCCGATGCAGTCAAGCGTCCCCATGACGAGGCCGTCGACAGCCGCGCGCGCGGACGCCGCAACCCGCTGCGCCTCACTGCACCTGCGCAGCTGCCCAATCTGCTTGCGAGCGATCTCGATGTCCCGGCGCGGGGCAGCGCTCATACCCCGGCACGCAAATCAGCGTCATTCCATAACCAAAGGCCCGAGGAGGTATGATTTTAGGGTTGCGAGTGTACACTAAGACGATATGATTAAGACATCTTCGATACGTGCGCCCGGGCGGTCACCGCGCCGGGCGTTTGCATTGATGGAATGCCGGCGCATGATTGAGCCGCCCGCGGAACTACCCGCACCGCATTGTTGATTATTGTATTTTACAATAGGAGCGATGGGCGAGACTGGGGTTATAGGCGAGAGTTCTTACATGGGCGGCGTGACGCCGTCGCGTCCAACTGAGATCGCGGCCGCTTCGAACAATGTTTCGTCCTTCCTGCTTGCGGCGGGAATGAAGACCTTGGCTCCCGGCGTGAGCTCGCTGCGCTCGCCCCGTACAAAAGCCACGATCACGGTTTCCGGCGTGACAATGATCTTCTTTTCTCCATCCTTGTAGACGACCGCAATCTCATCACCCTCGACGCCCTTTACCATCTGCGTCACGGTGGCGTTCGTCATGGTGCTGTTGGGTAAAAAGTCCCACGGCCTGAAGCCTTCGCCACTGCCGCGCATGTATTCGGGAAAAATGTGAATGGCGATGGCCTTCTGGCTGCCGTCGGCCTGGGGCATGCCCGTCACGCCGATGTAGGAATTGGGCTTGATGTCGGAAAGCGCGGCCGGGACGACGCCGCGCACGGCTGCACTCTCCGTCAGTCTGACCTGGTAGGTAGTTTGCCCCTCACGCGATTTTATTCTCAATGTTGGTCCATCTACCCCTTCGATGGTCCCGCGTATGCGGATGGTTTGCTGCTGCGGCTGCTGGGCAAACGCGATGCCGGCTATCACGAACAGCCCAAATGCGGCCAATGCGCCTCGTCTCTTGCAAACCATTCTCGCCTCAGCACGAGCCCTTTGGCGCTGTTTTCATTTCTTGAAAACCCTTTTGCTGCCCGGGTATTCCAGAGAGCTCTTCAGGTTCAAACTCGTTCGCGTCAATAAACCCCGGGCGTAGCGCCGCCATCGACCGCTATGGCGGTTCCTTGAATGTGCCGCGCCCGCTCCGTGCAAAGGAAAACCGCGAGCGCGGCAATATCCTCGACAGTGGCCATGCGGTTTGTGCCGCTCTTCTCCAGCATCTCGGCGCGCATTGCGTCCGACGACTTGCCGGCCGCTGCCGCGCGCTGCTCGATGAGTTGCTCGACGCGATCGGTCGCCGTCAATCCCGGATGAATGGCATTGACGTGCACGCCGTCGCGCATGCCCAGCCGCGCCAATCCCTTGGTGAAATTCGAGCTCGCCGCGTTGACGGAACCGGTGATGAGGAATTCCGGCTCGGCGGTACGCGCGGCCGTGCCGATGATGTTGAGGAGGTGCCCTCGCGCCGCCTTCAGCAGCGGCCAGAACAGCCGGGTCAGGCGCACGGCACCGAAGAACTTCAGCGCAAAACCGTCGAGCCAGGCATCGTCGGGCAGATCGAGGAAATTACCCGCGCGCGTGGCTCCCGCGTTGTTGATCAGCACATCGCAGCGACCGAGTTCGCGCTCAACGCGCGTGAATACGTCCCGGCAGCCCTCAATCTTGCACAGATCGGCCGCGATCGCGAGCGGCTCCGGCCCTTCCCCCGCTATTGCCTTTCGCGCGGCAGCCAGATTGGATTCTGACGACGCGGCGAGCACGATCTGCGCGCCTTGCCGCGCGAATGCGAGCCCGATACCACGGCCGATGCCGCGGCTGCCACCCGTCACCACGACCACTTTGCCATTGAACTCGCCAGGCATTTACGTCCTCCATGCCGTAAGATCGGAGACACCGCGTGCGGTGTGCGCGCGAGGAGAAGCATGAAATCAATTTTCATCGACTGCAATAACCAGCTCCGGCCGGTGTTCGATCGCGTCTATCGCGGCGATGATCCGCCGATTGCGCTCAACGGCAGAACCTTTACCGCCGATGAGCTGCCGCAGCTGCTCGCCGGATACGATATTTGCCTCGACGATCATTCGTACCTGCCGACCGACTTCATGGCTCGATGCCGCGGGCTGCGGCACGTCGTGTTCCTCGGAACGGGAGCCTCGAGCTACATGGATGTGCCCGCGCTCAAGGCGCTGGGCGTCGAGGTGCATACGATCAAGGGTTATGGCGACACCGCAGTTGCCGAGCACACAATTTCACTGATCTGTGCAGCGTGCCGCGACCTTGCGCGCATGGACCGCGCCGTTCGCAAAGGGGTGTGGGAGCCGCTCGAAGGCATCGAGCTCAAAGGCAAGACCCTGGGCGTGATCGGGTCCGGCGGCATCGGCCGCGAAGTTGCGCGCATAGCCCACGGCATGGGCATGAAGGTTCTCGTATGGAATCGCACCGCACGCGACCAGCTGCATGGCTCCGCTGTAGAGCTCGACGCGCTCTTGTCGCGCTCGGACATCGTCTCGCTGCACCTCGGGCTCACGGACGAGACGCGTGGCTTTATCAATGCGGAACGTATTGAGCGCATGAAGCGCGGCGTCATCCTGATCAATACCGCCCGTGGAGCGCTCATCGATGAAGCGGCGCTGATCGCCGCGCTTGCCAACGGGCATATCCGGCATGCCGGCCTCGATGTATTTCACGCCGAGCCGCTCAAACCAGATCACCCGCTGGCACAGATGGAGAACGTGACGCTGACCTCGCATGCCGCGTTTCGCACGCTCGAGGCTTCCATGACCTTGATCCGGCGCGCTATCGACATCGTCCGCCGCATTCAGGGCCTGCCGGCGGCAGCGTGAAGGAAACCTCTGCGCGTGTTCGCGGTTATCTGAACGAAAGGACAACATGAACGAGCAAAATACGAAGGTACAAACCGTTGCGACCCACGGAGCAACCCGTCTGCCGCTGCTGAATGTGGACAGCTACAATGTCGAGCTGAAGGATGATGAGGGTTTTCTCGGCGATCGCGCCAACAAGCATGCGTTTCGCACAATAATCGAGAATTGGCGCAAACCGCTGCGCAAGGGCGGCAAGGACCCCTTAGGCGATACGCCGAGCGACGAAATCGGCAAAAAGGAGCTTGATGCGCTGCTCGTAGACGGGGAACCGGAAGCGGCCGGGATCGTGCACGGCGCCATCGAGGACTTTGCGCAAGAACTCGCGCTCGTTATCCGGCGATTCCTCAAGCTCAAGCAATGGCGGGATACGGAGCGCATCGTCATCGGCGGCGGCTTCCGCGCGAGCCGTGTCGGTGAGCTTGCCATCGGCCGAGCGGCGGTGATTCTCAAGGCGGACAAGGTCGGCGTCGACCTCCTGCCCATTCGTCATCATCCGGATGAGGCCGGTCTCATCGGCGCTGCACATCTCGCGCCGCGCTGGATGTTTCAGGCGCATGACGCGATCCTCGCCGTGGACATTGGCGGCACCAATATTCGGGCGGGCGTGGTAGGGCTCAATTTGAAGAAGGCAGCCGACTGCTCCAAGGCATTCGTCTGGAAGTTCGAGCTTTGGCGCCACGCCGACGAACTCGGGGTCAAAAGAGACGATGCAGTCGAGGGCCTGGTCGCTATGCTCGAACACCTGATCGCACGCGCGGAGAAGGAGAAGCTTCAGCTCGCACCTTTCATCGGAATTGGCTGCCCCGGCATGATCGAAGCGGACGGCACCATTGATCGCGGAGCGCAGAACCTCCCCGGCAACTGGGAGGCCAAGCGCTTCAACCTTCCGCTCACGCTTCATGAGGCCATTCCAGCCATTGGCGAGCACGAAACCGTCATCGTGATGCACAACGATGCCGTCGTGCAGGGGTTGAGCGAGGCTCCTTTCATGACCGAGGTGCGGCACTGGGGCGCACTTACCATCGGCACCGGTCTTGGCAATGCGCGGTTCACCAACCGACAACCGGAAACGAAGGATTGACGCGGCGGGCGCCGCAGCAAAAAATACGAAAAACTTGGGAGGGGGACTTGAAGCCGGCGCCCTTCGGTTATGCCAAGGCCCGGTCGCTGTCGCATGCGATCGAGCTCCTTGGCACTGACGACGCAAAGCTCCTTGCCGGCGGACAGAGCCTCATTGCGGCCCTCAATATGCGCCTGAGCCGCCCAGCGCTGCTGATCGACATCAATTCGGTTGCCGGGCTCGATACGATTGAGCTTGCCGACGGGCATGTGGAGATCGGCGCCTTGGTGCGACACGTCCAGGCTGAACGGTCCGCGCAGATCGCCCGACACGCTCCGCTTATTGCATCGGCCATGCCCCATATCGGCCATCCTGCGATCCGCAACCGCGGCACGCTCGGCGGCTCCATTGCCTATGCCGACCCGGCTGCCGAGTTGCCGGCCTGCCTGCTTGCGCTCGGGGCGGAGTTGGACATTGCCGGGCCAGGCGGGGAGCGTCGCGTTTCTGCGGATAATTTCTTTCGGTCGCTGTTCGAGACCGCCTTGGGTCCACGCGACGTGCTGATACGAATCCGTATTCCGGCCGCAGATGCAAATACCCGGGTCGCCTTTTCCGAGTTCGCGCGGCGGCAAGGCGATTACGCGCTCGTGGGATTGGCTGCCTGCGCGCGCGCCAAAGGGAAGCATCTCGAGGATGTGAGGCTTGCGTATTTCGGCGTCGGGCCGACAGCGCTGCGCGCGCGCCGCGCAGAGGCCGCACTTGCAGAGCGCGGGCACGAAGAGGCGATGCGCGCACTGCGCACGGATTTGCAGCCGGACGATGACCTGCACGCTCCTGCCGCCGTGAAGATGCATCTTGCCGGAGTGCTGCTGCGCCGCGTCGCCACACAGCTTCTGGAACAGCGAGCGTGAGCACACTCGCTCACGACATTTCGCTCGAAGTGAACGGCGAACGCGTCGATACGCGCGTCGACGCCCGCACGACCCTGGTCGACTTCCTGCGTGACGCACTCGGACTGACTGGCAGCCATGTTGGTTGCGAGCACGGCGTGTGCGGCGCGTGCAGCGTGCGCGTCAACGGCACGGTCGTGCGGGGATGCCTGATGCTCGCCGTCCAATGCGACGGCATGCGCATCGAGACCATCGAAGGCGTTGCTGACACGGGCGAGATTGCCGATCTGGAGCAGGCCTTCATTGCACGCAACGCGCTCCAGTGCGGCTTTTGCACGCCCGGCATGCTGCTGTCTGCACAGGAGCTGTTGATGAGCATGCCGAGGCCCGGCCGCGCGGAGATCCGCGCGCATCTTTCGGGAAACTACTGCCGCTGCACGGGCTATCAGTCGATTGTAGATGCCGTGGAGGCGGTGGCGCAGGCGCGCGCACCGCGCCGCTCCGCGGCACGCGAGGACGCGGAAAAATGAAAGTCGCGGAAGACACGCCTCCCACGCTCTCTGCTTTGGACCGGCCGAATTCGTATATCGGACGATCTGTGCCCCGGCCAAATCTCGCGCGGCTGGCCAAAGGGCGCGCGCAATTCGTAAGCGATGTAACTCTGCCGCGCATGGCACATGTCGCCTTCCTGCGCTCCCCGCACGCGCATGCGCGCATTGTTGGCATCGAAACGGCCGCCGCAGGAAAATCTCCCGGGGTAATCGCGATCGTCACCGGTGCCGAGCTCACCAAGGTCATCAGCCCGTGGGTCGGCGTGCTCACCCACCTCAAAGGGATCAAATCGGCGCCTCAATATGCGATCGCGGTCGAGCGTGCGTGCTGGCAGGGCGAAGCGGTTTGCGCGGTGGTGGCGCGCACGCGTGCACAGGCCGAGGACGCGTGCGATCTCGTCGAGGTGCATTACGAGGAGCTGCCCGCCGTCACCGATCCGGAAACGGCGCTCGATCCGGGCACTCGGGTTATTCACCCCGATCTGGGAGACAATCTCACTTTCGAGCGGACGCATGCCGCCGGCAACCCCGACCTCGGTTTCAAGGACGCCGACGCGGTCGTGGAGACTACGTTCGTGTTCGGCCGCCACACCGGCGTCACCAATGAGCCGCGCGCGATCGTCGCAGATTGGAATTCCGCCGAGGCGCGGCTCACGGTCTATCAGGGCACGCAGGCCCCGCACATGATGCAGAACCTGTTCGCCAAGCACCTCGGGCTCGCCGAGCACCAGGTGCGGGTCGTCACCAAGGACGTGGGCGGCTCGTTCGGCATCAAGGTGCATTGCTATGCCGACGAGATGGCGGTGGTTGCCTTGTCCAAGCTGCTCGACCGGCCAATCAAGTTCGTTGCGGACCGCATCGAGAGTTTTGTCACCGACATCCACGCGCGGGATCATCGCATCAAAGCGAAAATCGGCGTCAAGCAGGACGGCACCATCACTGCGTTCGAGATCGACGATCTCACCGGAATTGGACCTTATTCCGTGTATCCGCGCACTTCGGGGATCGAAGCAAACCAGATCGTGAACCTCACCGGGGGCCCCTATACGTGTCCGAACTATCGGGCGCGCGCGCGCGTGGTGTTCCAGAACAAGAACGTCATGTGCCAATACCGCGCCGTGGGCCATCCGATCGCCACGGCTGTGACCGAGGGCCTCGTCGATCTGGCTGCCGCCAAGATCGGCATGGACCCGCTGGAGATGCGCCGCCGCAATCTCATTCCTGATGACGCGTATCCATGCAGCGGAGCGTCGGGCATCAAATTCGAAGCGCTGTCGCATCACGCCTGTCTGGCGCACCTCGACGCCATGATGGATTATGCGGGGCTGCGCAGCGAGCAGAAGCGATTGCGGGAACAGGGCATCTATCGCGGCATCGGCTTTGCCGCCTTCATCGAAGTGACCAATCCTTCCGCCGCGTTCTATGGCGTGGGCGGCGCGAGGATCTCATCCCAGGACGGCGTCACCATCAAGCTCGACGCGCAGGGCGCAATCATCTGCCAGACCGGCGTGACCGAGCAGGGTCAGGGCGCCGAGGCGGTAATTGCGCAAGTCGCTGCGTCTGCATTTGGCGTGCCGCTCGAACGGGTGCGCGTGATCACGGGCGACACCGACAACACGCCCTATGGTGGAGGCACCTGGGCGTCGCGCGCCGCGGGCATCGGCGGCGAAGCCGCATGGCAGGCCGGCAAGGCCCTGCGCGCAAATGTGTTGGCCTGCGCCGCGTCGATTCTGCAGGCGAAGCCCGAAAGCCTCGACATCCGCAAAGGCATCATCGTCGATCAGGCAAAGGGCGCGGAGCGCCTTTCCCTCGATGAGCTCGCGCGCATTGCCTATTTCCGTCCTGATACATTGCCGCCGGGCTTTCAGGCCGAACTGATGGCGACGCGGCACTACGTCCCCCGCGCGTGGCCGTTCGCCTTCACCAACGGGATTCAGGCGAGTTATCTGGAAGTGGATGTGGAGAGCGGGTTCGTCACCCTGCTCAAGCACTGGTGCGTGGAAGACTGCGGCACGGTGATCAATCCGCAACTGGTCGACGAGCAGGTCCGCGGTGGCGTCGTGCAAGGAATTGGTGCGGCGCTGTTCGAGCACTGCGTCTATGACGAGCGCGGGCAGCTCCTGAACGGCAACATGGCCGATTATCTCGTGCCCATGGCGGCCGAGATGCCCGACATCGAAGTCGGCCACGTCGTGACCCCGACCGCGGATTCCGAACTCGGCGCCAAGGGGGCGGGCGAGGCCGGCACAGCCGGCGCGCCCGGCGCGGTAATGAATGCAATCAACGATGCGTTACGTCCGCTCGGCGCAAAGTCGCTCACCGAGATGCCGTTTACACCCGCGCGCATCCTGGACGCGCTGGGGCGGATCTAATCTCGATCGAAGTTCGGGATCCTGAGGTTTATGCGCAATTCTCCAATTGGACCGAGTTCGAGTCCCCGAAAGTGCTCGGCAATCTCGGTGCCCAGTCCCTTGCGCTTGAGTGTTTGAACATTCACCGCATTGCTCAGAATGAGGTGGATCTCCTCCTCGAGCGAGCGGCCATTGCGCGCAGCGCGACGCTTGAGCTTGCGCTTGACCGCCTCTTCGAGGTTGCGAACAATCAGCTGCGCCATAGATTTTCTTTTTTGATGCATCACCCAATTGGGCGACCTGCGGAATTGCAGTCTTATTATTTGCGCCGAAGGTGAGTAAGGCACAACCGCGAGGAGCCCCGCTGATGGACATCAAGGTAAGCCGGCAGGCGGTCGCCGAGGCGACCGACAAGCTGAAGAACTGGGGACGGTGGGGCAAGCACGACCAGATCGGTACGCTCAATCACATCACCCCCGAGGCTATCGTCAACGGGGCAAGCCTGATCCGCGCCGGCAAAGTGTTCGCGCTGGGCATTCCGCTTGACCGCAACGGCCCACAGACCGGGCTCTTCGGCGGACGCTTCAACCCGATCCACCAGATGCTCGCCACCGGAACCGATGCCATCGCCGGCAGGCAGGACTGGAACAAGCTGCGCTACGCCGACGACACGCTCAATCTCTGCGTTCAGGGCGCTACACATTGGGATGCGCTCGGCCACATCTTCTATGAGGAGAAGACCTACAACGGCTATGACGCCAAGCTGATCGACGCCAGAGGACTGAGCGTGCTCGGCATCGAGCACTCAAAGAGCAAGATGGTAGGTCGCGGCGTTCTCCTCGATATAGCGCGGTTCCGCGGCGTCGATTGGCTCGCCGACGGCGAGGGCATCGGCAACGACGAGCTTGACCAATGCGCCAAGCAACAGAACGTGGAAATCAGGCGCGGCGATTTCGTCATTATCCGCACCGGTCAGATGGAGCGTTGTCTCAAGGAGAAAGAGTGGGGCGGCTATGCCGGCGGGGACGCGCCCGGGGTGACGTTCGAGAATTGCTACTGGTGCCAACAGAAGGAGATCGCGGCGATCTGCACCGATACCTGGGGCGTCGAAGTGCGCCCGAACGAAACCCGCGAAGTCAATCAGCCCTGGCATTGGGTGGTGATCCCGGCCATGGGACTGTGCATGGGCGAAATTTTCTACTTGAAGGAGCTTGCCGAGGACTGCGAAGCGGATGCGGTCTACGAATTCTTCTTCTGCGGACCGCCGCTGATCATTACCGGCGCCACCGGATCGCCGATCAATCCGCAGGCGATCAAGTAGCAGGAAGACCGGGGTCGAGAGAAAGAACGGAGACAAAAATGGCGAAGCATCTCAAGCGCGGCATGGATGCAAGCGCGATCAAGGCCGCCGATGCGAAGGTACGCGGGACGGTGGAGCGCATTCTTGCCGACATCGAGAGGGAAGGCGACGCGGCCGCGCGCAGGCTCTCCGAGCAATTCGACAAGTGGTCTCCCGCAAGCTTTCGACTCAGCGAGAGTGAAATCGAGCGCGCCATGGCGCAGGTGCGCAAGCGCGATCTGGACGACATCAAATTCGCGCAGGCGCAGGTGCGCAATTTCGCGCAAAAGCAGCTGGCGACCATGCGAGAGCTTGAAGTTGAAACGCTGCCCGGGATCGTGCTCGGCCATCGGCACATTCCCGTCAATTCCATCGGCTGTTACGTGCCAGGCGGACGCTATCCCATGGTCGCATCCGCGCACATGTCGATCGTCACCGCACGCGTGGCGGGCGTAAAGCGCATCATCGCGTGCGCCCCCCCGTTCCAGGGCGGTCCGCATCCGGCCATCGTCGCCGCCATGAAGCTCGGCGGAGCCGACGACATCTACGTGCTCGGCGGCGTGCAGGCAGTCGCCGCGATGGCGCTCGGAACGGAAACCGTGCCTGCCGTCGACATGATCGTGGGCCCCGGCAACGCCTATGTGGCGGAGGCGAAGCGCCAGCTCTTTGGCCGCGTCGGCATTGATCTTCTGGCCGGACCCACCGAGACCCTGATCATCGCCGATGACAGCGTCGACGGG
>JBEVJT010000346.1:0-4212 GCA_040510075.1 Xanthobacteraceae bacterium | reverse complement strand
CGGCACGAAAGGAATCGCGCAAGTCAATTCTTTTACGCTTCATGGAGGCGCTGAAGGAATCACGCCGTCGCGAAGCGCGACGCGTCATTACAACCTATGCGCATCTTTTGGCTGATCGCGATACTCTGGACAGCGACAATCAACACTAGCTCGTGTGATAGAACTCGCCTAGCAGCTCGTTCCATAGAAGCGCGAATGCAATGAGGCCCGCGCAACCAATGACGAGAGCGGCCCACAAGAACTGGTCGTTCCACGCACAAACCAGGGCCGGAAAAGTGAATACAAAAGACAAGCCCAAGCGGCACGACCGCGATCCACTGGAAGCCGGAGCCGTCACCGGCCGGCACCTGGGTATGCCGTAAAACGTATAAAGCCAGAACAATGTGCCGGCGATGGATACGGCCAGCGCGGCGGTGTGCAGGAGACCGGTCTTCGCGGGTTGCGTTGTGGCCTGCATCAGTGCGTTGCCTGCCTGAAACTGACGAGCACCGTCATCGGCAATACCAATACTGCCGACGCCCGGGCAAGCCTGTTCGCACATATTCCGTGAACCGGGTGCGCAGCATGTGCTGCTTCTTCGCGCTGTCATATTCCTGTTTGGTCACGGCGACGCACCCCGCATAAGGCGGCATTGCGGCACTCGCCGGCGCGTGGGGCAATGCGCTCAGCACCAGCGCAATTGCGCCGCCCGCGGCAGATCTTTTCGCGCGCGTACCGAGGGTTGGTCCCATCTGGCGGCTGCTCCCGCATTGCAAATGCCTGGCTGGCGACGCAGGCGGCACCAGTCTAGCAGAGCCGGAGACTGGCGCCCTCTCAATTCACGGCCGGCGCGGAGCGGCGGTTGTCTTCACCCATTCCCGCTCGGCACGCGTGCGGGCGCATGACAGCTTCGCCTTTGAGGTCGCATGCTTCACCGCGCGCACGCGCGCTCCCGCGAGCAGCGGGAAAGTGACGATGGAAATTTCCCAGAGGTCGACCGCGTGCAGGCGGCGGATGCGCGTCTTCGGATCGATGCGCGCTTTGGATGCGCGGAAGCCGATAGAGAGGCCATCGATCGCCCCTGCCCGCAGCAGCGAGATGAGCTCGCGCCCGCGCGCCACTTCAGGAATGAGCCGCCCGCGCGCGAACAGACCGCGGAAATCCTCGCGCAGTTCCAGCCAGATGCCGACCGGCTCGGAGGGGTCGTGCTGGAACAGCATCGGGATTCGACGGATTCCACGCGAGGCCAGCGTATCGGCGAAGGCCCCGCGCATGACCATGTCGCGCGCCTGGTCGATCTCGCCGAACAGGCTGGCATAGCCCTCCACCGTGCCGTCGGGATCTATGGTGGTGCGTGGCGCGAAAACGGACGCGACCGCCGGTTCGGAATGTAAGGAGAGCATTGAGTGTCCGGGCCGTGAAACAAAATCGGGCCGTCACCCGCGGAGCCGGTCCGCGGGCCCGTGAAGCGAGCCTGATCAGGCTCTTCACGAATGGCCGGAGCAGATCCGGCCATGACGGTGGGGAGGCTTCCTGCTAGCGGGCGTTGGCCCGCCGGTGCTTGTCTTGCGCAGCTGTGCGCGCGTTGCGCTCGAGGTGATCGATAAACTTACGAAAAACGTCGAGATGGTCGCGTGGCTTATCAGGGTCGCGGCGCGACGCGCCCGTCGTATCCATTGTGTTTTCAGAAAATTGACACAAGAATTCTTTCCGCCGTTCGCCCCAAAGTTCCGCGCGAACCATTTGCGATGCACCATGCGACAGCGCGCACGTGCGTTGCACAATCGATTCTCGCGAAGGGAACTACCCGTTCTGGAACGAAGGGAACTGCCCGTGCAGGAACAATGTCGGCGCGCCTGCGTTTCGTAACTCAGGTTCACAAATTCAGAGGTGACATCATGCGCAAAATTATTTACGGCGGACTGCTCGCGTCGACGATGCTGGTCCCGGCGTTTGCCCAGAGCAACCCGCCGGCTTCGACGACTCCATCGGCGCAGCCGTCCACTCCGTCTGCCACGTCATCTTCGGCAACCGTTGCGCCTAAGGCGCAGGGTGACATGTGGCGAGCTTCCAAGCTGATCGGCCTGAACGTCTACAACGACCAGAACGAGAAACTGGGCGACATCAGTGAAATTCTGCTCGACAAGTCCGGGAAGATCGATGGCGTCGTAATCGGCGTCGGCGGCTTCCTCGGCATGGGCAAGCACGACATCCTGGTGCAGCTGGACAAGCTGAAATTCGTCAACGAGCCGGTCAAGACCACGTCGGCCAGCCCCAGCGGCACCACAGGAGCGGGCGGCGCGGGTGGCAGCATGTCGCGTCCGGCGACGAGCCCAAGCGCATCGGCCAGCGCGTCCGCAACCAAGTCCAGCAAATGGTATCCCGACCATGCGGTGCTGAGCGGCGCCACCAAGGAGTCGCTCAAGAGCATGGCCGAATTCAAGTTCGACTAAGTCTCAGGACGCGGGAGGACCGCAAAGGGGCCCCGGGCAACCGGGGCTCCTTCTTTTCGACGCCGGCGGCGCAGACCCAGCCTTTCGTGCTCGCAGCGCTCGTTGAAGCGCGCGAGCTCGCGCACGAAATCGTCGAAACGGCGGCTGGCGGCGGCAAGCTCGCGCAGCGCGAACCAGGCGAGCCCGCTCGCCGACGCCGCCCACAGCAGCAAGGCGAGGTGTGCGAGATCGCCGCGCTCGATGAAAATTTCCAAAAAATCGGTCATGGATCGGCGCCCCCAAGCGCGCGAGATGCAACGAACGCGGATCGGCGAAAAAGGGCGCCCGCCGCCACCGCGGCGGGCGCCACCGGCCGGCGTCAATATGGTTCGCCGACCTCGCCGCAACTCACCAGTTCTAACGAGCGAATACGTCCCCGCCGTCCAGGGCGCCGTAACCGGTCGCGAGGCGCTTCTCGTTGACGGTCAGAAATGTCGCATTGCTGACGCGCTCCCAGAGCGCGGCACGATCGGAAGAGAGCGCCTCCACGCGATCGGTATCGGCCGCGAGAACCAGGCCGTCACCGAAAGCAGGCGCAAGCCAGTTGGTCAGCGCGCAGGCAATTCGTGCGGCGAGCGGAAGCACGCTCTGCCGCCATAAGGCACGGTTGGCTTCCTGGTAGTTCGCATAGGTGTTGTCGCCGGGAATGGCGAGCAGCATCGGCGGCACGCCAAAGGCCAGCGCGATCTCGCGCGCGGCCGCATGCTTGGCCTCCAGAAAATCCATATCGCGCGGCGACAGCCACATCGGCTTCCAGTCGAGGCCGCCTTCCAGCACCAACGGCCGTCCAGCGTTGGCGGCACCCTGATATTGCTCGGCGAATGCCTGCTTGATCCGCTCGTGCTGGGCATCGGTGAGCACGGTGCCATCGGCGCCGGCATAGACCAGTGCGCCGGACGGCCGCGCTGCGTTGTCGAGCAGCGCCTTGTTCCAGCCGGCCGCGGCGTTATGCGTATCGATTGCGACAGCAGCCGCTTCTATCGGGCTCATCCCGTAGTGATCGTCGACCGGTTAAAGAACGTCAGGTGCAGGATCGGCGGCAGCGCCGCGCTTTGGTTGAAACGCACCGTGCGGCCGCCGACCGTATAGTCGTAGGCCTGCGGCCAACCATCAGCACCCGCCACAAGCTTCATACGGTCGGGCCGCAGGCGCATAGAGCTCGCGGACCTGAAAACCTTCCGCACCGCCCTCCCCGCTCAAGGTGACCGCTTCGACATAGGCGTTGCCGGCGAGCAGAAGACGCGAAGCGACGGCTTCGAGGAAAGAGGCGCCGTCCTGGCGCGGATTGGGCCGGCGGACGAGGTCAAGCAACGAATGCGCATCACGCTCGGTGGCCCCGTCGTAGAGAACGAAATACAGCGATCCGATGCTTTCGGCGATCATCCGCACCGCCCGGTAGACGATGGCATTGCGGGCGTAGCCTTCCCGTGCAAGCGGCGCGTAGCCGCGCGGTGTCCAACGCGGGCGTCCACCGTGTTCGAGTGCGATCAGCCGCGCCACGAGCGAGGACTTCGCCTCGGGCGGCGCGAGCATTTTCCTGATGTGGGACCACATTGATGCTGATTCTGTCACAGGCATAAAAAAGCGCCCGACAAATCCGGCGCGTCAGCGGGTGAGGAGATAGACGACTACGAAAAGTACGATCACCGCGAGCGTGCTGACCACGAGCACGTAGCGCACATTATGCCCGGTGACGGCAGCCCGCGCTTCGGTCGTGCTTTCAACGATGCGGTTGTCTTCC
>JBEVJT010000345.1:0-4933 GCA_040510075.1 Xanthobacteraceae bacterium | reverse complement strand
GGCAAGGATTCCAACAGGGCATCTGCGAAGGAGGCCGTCCGGGAGAGCGGAAAGCAGGCGAAAGACAAGGCGCTCGCGCCCGTCGAACAGAAGGCTTTGCGCCACGCCGAAGTGCGCACCGTGGTCATCGGCTTGATGCTGACCATGTTCCTCGGCGCGCTCGATCAGACCATCGTCGCCACCGCTTTGCCGACCATGGGCCGGGTGTTCCATGACGTCGAAAATCTGTCCTGGGTGGTGACAGCCTATCTGCTCACCGCGACCGCCTCGACGCCGCTCTACGGCAAGCTTTCCGACATCTATGGCCGGCGCAACGTAATGCTGGCCGGCATCTCGATTTTCATTGCCGGATCCGTCGCCTGTGCGCTGGCGCCATCGATGACCGCGCTCATTCTCGGCCGCGCCTTGCAGGGGCTGGGTGGCGGCGGGCTGATGTCGCTTACGCAAACCATCATCGCCGATATCGTAAGCCCTCGCGAGCGCGGCCGCTATCAGGGCTATATCGGCGCGGTGTTTGCCTCGTCCTCGCTCGGCGGCCCGGTGCTGGGCGGGCTCCTGACGGAGCATGTGCATTGGTCGCTGATCTTCTGGATCAATGTGCCGCTCGGTCTCGTGGCACTCGCCATGACCAACAATGTGCTTCAGCGCACGCCGGTAGTGCGACGCGTGCACTCTCTCGACTGGCCGGGCGCGGTCCTGATGATGGCGGCGACGATCTCGCTTCTGCTGGCGCTGACCTGGGGCGGCGTGCGCTTCGAATGGTTGAGCTGGCAGGTCTGGTCGCTGTTCGCGGGCTCGGTTTTGCTGTGGGCGGCCTTCGTGGCACGGTTGGTCACGGCCCCGGAGCCGTTCCTGCCGCTTACCGTGCTGGCCAATCCGATCGTGCGTTGCGCGACGCTTGCCGGCACCTGCTGCATGGGCACGCTGGTGGGACTGACCATCTTCATCCCGCTTTATTTCGAGACCGTGATCCATCTCTCCGCCAGCCAGTCGGGCCTCGCGCTGATCCCGCTGATGGGTGGCACCGTCGTGGCTTCGACAGTGGCCGGACGGTTGATGGTGGTGGTCGATCATTACAAGCGCATGGCGGTGGCCGGCATCGTGGTCGGCATCATCGGGCTTGGCGCGATGTCGATCTGGCCGGTGGGATTGCCGATCTATGCCACGCTGCTGATCCTGCTGGTCACGGGCTTAGGCATCGGCGCGGTGTTTCCGATAGCGACCGTCGGCATGCAGAATGCGGTGGCGCGCACCCATATGGGTGTCGCCACCGGCTCGATGAATTTCTTTCGTTCGCTCGGCGCGGCTTTGGTGGTGGCGCTGTTCAGCGCGATCGTGCTCGGCGGGATCGGCGGCAAGGCCGGCGTCTCGGTCGAGCTTTTGGCGCGGACTGCATCCGAGCCGGTAATCGCGAGCGCGTTCCGGTTCGTGTTTCTCGCCGCCATGCTGGTGCTGTGCTTCGGCCTGGCCTTCCTGATCGCGATGGAGGAGAGGCCCTTGCGCGGGCCAGCCGTCAAGGAGGCGCCACCCCCTGAGGCGCCAGCCGCGCCGGTTCAGGAGCCGGGCGAAAAGTAATTAGCGGCGGACCCGAACGGGGATCGGCACCGGCTTCGGTGCTGGCGCGAGTATCGCGATAAGAATTTCGATCAGGGAGCGGCCGAAGGCTGGGATGTCGACGGCCTTGCCGGCCGGGGCGGTCCACCATGGCGAATGCGACGGCGAGGTCGGCGGGCTTTCCACGACGGGAGTGGGAGCAGCGTGGCGTGATTCACTCTCACGTGAAGGGGAAGCGCAGGCCTCCTCTTGGGTGACGCCTTCAATTCCATCCGATGCCATGACGGGTCTCCGTCGCAATTACCGGCCTTTTGGCCATTCCTGCGGGTCCAACCCGCGCGGTGACATTCGGTTCCGTATCGAAGGCTAGGCCCAAAAGCTTTCCAAGAGTGAAATGCGATCACCAAAAGATGCGTGCGCAAAGCTGGTGCCGCAACGCAACAAGGCCTGTCGTTAACTGAGTTATTTCAGGCGGTAACCCGCGTGACATCCCACGCATTGGCCGGTGATCTCGGCAAGCGCGGCAAATACCGGCTTCATGTCGCCGGTCACATCCGCGTCCTGTGCGGCAATCGCAAAGCGGCTGGCCGCCCGGTGCATGGCACTGCCTGCCTGCTGCATGCCCTGCGGCATATATTTCGAAACCTCCGCCGCGCCGTGCAAGCCGAGCGAAGACATGCCGAGTTGCGTCTCTGCGATCTTCGCTGCCTTGTCGGCATGGCCCATGCCGAGATGTTCCTGGATCTGCTGCAGCGTCTGGAGGTGATCGCGCATGTTTGCGAGCGTAGCTTCGGCGAGGGCCGGTGGAAACTTGACGAGCTCGCGCGTATCCGGCCCGCGCGTGCCACGGCTGGCCTCGTGCCGATGCCCATGGTGCTGTGAAGGATGCGGCTGCGCCAGCGCCACGATCGATGACGTTGCGGCGGTAAGCGCGACAGCGAAGGTCATGGCCGCGATGATGCGCATGGTCTGCTCCCGGTCCGGGGACGGGATAGCATGGCCTCGCCGTCTGCTATATGATCCGGATCATACGCCGGAGGCCGGAGAATGAACCAGGGCGCCGCCATTCTGCCTCCGGACCTGTTGAAGTCCGCGACCACGCTCCGCTTGCCCCACCGCGCAACGTTGTTCGCGCAGGGAGACAGGCCGAAAGCCATGTATTGCGTCCTCTCGGGCGAGGTGCGGCTGGTGCGAACCGCCATTACCGGAGCCGAAATCGTTCTGCAGCGGGCGAATGGCGGCTTCGTCGCGGAAGCAAGCCTCGACCAGAGCGGCTATCATTGCGATGCCATCGTCACGAAAGCCGCGACGCTGCTGAGCATTCCGAAAGGCCGCTTTCAGCGGGCGCTGTCGCAGAGCCGGTTTCGGGATGCCTGGATCGGCTATGTCAGCGCGCAGCTGCGCCATTCGCGGCTGCAATGCGAACGTCTTCTGCTCCACACCGCGCGCGAGCGCATCTCGCATTTCATTATGACCGAAGGCCGAGACCGCATCTTCAAGCTCGCGGGCACGAAAAAGGCCTGGGCTGCCGAACTCGGGCTGACCCATGAAGCGCTATACCGGACATTGCGCGCGATGCTCGAGTCCGGAGAGCTGATGGAGCGCCCTGCGGGCTCCTTTCGGATCAAGGGCGTTTGACGCCACCGCGTCTCGACCGCCTGCGAACGCAAAACGGGCGGCTCTTTGGCCGCCCGTTGCGTTGCAGAGATGCTTGCGGCCCGATCAGGCCGGCTTCTTTCTCGCGTCCTTGATGCATTTCGAGCGAAACTTGCGGCGCTCCTTGCCGTGCAACTTCTGCTCGTCGGCCTTGGCCGAGCATTCCTTGGAAACGGCGGTGCGCCCGGTCTTGGGAGACTGCTGGGCGCTGGCGATGGGAGCGAAGGCAAGGCTGAGCGCGAGCGCGCCAATGCCGGCTGCGAGAACGGTGATACGGCTGGTCATTCAAAATTCCTCCTGTGCGGTGCGCGGAAAATAAATCAGCTTCGCGCGGAAAGCCAATGAACAGTGATTTATCTGGGTTTTCTGATGAGGAGGCGATGGCAGGAAAATAGTCCTTGACACCGTGACGCTGCAGGGGTAGGGTCTGCGCATACTCCACAATTGCGGTTGCGACGGCGAGCTTCGAAAAAGCTTCGAGACGGATGGCGATGCCTGGAAGTCGCACCAATCGTCGGCAAGTTTGAATTCAATTCTAGCGAAACCCGCGACGATCGTTTTGCAACCTCGCGCTAGAACGATCCTGCAATGTCAGGAGGCGGGCGTGAGCGTCAAAGGCGATCTTGAGCGGGTTCTCAAGATTGAATTATTCGGGTGCATGCGGGCGATTGCCAATCGGAACATGACCGAGGCGACCGAGCGTCTCAGCGTTGCAATCCACGAGCTGGAACGCATGAGGCCGCAGATCGGCCGCATGGAGCAGGTGTCGCGGAACGCCAAGAGGCTGTTCCGATAGACCCAGCCGCGCGGGCGTCCGGCATCCAGTTTCCTGTTCGTCGTGTCGCCCTGGGGCCCCCGCTTCGCGGGGACGCTTGAGTTTGTCATCATGACTCTGATCCCGGAAAACGCGCGGCGCGCGCGCGAACTCTATGTCGAGGGCAAGCTGACGCGGGAAATCCTGAGCGCGACCGGGCTGAATCTTTGGGCACTCTATTATTGGCTGGGGGGCGGGCCGAAGACAGCAGGCGTTCCGGCCCTGCCGCCGATCGAGAAGCGAAAATCGGTCGCACGTCGCAGAATTCCAGAGCGGGGACGTATCGTCGAACGCATGATGCGCGCGGCCGAACGCCAGATCGCCGAGATCGAGCGGCGCCTCGAAGGCACACGACAGGAGCCGGGCGGGGCCGAACGCGACGCCCGCGCGCTGGCTGTGCTTGCCAGGACCATGCAGTCGCTCTCGGCGCTCGATGCGCTGCAGGAGAAGGGGGCGCCCAGGCCGAAGGCGCCGAAACATGAATCCGTCCCAAGGTCCATCGACGAGCTTCGACGATCGCTTGCGCGAAAGCTTGAAGCAATCATCTCCGAGCGAGATGCGGTTGCTGCTGGAAAGGGCCAGTGACGAAGAACTGCACGCCTTGAGCGAAGCCTGGGACGTGTTCTCGCACGACCACCAGCTTCCGCCCGCTTTCGGCAATAACGGCGAGCCCTGGACCATCTGGCTGCTGATCGGCGGACGAGGCGCGGGCAAGACGCGGGCCGGCGCCGAATGGATCAAGCGCATGGCCCTTGCACCGAAGCAAGAAGGCGAGGGCGAACGGCGCATTGCGCTCATTGGAGAAACCGAACACGAGACCCGCGAGGTGATGATCGAGGGTGTGTCCGGCATCCTCGCCGTCCATGCCCCCGGCCGCCGCCCGCTCTGGATTCCGTCGCGGCGCAGGCT
>JBEVJT010000344.1:0-2708 GCA_040510075.1 Xanthobacteraceae bacterium | reverse complement strand
TGCTCGATTTCTTTCGCAAACTGCGGGCCGAGGGGCGGCTCGTGGTGCTGTGCCTGCATCCGACTGCGGCCTGGCATCTGGAAGTTCTCGCCGAAATCGCAGAGCAATATCTGCTAGTCGCCGATGGCGGCGTGACGCGACAGCCGGATTTCGCGACACTCACCAATCAGGCGCGTTTCCGCAGCTATCTAGGTACGGAACTGACGCGGGCGGCAGTAGCTCTCTGCGCCGGCCGCAAGGCCTTACACAATTGAATCGGCTTTGCAATCTAGCCGGGCGGCCGTGTCAGTAGCGCGTGATCTGTCGCCTGTTTGTAGCTCGTGAAGTGTCGTGTTTTTGGTGCCCCGGAACAAAGGTGGCACGATGGGCACGGCATCCATTCAAGAGGGTGTACGACGGATGCGGTTTTCAAATTTGCTGGATCGGACGCATGCGAATGAACTGACGCAGGAGGCGGCTTCCGAGCTTCTCGGGATTAGCGTGCGGACGTTTCAACGTTGGGCGGAACGCTACGAGGCGGAGGGCGATGACGGGCTGGTCGACCGGCGCATGGGTCGGCGCTCGCCGCGGCGTGCTCCGGCGGAGGAACTGGAGCGGATGCTGGGGCTGTTCCGGGACAAGTACGCGGACTTCACGGTGAAGCACTTTCACGAGCAACTGCAAAAGCGGCATGGCTATGTGCTGGGCTACACGGTGACGAAGCTTGCCCTGCACGCCGCGGGCCTGGTGCGGAAGGCGCCGAAGCGTTCGGCGCACCGCAAGAAGCGCCCACGCCGGCCGCTTCGGGGCATGCTGTTGCACCAGGACGGGTCGCGCCACGTCTGGATCGAGGGGCTGCCTGCGATGGACCTGATCGTCACGATGGACGATGCAACGAGCGAGATCTACTCGATGTTCCTGGTCGAGGAAGAAGGGACGGCATCGACGTTCCGGGCCTTGGGCGAGGTGATCGGCGAGCATGGCCTGTTTTGCTCGCTCTACACCGATCGCGGCAGCCATTATTTCTACACCCCGAAGGCCGGCGAAAAGGTCTCGAAGACGCAACAAACCCAAGTGGGACGGGCTTTATCGCATCTCGGGATCGAGCACATCGCGGCCTATTCGCCGGAGGCGCGCGGGCGCTCCGAGCGGATGTTCGGCACGCTGCAGGGCCGGCTGCCGAAGGACCTGCGGCTCGCCGGGATCAGGACGGTCGAGGCCGCCAATGCGTGGCTGAAGGCGCATTACATCGCCGAGCATAACGCGGCGTTTGCGATCCAGGCCGAGCAGCAAGGCACGGCGTTCGTTGCCGACCGCCACGAGGCGTGGCGCGAGACGCTGTGCGTGATCGAAGAGCGAACCGTCGGCAACGACAACACGATTGCATGGAGCGGACGGCGGCTGCAACTGCCGGAGAGCCGGCTCAGGCCCCACTTCGTCAGGGCCGTGGTGCGGGTTCACGCGTATCCCGATGGCACCGTGAGCGTATTCCTTGGGCCGCATCGATTGGCAAGGTTTACCGCCGACGGACAGCAGATCAGCCCCGACGCGCCCGAGCGTGGCAGCGTGCTCGGAGCCGTCAAGGACAAGCCCTTACGGGCGCGCAAGCGCGCGTCCTTGACAGCACCTGCGCGCGCCGCCGTCGAGATAGCGCGGGTCGGGGCGGAGAAACGGGCTTCAAGTCGAACAAAGAAACCGACAAGGAGGGCTAACCAGAAGGCAATATCCGTGGCATGACCCACCTGGCGGAACCGTCCACGCCTTCCGGAGCCCCCGCAAATCACAAACGAAGGCGACAGATCAGGAGCTACAAAAACACGACAACTTCACCCGCTACGGACACAACCACCGCGAGGAGATTGACGTCGTCGCTTCAGCCGCACGTGCACTCGGCAAGCGCCCTCGTATCGGTGTACGTCGCCGCCTCCTCGGGATGGAGCGGACTGTTCGGGCTGTCTATCGGTCAGGGTGAAGCGTTTGCTGCCATCAAGCAAGTGCACGAGAGCGGCGTGTCGGCGTGTTGCAGTTCACCGCAATTCATTGCCATGTGGGCGGCATGGTGCGCAGCGAGCAGGAGATGCTTGGATATGTCGATGAGGTCGCCGATCAGGTGAAAATGAACTGGGCGTCGAATCGGCCATTCTTGATTTCGGAGCCTGGCGACACCGACCGTGGCCGCGATATCGAATTCGACCGAAGACTTGCCATCACATTCCAGGCGCCCGTACCCAGCGCCACAATTGGCATCCGACGGCGAGATCCGCCGTGCGCACAACAAGTGCATCAGAAGCTCGACTGGCTCCGGGCAAGCGATGAGTTCGTTCTCGCCGCCATCGACCGAACTGCGGCAGCTTCATGGCTGATCGCTCGGCCAGCACGAACTCGGGCAAATTTCATCGCGTCGCGCGAGTCTTGCGTAGAGCACGTCAGGATCGGCAGATCAATTCGAAACGATGCAACGTTGCTGAAACGGACAGAATAAGCGGTCCGGCAAACCCGCTTTTGAGCGCAGGCGGGACTTGTCGACGCGGTCAGAGTGGGCAACCCAGCGATCTTGTCCGAGAACATTGGACTATGCCCGGCGGCTCGGCTCAGCCAGTTTTGCGCCAGTATACCCCAGCGTCATCGATTGTAACGATATCATCGCTAATGCCCATCTCCTTACGATAATCATTTACCGCCTTCTGACACATTGGGAGATTATAATCGTCAACAATAACGAAACCTCC
>JBEVJT010000343.1:0-20861 GCA_040510075.1 Xanthobacteraceae bacterium | reverse complement strand
GCTGCACCTGCGCCGCCAGGCGGAAGCGAATTACGACGAGGCGGCCTGGCTTTATCGAACCGCGGTCATAGGCGCGCTGCAGAACGTCGCGGACTCGCTGCGCGCGCTCGAATACGACGCAGAGGCGCTGCGCGCTGCCGTGGAGTTCGAACGGGCGGCCAACATCAGCTTCAATCTCGCGCGCCAGCAGCTCGAGGCGGGCAATGTCAACGTGCTGATTCTGCTCAACGCGGAGCTTACGCATCTGCAGGCGGTCATCGCAGTCGTGCAGGCCAAGGCGAACCGGCTGGCCGACACCGCCGCTCTGTTTCAGGCGCTCGGCGGCGGGTGGTGGAACCGCATCGTCCCCCCGCCCGAGAAAATCCTCGATGTCGGCGCGGAGAAGACGTTCACACTGGTCGACCGGGATGACTTCATCAATGGATTACTGGCGAGACTTCCATGGAAATGATCTCAATCCAGTCACCTCGAGAACGCGAGCGAAAGAGTAACAGGAGCGTGCAATGAAACGATTGGTGCTGGCGGCTGCTGTGCTTACGGCGTTCACGTCGGCGAGCCATGCGGGGGGAAGTGCAGTGGGCGAGTACGACGGCACCCCCATCCCACCTGACTTCTTCACCGCGCCGCCGGGCATGTCGCCGGCTCGTCCCTACAACTGGACCGGAGCCTATATCGGCCTCAACGCCGGTGGTGGCGGCGGGCACACGAGCTGGGTTTCCACGCCCGATGGCACAACCGGCAGCTCGGGCATGTCGGGTGGATTTTTCGGCGGCACGCTCGGGTACAACCTGCAGGCGGGCAATTCCCCCTTCGTGCTCGGAGAAGAGGTGGATCTCGCACGCACAAGCTTACGCGGCAGAATTCCCACGATCGTTGGGCCAATCGTAAGTTCGAACACAGGGCTTGTGACCGGGTTTGGGCCCGTTTCGTGCACGCCCAATTGCGAACTCAGCGTTCCATGGCTCGCGACCGCGCGTCTGCGGTTCGGCTATTCGGTAGACCGGGTGAGCCCGTACTTCACTGCCGTTATGCCCTACTTTACCGCGGGCGTGTCCATCGCGCGGCTAGAGGCCGGGATCGTAGGCACGCCGCTGGGTACGCAGAGCAAAAACAATCTGAGCTGGACTGTGGGTGGCGGCGTCGAGTTCGTCATATCGGATCGGTGGACCGCTAAGCTGGAGTATCTGCACGTGGATCTCGACGGCTTCAGCTGCGACACCTCTTGCGGCGCAAACACTGTGTCCATGAACACAAGGGAGAACATCTTTCGCGCGGGGCTGAATTTCCGCATGTGGAACCATTAGGCGCGCTTGGACGGCGCAGTGTCGCGTCAGCTGGGGGCTATACAATGAATAGAGGCAGGATTTTCCGAATATCCGCCGCAGCGGTGATGCTGGCCGACGCAGCGCGGGCGGCGGATTTGCCGATCGAAAGGAACGCCTATGTCGAAACGCCAGCGGCAATCGGCATGATGAACTGGACCGGCATCTATGTCGGAGCCAACCTCGGCTATAGCCGAGCCAAAGGCAGCATCGATCTTTTTGATTCCTCCATTGGCATAGCGGATGTAAGCCTGTCGCAGCGATTGAGCGGGGCGATTGGAGGCGTTCAGATTGGGGGCAATTGGCAGACCGGCAATGCGGTGTTCGGCTTTGAAGCCGATATTCAGGGCTCCGGCCAATCCGTATCCGACTCCGCTACTTTCGTGGTTGTAACCACCAATCCCAACGGCTCCCTGGCCGCCACCAGCATGACCGCCAGCCATAGCGATAAGATCACTTCTTTCGGCACCCTGCGCGGACGCCTCGGGATCGCAACGGGACGGTGGCTTCCCTACGTGACGGGCGGAGCCGCGTACGGCACCTGGAGGTCCGATTTCACTGTCACGGGAATTGGCACGGCAAACCTTTCAAATAATTGGTACGGAGGCGTCATCGGCGGCGGTCTTGAGGCCGCAGTCATCGACAATTGGACCATCAAGGCCGAATTCCTCTACCTTGAATCTCACATGATTACGAACACGCCTTTTCCGGCGACGGCTCCGAATTTGCACGTCAACACCCGAATTCACGACAACATCTTTCGGGTGGGCGTAAACTATCTTTTTGCAACCGGGTCAGTGGGGTGCAGACCTCATCTTTGTTGATGAGCGGAGCTAATGCAGGGGCAGGCTTCACACGGGGGGTATACGATGAAGTGGCGTAGAATTTTCGTATTAACTGCGGCAGCGGCAATGATCGCTGGTTCAGCCCGTGCCGCAGATTTACCGGTCGACAGGAACGTATATGTCCCAGTTGTGCCGGTCCTGCGCCTGTTCAACTGGACCGGCTTCTATGCGGGCGCCAATTTTGGGTACGGACTTTCCCACGACAGTCTTGACGTATCTCCCAATGGCCGGTTGCTGAGCATCCCCGAGTCGCTGAGGGGAGCCATCGGAGGGGTTCAGGCGGGCGCCAACTGGCAGATGGTGAATACCGTGTTTGGAATCGAGGCCGACGTGCAGGGCTCCGGTCAATCCGCTTCCACCACGCTCACGCGGACGATACCGCCGACGAATATCACGCCCACCATTACTGCCATTTCCAACACCGACAAGGTAACATCCTTCGGCACGTTGCGCGCTCGCGCGGGCATCGCATCGAACCAGGCGCTTGCCTATGTCAGCGCCGGGATCGGCTATTTGACGTTTTCTTCCAACGTCAATCTCACAGGGTTAGGCAGCGGGAGCTTTTCGGGCGCGCAGCTGGCTGGTGCGTTCGCCGCAGGGATGGAGTTTGCAGTCGTCGAGCATTGGAGTGTGAAGGCCGAATATCTCTTTCTGCAAACCCGCAACATATCGAGCAGCCCCTTTGCCACGGCCCCGGCCGTGGTTGTCAACACCCGCATCTACGAAAACGTTTTTCGTGTGGGCGTGAATTATCTCTTTTGACCAGCCGATGGGATGCAGGCGCACGCGCGTTAATGGATGAGCGGTCCATGTGGCAAAAAGTGATACGGGCAGCCGTGCTCGCCTCGAGCATTTCGAGTTCTTTTGCCATGGCCGGCGGCGAGCCGAACTACACGGTCATCGACCGCGCATTGACCTTTTTTGTCGGGCGCGCCCCCGAAGACTTGCCGCCGCAATACCGCAACCATTGCGGCTTTGCCTATGGCCGATATTATTGCTCGCACCATTGCGGGCCTGAATATCAATTCTACTACTGCTCGCGCGTCTCATTCGGCTGCTGCCACCCGGGAGACGGCTACTGCGATTATCGCGGTTATCTGCGCTGCCGGCCTTAGCAAGAGCTAAAAATCAGCTCGACGTTGCCGGCTGAGAGGCGCTTGGCTCGGTCACACGGACCGCGAGCAGCCAGGCAACCCATAGGAAGATAAAATAGAGCGCAAGGAACACCCCAAAGCTTGCGCGGCTTCCAAACGCGCTCTCGACCGCATAGCCAATCCCATAGGCAAGCAGGTCGCCCGTGACCATGAATACGACATAAAATAAGATGAGCTGCAAAGGCCGCTCCTGACGGGGGAAACGCGCAATAAACGCGACCCTGATGATCTTTACACCCACCCAATGAGTCACGTCAAAGGCCTGCCAAATGCGCGCTGTTAATCGGATGCGCCGCAGTGCCGCCCTATTCCGGCCTTTCCCTTGCTCGATGCGAAGAGGCTGGGGCGGCTTGATCGAACTATGGTGGCTGCTCGCCGCGTTGACCTCGATCGCGGTTGGGAGCGCCCAGGCACAGTCTCAGCAACGCCCCATGAGCACCTGCGCCCCTCAGCTAGTCGGGACTGGAACGGTAAGCAGGGTTCTTGACGGCCGCAGCTTCATGCTCGACGACGGGCGCGAGATCCGGCTGACCAGTATAGAAGTGCCGCTTCTGGAGGCTTCTGCCGAAACGGACGCTCGAGCACGCGCCGGCAGGGCCGCGCGCGCGACGCTGGAATTTATCCTTGCCGGGCGGACCGCGCATCGAAGTGAGCCGGCCGGAGCAGATCGAGCTGGCGGAGCGCTGAGACTATCGTGACCGCCGCAACGACAAGCCATGCTGCCGCGCATGAAAGCCTGCGTCATACGAGATGCAGAGCGCCTAGCGGGCGCATGCTCCGATTGATCCGCCGTCTCGGGCTTTGCGCGACGTTGGCATTTCCGCTGACGGCATGCAGCTCGACCCTGCTAATGACGGGAGCTCCGCCTGCTTCGCTGCCGCAAACGGCCAAGCTTACAGAGCCCGCCGCGCCGGTAACGGCGACTTCGGACCGGGAGCACCAGCGCATTCTTGCCGCCTACAACGGCTCCTACGACAACTCCCACCTCGAGGCGCTGTTGATCGACACAGTGTCAAAGCTGGTGGCAGCTTCCGAACGCCCCGACCTGCGCTACCGCATCACGATTCTCAACTCCGGCTCGGTCAACGCTTTCTCGTTGCCAAATGGGCGCCTCTACATCACGCGCGGCCTGGTCGCGTTGGCAAACGACAGCTCCGAGCTTGCCTCGGTTCTCTCGCACGAAATGTCACATGTGATCGCGCGGCACGCCGCCATGCGCGAAAACGAAGCCAGGCAGGCCGCGCTGGTGACGCGCGTCTTCACCGACCTCGGCAGCGACCCGGAAACCAGCGCCCTTGCGCTCGCGAAATCCAAGGTCAAGCTCGCGACCTTTTCGCGCTCACAGGAGCTGGAAGCCGATGCGATCGGAGTGGGGATCGCGGCGCGCGCCGGCTATGACCCTTATGGCGCCGTGCGTTTTCTTACCTCGATGGGACGTAATGCAGAGCTTCGCAATGCAGAGCTTAAAGTGGGCCAGGCGCAATCGTCGCACATCGACCCGCGCGCGCCTGATTTTCTTTCCTCACATCCATCAACGCCCGAACGCATCAGGAACGCGCAGGCCAATGCGCGCCAATTCAGCACGCCGCGGACAGCCGACCGGGATAGAGCGGCTTACCTCACCGGCGTTGATGGAATGGTCTATGGGGAGGACCCAAGCGAGGGTTTCGTGCGTGGGCGTCGTTTTCTGCACCCGAGACTGAGTTTCACTTTCCTCGCTCCCGAGGGGTTTACGCTCGACAACACCGCGCAAGCCGTGCTCGGCGTTCGTGAAGGCGGCGGCCAGGCACTGCGCGTCGATGTCGTCCGCGTACCGGCCGAGCAGACGCTGGCGGGCTATCTCACGTCTGGGTGGATCGACAACATCGATGCGCCCAGCGTCGAGGAACTCACGATCAATGGCTTTCCTGCGGCGACCGCAACGGCGCGGGGCGATCAGTGGATGTTTCGCCTCTACGCGGTGCGTTTCGGAAGCGACGTATACAGGTTTATTTTTGCGGCAAAGCGCATGACCCCTGACACGGATCGCACGTACCGCGAAGCGGTAGGCTCATTCCGCCGCATGACGCTTGCGGAAAGCCAGACCGCGCGACCGCTGCATCTCAAGGTGGTCACTGTCGATGGCGGCGATACGATCGAACGCCTCGCGTCTCGCATGGCCACGCCAAATCATCCGCTCGAGCGCTTTCGCATGCTCAACGGCCTCGATCCCCACGACGGTCTCACCCCAGGCGATTCGGTGAAGCTTGTGGTGGAGTAACGAGGCCGATGTCCGAGATCAGGGGCGAGAAAGCGGATCAGACATCTGAAAACCAGCATTTGACTTCTGCTCGTCGTATTGCGCAGGCCGCCGTCGCAATCGGGGCATTCGTTGCGTTGCTCGTTCCCGCATTCGTGAATGGATTTCCCTTTGTGTTTGCGGATACGGGTGGGTATTTGGCGCGTCCGTTCGAGCACACGCTCGCCTTGGGGCGTTCTGCGCTTTACGGATTGGTTCTTGCCTCGACCATAGGACTGAATTTCTGGCCCGCCATCATTGTTCAGTTGGTCATCGTTCTCTGGCTGCTGCGGACAACTTTGCGCGTCCATGGCATGGAAGGGACCGGCATATTCGCATTCGCGCTGGCGCTCCTGATCATGTTCACCAGCTTGCCCTGGTATGCCGGCATGCTGATGCCGGACATTTTCGTGCCGGTTGCGGCGTTGGCGCTGCATCTCCTCGCTTTCTCACACCGGGGATTAAGGCGCACGGAGCAGGCGATTCTCGTCGCTGTGTTGGCGTTCGCAATGGCTAGCCACATGTCCATTCTCGCGCTTGTGGCTGCGCTGCTGGTTGTAATGGCTGCATTGAAATTGATTGCCCGACACATTCTTCTCCCGTCCCCGCACATAACGCGCGCGATGGGCGGAGTCGTGGCAGGGATTGCGATTGCGATGCTCTCCAATCTGGCCGTGGCCGGGCAACCGCGATTGACGCCGGGAGGCAGCACATTCTTTTTCGCGCGCCTGCTGCAGGATGGGATCATCGCGCGCTACCTCGACGATCATTGTCCGGACGCAAGGATCAGCCTCTGCGCGTTCCGCTCCGAGCTACCGCGCGATTCCGACGAATGGCTCTGGGGCAATAGTCCTCTCGGGAAGCTAGGCGGATGGGACGCGTTTGAGCCCGAAGCGCGCCGCATTATCATCGCCAGCATGCTGGCCTATCCATGGCTCCACGTGCGAACGGGCATTGCCGCAACTATCGAGCAATTCTTTACCGTGGGCACGGGCGAGGGTTTCCTCGCCAAAGACAACTGGCACGCGGAAATCATATTCAGGCAGTACGCGCCAGAGGCTCTGCCGAGCTTTGCCGCGTCCGTGCAGCAGCACGACGGTTTCGAGTTCCGTATTTTGAACATGCTCCACGTGCCAGTAGCAATTGTCAGCGCGCTGCTGCTCCCTCTGTTCTCGGTGCAGTTGCGTCAGCGCCGCCCGCAGCTTGCGGTGGCGGCAACAATTGCCTTCTTCGCGCTTCTGGCCAATGCTGCGATCTGTGGCATCGTCTCCAATCCCAATCCGCGCTATCAGAGCCGGATTGCGCCTCTCGCCGCGCTTGTCACGCTCATGATCATATTCGACCGAGCACGTTCGCTGGCGGAGCGCGCCACCGCGACCCGCATTCTATGACCTAGCACTGGGAGATCGAGTATGAGTAAGCGATTGCGGGACTTGGCTCAGCGCATTCCTTTCGTGGAAAGCCTACGACCGCAAAGGAGCGGTGGGTTCTGACCAAGCCACTCACTTCGAAATATCGAGCGTAGCCAAGCTCTTCAGATCGCGCAGCACCGTATCGGGAGGGGGCTCGTATTCCTGGGGCGCGTTCGCGCGATTGACCCAAGCCGTGCGAAAACCGCAGGCTGAGGCACCCATAACGTCCCATCGGTTTGACGAAACAAGAACAATTTCGGCAGGCGAGACCTTGAAGCGCTCGGTTACCAACGCATAGACCTCACGCCTCGGCTTGTACATGCGAATGGCATCTACCGATAGAACCGCGTCCAGCAGGCTCGCCATATCTGCACTTTTCACAGCCGATGCAAGCATCGGCGGGGAACCGTTCGAGAGAATCCCCGTGGGGTTGCCGCGCGATTTCAGCTCGCGCAGGAGCGGCTGGGCATCAGGAAACGCATCGAGCTTGAGGTAGGCCTGCAGAAGCTTGGGCTTCATCTCGCGACTGACCGCGGGCACTTGCGCAAAGGCGAAATCTAGCGCCCGCTCGGTCAGCGTCCAAAAATCGGCATAGTGATCGGCCAGCGTCAGCGTCCAGGTATATTCAAGTTGCTTGCTCCGCCAGATCTCGGAAAAGCGCTCCGCCTCTGGTCCTGCTTCTGCCCGATGCCGCGCTATAGGAGCATGCACGTCGAACAAAGTTCCATAGGCATCAAATATGAACACGCGCGGCATCATGTCCTCCGGGGCGAATGCGCTTTTGATCAAACCGATCTTATCGCCGGCCAGGACCGAATAGCCGGGTCACAGTCCGGCGCGCGTGAGCAGCGTATCATAGCTGCGTCCGCGAATGTCATAGACGCGCGCATAAGTGATCCCGTCGCGAGCTACTTGAGCCAGCACAGGCGCGTCGAGATCGCGGCAATAGAATTCACCAAGCGTCATTGCAAAATCCGCCCCCTGCGGATCCCAACTGGGCTTTGCGAAATCATGCCCCAATTCCACCTCCGGCGACCGCTGAGGCCCGCACACGGCAATTTTCCATTGGCGATCCTCAGGCTTCGTTTCACCGCGCTGGCGCAGCGCATTGAGCAGACCTTGCGAGGCTTGCTTGAGTGAGAGCCCCCAGTAATCGAGCATGTAGCGGTCACGCGCGTGACGCACGCCGCCCGAACTCCAATTGAAATAGGTGTACTCGTAAGGGTGCACTTTTCTCATCTCTGTTACGGGCATGGCGAGTCCGATGACGAGAACAACGGCGCCGGCGAGCGCGACAAGGGGTGAACGGCCTGAAAAGTCGTAAATCCATGCCGCAGCGATACCGCCCAGCACCGCAAAAGCCGGTAGTACAAACAAAAAATGCCGCACCCCATTGTACATCGCTGGCCGCAACGAGACGGCGACGAGGAGCGGCAGAAAGGCGGCAAGCAGAATGAGCAGGTAGATGGCCCGGCGTGGCGCAGGCACGCCTCGTCCCAAGATTGCGATACACGCTCCTGCAGTGCCGATGCCGGCGAGCGCGATAAAGACTTCGGGGAGTCGCAGCGAGAACAACGTCGGCACGTAGCTGCGCGGCATTTCGACTACCGGAATGACGGTACCGGCAAACAGCTCGGCCCAGGGCTTCTCAAAGAAATGGGAAAAATAGAGCAGCGCACGAAAAGGATTGAGCGGATCGATGATGGACCACGGCCATAAAAGGCCCATGACCAAATACGCGAGAACGAGCGCGGGCAGCAGGCGAAAGGTGAACTGTCCGAACCGGCGGGCTGCGAAGGCCGCCCCTTTTTGCCTGACTTCAAGGGTGAACAGCAGCGCCAGCGCGCCAAGCATCTCCAGAACGGCAAATCCAGCAAGAATGCGGGACCCGAAGGAGAATCCGAGACCAAACCCGACAGACGCGGCACTGGGCAGAGTCACCGTGGGATAATGCTCGAGTGAAGCCACCAACGCCCACAGAAGTACGACCATCGCAGCGGCGAATGGTGCGTCCTTCGCATTCATGAACATGTGGCCATAGTAGAGGGGGCACGCCGCCAGCAATCCGAGTGCCACCAGGCCTGCTAGCGGCCCCGCAATGCGCCGCGCCATGCGCCAGGTCGCGCATAATCCAACAATTCCTACGCCTGCTCCTACGAGACGCCGGGACTCAAAGATCGTGAATGGCAGGACCTTGCTGGCAGCTGCCGCCAATAGATCAAAGCCGCCGCCGTAGTAATAGAGATTGACCCAGCTCAGAGCGCGTTGATCGGAAAACCCCGATCCGTAGAAGTTGAGCAGCAGCTCGCCATATTCAGAATGGGTGTAGTCATCCCAGCTCAGGCCGTAATCCCGGAAGGTGAACATCGCCAAGATGCACGCGGCCCCAAGCGCCGCCAAGGCGATTCCGTCGATGAAGCGGTTTCCGCGCTCGGGGCGCAAACGGCTGGCCGGCTCATCCGCCACCGCCGCTGCCAACGTCCTCATTCGAGAGGTATGCCCCCCGTAGCCGACGAACTCCCGTGAGTTCCGGCCGCCTAAATGGGGGAGAACGTTATTTCATGGCTGCATCCAGCATCTTGGCCACGTGTTCCCAATTGACCAAGTGATCCATGAACGCCTTGAGGTAATCGGGCCGCCGGTTGCGATAATCAATGTAGTACGAGTGCTCCCAAACATCGCAGCCGAGGATGGGCTTGCCTCCATGCACCAGCGGATTCTCGCCGTTCGGCGACTTAGATACGATGATCTTGCCGTCCTTTACTGCAAGCCAGCACCATCCTGAGCCGAACTGGGTCACCCCCGCCTGGATGAAGTCCTCCTTCATCTTGGCTACCGATCCCAGATCGGAAACGATTTTCTTCTCCAGGTTTGACGGCATCTTGTCGCCCCCGCCGTTGGGCTTCATCCATTGCCAGAAGTGGATGTGATTGTAGTGCTGGCCGGCGTTATTAAAGAGGCCCGCGTTCTTGCCGTAGGACCCCTTCACAACGTCCTCCAGCGACTTTCCTTCCCACTCGGTGCCTTTGAGCAGGTTGTTGCCATTGTTCACGTAGGCAAGGTGATGCTTATCGTGATGGTATTCGAGCGTTTCGCGCGACATGTAGGGGGCCAGCGCATCGTAGGCGTACGAAAGGTCAGGCAAGGTGAAAGCCATCGGCGTCCTCCTGGTCGGGCGGCAACGGACAGAGCGACAGCCGGCCCAGGGTGTTAACTAGGGGGCTGGGGGCGGCGGGGCAACGGATCGCCGTGCCATTTTGGAGCAACTGTACTGATAGCATGCCCAACGTTGAGTGGGGCAGCAAGTTCAGCATAGATACTCTGACCGAGCGGTCAGTGTTCTGTAACGCCAGTTTAGCTTGTGCGGCCCATAGACTAGCGTTAAGCAAGATGAGAGGTCTTCCTCCCCTTGGCACATTAGTTATTGCAGGCGGGGTGGAAGGTGGCCAAAATTATTTGGTAACCATAGCAGCGGGACTGCTGCGTACCGCATTGGGCGGGGGCTTGCGCGTAATGTCATTGGCGTTGCTGGTGCTTGGAATTGCGGTTGCCGCGTCGGGTGTGGCCACAATCGGATTCGCCATACCCATCAATGAGTTCACACTCGGCACCACTTTGATCGTGGCGGGTACGACGGCCCTGACCGGGGGCCTCCTTCTGGTCGGCATCTCAGCAGTGCTCGCCGAGCTCGGGCGGTTTCGCGAAGGCTCCGGTGCATCGAACCCACTGTCCTCAGGGGCGGAGGGGGCGTCTGACCTTCGTGCCGCTCCCTCACTACCTGGTCCACTCACGGTGTCCGTGCCTACCGGGATGCGCGGTGCAAGTCCCGCCCCGGCCGCTCCGCGACCAAGAACAGAGCCGCAGGTCCGCGAGGTTCGTCCGGCGGCCGCTAAAACAAGTTCCTCATCCGTGGAGGTGTCCGCTGCGGCAATCGAGCGATTGCGCTCAACCATACCGCGCAACGAGACTACGACGACCGAAGTTTCTCGCCAGCTCGAGGAGGTGCCGCTTTCACCCACTGAAGCCTCCCAGCGGCAAGCTGTGGCCCCCGGAGCACCTGAAACCGAACCAGCTGAACCACTCAGGGCCGAAGATCGGACGCCCGAGTCGGCTACCGAAGCACTGAAAGCGTCGCGGCTTGATTTTCTGTTCCGGTCAAAACCCGCGCGTCCGGTCCGGGAACCTGAGAAGTTCGATGCCATATGGCCGGCGGAAACCCGGGGCAGTAGATCGCGGCCTTCCGACGCGCAAACAAAGCATGAGCAGGTCGAAAGGCAACCGTCCCGTAGCGCGGCCGTCACCGAGCCCGCCGAGCCCGCCCCTGAGCAGCCACAGCCACAGGTCGTCAAATCCGGCGTAGTGGATGGAATGGCGTACACGCTCTACGCGGACGGGTCGATAGAGGCGAAGCTCCCCGAAGGTACTGTGAGGTTCCGTTCGATTGCCGAACTGCGAGCTCACATCGAGAGGAGTTCCTAAGCGCCCGGCCTACTGCCCGCGCAGCTTGATAAGGTTTTTTCGTAATATTCCATATTCAACGAGCCCGCCTATTCCTTGCTTTGGACAAATCCAAAGAATAGACTAGGTATAAACAGAATATACTGAAGCCGGCGCAAGTTGATCCGGGTAACCCGGGAGCGTGCAGCAAGAGCGGAGTGCGCGCAATGAGCGACGAAGCATCCATGACGAACTTCATCGAGCTCACGGCATCCATTGTTTCCGCCTATGTCAGCAACAACCCGGTGCCTTCGGCCGAGCTGCCTCTGCTCATCGGGCAAGTCCATAGCGCTTTGAGCCGGGCCTCAAGTGGGCAGGCGGAGATGTTTGGCGAGCCGCTTAAGCCTACGGTTCCGGTGAAGAAATCCGTCAGCCCGGACTACATCACCTGTCTCGAGGATGGAAAAAAATTCAAATCGCTCAAACGGCATTTGCGCACACAATACAATCTCACGCCGGAACAATATCGCAGTAAATGGGGCTTGCCGAAAGATTATCCCATGGTGGCCCCAAGCTATGCCGCTGCACGCTCACGTTTAGCCAAACAGATGGGGTTGGGGCAGCAGCGCCGCCGGCGCAAATGACCCTGCCCTGAGTTAAGCCAGACCTGCTGCCGGAAGTGCGAGCGCGGCATGCGCATCCGAGCGGATTCGCTCAACCATGGATCGAAAGCCATTGGACCGCTGCGGCGTAAGGTGCTCACGCAATCCGAGACGCTCGAATATGGCGCCAGCGTCGGTGGTGATAATGTCGCGGGCCCGCCTGCCCGAGAAAATGGCAAACAGAATTGAAATGAGGCCGCGCACGATGTGCGCGTCGCTGTCACCGAAGAATTCGAGAATGGGGCTGCCCCCGCGATCAGGATGAACGCGAGTCGAGAGCCAGACCTGGCTCGCGCAGCCTTGCACCTTGTTGGCATCAGAGCGCTCGCGGTCCGGCAGCGGCGGCAGCGTACGCCCGAGCTCGATTAGATAGCGGTAGCGGTCGTCCCACTCCTCCAAAAGCGAAAAGTTCTCGATGATCTCGTCGATGGACATAGCGCTCTCTGCATTGAGAATATAAGGCGCTGGCTGCGATCTGGGAAGAAAGCCCCGCCACTATATCGCACATAGGTGGCGGCAACGCGCATTTGCGCGCGGAACATTAGGCTTTGCAACAAGCTTGAAAGGCGCGGACGCGCAAATTCAATCCCTTGGACGACGATCCAATCGAGCTTCCCTGTGTGGCTGAGGACCACGCCATCCGAGCGTTCGGTCCGCAGGTAAGAGAGTGTCGTGACCCGCATGCGGCCCGAAACGCTTCTCTGGTGTCGCCGCCATGCCGTATCCCTGACCGGCGCTCCCGAGGCGCTCGTTCAGATAATCGTACACAAACTTGGCACCGACTTGCGCGCCCTGCCCAAGCGCAATGGCGGTCTGGCTTCCCACTGCGCAAGCATTGGGCTGCCGATCACAGAAGCCGCGCATATCTGAGACGGTCGCCTGTGCGGCAGACACAGCTTCGCTGACGCCCACATTCGACGTGCTTTGCGAGCCCGTGCGCGGCAGTAACAAGGTCACAACCGCGAGCCAGAATGTCAGCCGGAACAGGAAGCGCATCTGCGTATCCCCGACTCGTTTATTCGTCCCATCGCGGCCGACGCTAGCAGTAATGCTTGAAGAGCCGGTTCGGCGACTTTCGCGTTTTTTGTGCATATTAGACGCTAATCAGCGCCGACTTTTCAAAAAATTCGAGCATTTAGATTTTAAATAAAGTCTTATCGATCGAACGCTTGCCGCAGCGCGCGCCGGCGCGCATTTTGAGCCGTACGTGCAGTGGTGCAAACTGGCTGTTCGCCACACTTCCCCTGGCCCGCTGCTGCCGTTCGCGCCTGATAAAACCGAGCGGTTAACCCGTCGCGCGCCCTTAGGGTTCGTTTAAACCAGCTCTGAGATCATCCGGTTGGTTCATCGAGGGGGGCGCGCAGGTAGCGCTCGCGGGGGAGGCAAGCTTGCGAGCACCAAGATGGACCGCACGGGATGCGATTGGCGTCGCACTGGCTGCCTGTGCGGGACTGGCCTTTATCGTAAACGCATTATTTCTACAGTCGGGCTTGCACCCGGCGCCGCTGTTCGGTTCGCCTTCGGATCACGACAAAGCCGCGCCGCGCGTCGACAGATTGCCGGTTCCACCCCTCCGGCGAATGGATACAAACCGCGTGAGCCCGGCGGCCGCTCCTCGCATGTCTGGCGAGGTCATCACCGACATCCAACGCGAGCTCCTTCGCCGCGGCTTCTATGGTGGGACCATCGATGGGCTTTATGGCCCAAGAACGGATGCGGCCATTCGCGAGTTCGAACAAGCCGCGGGGCTTACAGCGAGTGCCGAGCCTAACGAAATGTTGCTGGAAAGGATCCGGCGAGCACCGGCCGTCCCTGCGAAACTGACGCCCAGCCCGTCCTCGCCCGCGCATGCCAACCAGTCTGCACAGGACCGAATTGCTCCCTCCCCGCGGGTGATCGCATTGCAACGGGCTCTTTCGGATTACGGCTATGGCCAGATCAAACCGACAGGAACCGTAGATTCCGACACGCAGCGCGCGATTGAAAAATTCGAGCGGGATCGCAATCTACCGGTTACTCGACAATACTCGGAACGACTCGCGCGTGAATTGACGGCACTGACGGGGCGAGTACTCGAATGAGCTTCGGGCTGCTGCATCCTGCACAGCCGATCCCGCACGAAATTTTCCCCGATGCGTCTTAAATCGGCTCTGTGGGTCGCCGCTTACATCCGCCGTTGCGATATCGAAGGGGTATTCGCAGCCGTGCGTCGGCGCGGCGCTGAAGAGGCGGGAGCGATTTTTGTCAAAGTCGCGCGCCTCGACGGAACAGCGGAACTCTTCGGTCCTGCTCCGCAAAGCGCATTCGATAGTGCACACCCGGCAGAGCGGTTATTCAGCCCCGTTCTCGCGGAGCGACCAGCTGCGGAAGAGAAAGTTGAAGAACGGCTTGCGCGCGAAGTGCGCTTCGACCCCGACGTTTGGATCGTTGAGATTGAGGATCGCGCAGGCCGCAATTTTCTGGACGAGGCGTTAAGTTTCTAATTCGACGTGCGGCGTCAGCGCTTGATCCTGCGGAGACTTTGCGCCTTTGCGGGCATCGGCCGGCGCGACACTTCCGACAAGGCGCGCTGCGCGCTTTCGGCAGCCGTCCGCCATGGTACCGAGTCGCGCTGCGTGCGCGCATTCACCCCCGCATCCGCTGCGCGCCAGATGGCAAGCATACGCCTTGCGGAGACCAAACTCAGCTCCGTGAACAGATCTGAGAGCTCGTACACCCGGTCAACGGAATGCCCTACGTCCGCATTGATAAACAGGAGCATGCGTTGGAGGACATCGGCGGGAATGTTCATGGCTCGTGTCGCTACCACTATGGGCTCGCCGCCCTCGTCGCGCACAATTCGTGCGGTCTCTTCTCGGGAGAGGCCCAGCGCACGTCCAATTTCGCCCAATACCGTCTCTGTATTGTGTTGCAATGCCGCCGTTTCGAGCCGCCAGATATCCGCACGTTGAATTGCTGCCGGCGGATAGCATGGAGCGATTTGTGCAAAATCAAGATTGAGGAGAATCCAGCGCCGTTCCGCCGGCCCAGCGGCATAGAACAGGTTCCTGAGCTCAATTGCTTCATGCACCGGATCGGGCTGCGAAAGCTCTCGCGGCTGGATTGCCACTAGCTCATCGAACGAACGCGCCGCGATAAGCTCGGCATGGGTGCCGCCCAACTCGGCTGCGATCGCTTCAAGATCATGTTTGCGGAGTGCCGTCGACTGCTTGAGCACCGGCGCAGCAACTTCGATCTGATCCCGCGCGAGCCGCAGAAGGAGCGAACGCGGGGCCGCAGCAAAAGTCGCAAGGCGAACCGCAAGAGCAGCGCGCGTCGACATATCGGCCGCATCCATCAGGCGCAGCGCCAGTTCGGTGTAGTAACGCTCGTCCTCCGGTGTATGGACCGGCCGCTGCAGATAAAGATTCGTGAGTACCCGAAGCAGCGTCGGGCGCATGTCGATTTCGCCATGCTGGCCAAGATCGATCAGATCTTCCAGACCGGGGAAGGCGGACGACGGCTCCACTTCGGAATGCGCCTTTGCTGCAACACTTCGGATTTCAAGCAGACTATAATTGCCCCGTTAGCGGACCGTTAACCTTGCGCCACTCAAATCGAACAGGAGCCTGCGAATATCAGGGGCGGGGGGAATCTCATGGGTTCTGTAATCAGTTTTTCGGCGGTCTTGCGCACCGGGCGGATGGCGAGGTCGGTTGTCGCGAAGTCGGAATCGGCCACCATCATCATTCTTCCAGCGATCCGCATCGAGCGACACGTGGATGCGCCGGAAAACGGAGTTCAGCCTCGCCTCGGCAGCGGTACTCGACGGCGACGGCGCTCCCGGGGCACGCGCTAGCGCTGTCCGCAATTCGACTCGCACCTGATCCCGCTTATTGCGGGCGGCACTGCGCGGCCGCGAGCGCGGCTCGCGCTGCCGGAATCCATCCCGGCTCTGGACTGAGCGCCCGGATCACGATCAAGCCGGTTCTCGTTGGCGAGGTTACGATCAGCCGATCGGCCCGAGTAACCTCCTCATTGTCCGGTAAGTCCGCGCGCTGCGCAGCCGTCATCAGATCCAACTCAATCACGCGCCGTCCTGCGGCTCGATCATTGATGGCGTAGTAGGCAACATCGGACCGGGTGTAGAAAGATACAGACGTGTAGGCATAGCTGATCGGGACCGAGAATTTTAGCGGGCCACGCGAAAGATCATATCGGCACACGGAGACGGCGAATGCCGGATCCATGAATGGCATGACAGCATTTTCTGGCGTCGGCGATGGAATCGGAACGACGGAATTGATCGGCGCGACCGCAGACACCCGAGCATAGGCATCTTGTGATGCCAAGCGGGGAAGCGCCAGCACGGCACCCAGGTGTACGACACCTCCTAGGAGGAGAGCGCCCATGATCCACAGTCCCAACCGGATCATTGGCAACCTCGCCTGCTTATTGACGGCATCGGGGCCTCGCGGCCGCTACGCGTTGCCATCCCGACCGGCGTGTCATAGAGGCGCAGAACGAGCTGATACTTATCGATCCCACCCGTCGGCAGCCAATTGCCGGGACGGGCGCGAGGCGCGATCGTGACATCAAACTGGCCGTCGGCCTTTCGAACGATTTCCTGACTCGTAAAGCCATGCCGGCGCATTGAATTGGCGACTAGCTGCCCTTCCGCATCGTAGAGGGTAAGTGTCCAAAACCGTGCCGGCGGCGTAATGCCACTCAAGAGCACGTCACACCGCCCATCGAGCGCTTGCCCGGCATCGTCCGTCCGCGCATGAAAGGAAATCCCATCCCCCGAGCCAACCGGCAATTCACCGCTGCGCGAGATCATGGCGCGCGCATACGGATCGATGCCGGCCGTCCCGTTCTTCGGCCATGCGGTCCAGGCGCCAATTGTGACGCCGCCATACGCGGTTCCGTGGGTCAAGGCGATCCACGTGGCACCGAGGCCGACTGCGGCGGCTATAGTCAGTGCAAATAAGGTTCCGAAAAGCAAACGCACAGTCGATCCGATGAGCTCAATTGCGAAGCGCGCTCTGAGGAAAAAACCTCACCTCAATTGCCGCGCAGCTCGGCACCCGCCTCTCGGTCGGGCCTGGCGGCCACTGTTTCTTGCCATACCGGGCTTGTGCTCTCGCCCGTTGTTTTGATCGGTTCGCGGGTTGTAGCAAGCGCCCGTGTGGCGTCATCCATCAGTCGTTCGACCCGCAGCAGTGCATCTGTTCCGCGCCTGGTGAGGATAGCGGGGCGGCTCCCCTCGGCGCTTTCCTTCTTCCCGTCGGCCGCCGCGACTGCACGCGGGGCCGCTCCGCCAACTCCCGGAATGGGCCTGAGTTCAATGCCTTGATGCGCATAGGCCATGACCTCGTGCCAGGTCTGCGCGGGCAGCGAGCCCCCTGTCATTTGATTCATAACCTTGTAGTCATCGTTGCCAAACCACACGCCGCAAACAAAATTTCCGGTGAAGCCGACAAACCAGGCGTCACGGTACGCATTCGTAGTCCCGGTCTTGCCTGCGGCTCTGATGCCGTCGAGAATCGCGCGCCTGGCGGTGCCTTCTTCCACCACCTTGGTCATCATGTTCACCATGTCCACGGCGACATTGGGCGTAATCACTTGAACCGGCTTCTTGCCATCGCGATCCCATCGCCAGATGAGTTCGCCAGCACCGCTGCGAACTTCCATTATTGCATGCGGCCTGTGCGCTCTGCCAAGATTGGCAAACATCGTGTAGCCGCCGGTATGATCGAGCACGGTCACCTCGTCGGCGCCGATTGGCATCGAGGGTGTGTCGGGCAGCGGAGTGCGCAGTCCTGCTTTACGGGCAAGGTCCCTGATCTTGGCGCGCCCGATTTTCGGATTGCCATTGCCTAAGGAGATCGAGAGCTTTACCGCGATGACATTGACCGAGCGTTTCAGAGCCTCGGTGAGTGTCATCGCACCGCCAAACCCGCCGCCGTAATTTTTCGGGCACCAGTTGCCGATGCAAACGGGCGAGTCCACCACCACCGAAGTAGGCTTGAAACCGTTCATGAGCGCAGTGGCATAGACGTATGGCTTGAACGAGGAGCCCGGCTGGCGCAAGGCATCCGTCGCGCGATTGAACTGGCTCTCGCCATAGTCGCGGCCCCCAACCATGGCGCGCACTGCACCATCAACCTCCATCAAGACGGTAGCGCCCTGTTTGACATTGTACTCGCGCCCATATTGCTTCAGCGAATTTTCCAACGCCTGCTCTGTGTGCTTCTGCAGGTCGGTATCCAAGGCCAACCGCACAACAAAGACGCGCTCGTGCACGGATTTGGGCAGAGTATCGGCGAGCTTTTTTATCTCGTCGAAAGCCCAGTCGAGATAGTAATTGGGTGATCGCTCGTCTCTCCGGTCCACCGAGGTCGCAGGGTTGCGCCGGGCTCCAAAGACCTGCCCTTCGGTCATAAACCCCGCCTCCACGAGGTTATCGAGCACGACGTTCGCTCGCGCACGCGCTGCCGGCAAGTTAATATGGGGCGCAAATCGCGAGGGCGCCTTGAACAGGCCCGCCAGCATCGCGGCCTCGGCAAGGTTCACGTCGCGCGCTGATTTGTTGAAGTAATACTGCGCGGCCGCATCCACACCGAACGTACCGCCACCGAGATAAGCGCGATCAAGATACAACTTGAGGATCTCGTTTTTGGGCAAACGCGCCTCGAGCCAGAGCGCGAGAAAGGCCTCTTTGACCTTGCGCTCGATAGTGCGCTCGTTCGACAGGAACAGGTTCTTGGCCAGCTGCTGAGATATGGACGAACCACCCTGCACGACGCCGCCCGCTCTGGCGTTCGTCATCATCGCTCGAAACAGGCCGGGGATATCGATCCCGAAATGATCGTAGAAGCGACGGTCCTCCGTGGCGAGAGTCGCCTTGATCAGGTGATCCGGAAATTCGTCAAGTCGGAGCGAATCGTTGTGCTTGATTCCGCGCGAGCCGACCTCGTTGCCGTATCGGTCCAAAAACGTGACCGCGAGCTCGGACTTCTTAAGCCAGTCGTCATCAGAGGTTTCGCGGAAGGCTGGAATGGCGAGCGCCAGCATAATGACGAGGCCGCCCAGCCCCAGCGTAAGTCCCTCCGAGAGCGGTTCGACGAAATACCAGCGCCGCCACCCGGCGACGTGGAATCGGTCCATGAACTCGGTAAATCGTTCGTAAAGCTCGCGCCCCCAAGTTTTGACCTGATAGAGTCCGAAATCGATGCGCGAGTCGAGATCAAGAAAAAAGCGATGCAGCCGGGATTTCCAACTGCTGCCCTGTTCGTCGTGATGGAAGAGGCCGCGCAAAGTTCTCTCTGGGCGAATCCAAGCGTCCGGCTGTCCGCACCCGTCCAGCCGCTAATAAGGTTTTACTCGAAAGACCCGTTCCAAACTATGGCAGGATAACCACACAGTGAACGGAAATCGGCTTCTGGTCCCCCCATGGGCTGGCATGTTCCTTTCGCCGTAACTGATGACTGATTGGCCATGACGGATGACAAGATCCCTTTCTGGAAGCGCAAGCCTTTGAGTCAAATGACGGATTCCGAGTGGGAGAGCCTCTGCGATGGGTGCGGCCGCTGTTGCTTGGTCAAGCTGGAAGACGCCGATGACAGCGAGCGAACCTATTTCACGGACATCGGCTGCCGCCTGCTGGATGGGATGACCTGCAGGTGCCGCGACTACCGAAACCGTACTGCCAAGGTGAAGGACTGCGTCCGACTCACCCCCCGCAACATCAAGAGATTGGTGTGGCTACCCCCGACCTGCGCCTATCGCAGGCTCGCCGAAGGGCATGATCTCTACTGGTGGCATCCGCTTGTCTCGCAGGATCCGGAAACGGTTCACGCAGCGGGTATTTCGGTACGCGGTCGCATCGGAGCGAGCGAGGAAGAGGTGCCGGAGGCGGAACTCGAGGATCGTATCGTTTCCTGGCCAGCTCGCATTCCGACTGGGGCGCGCAAAAAGCCCACCTAAACCACAGGAACTAGTTCATTCGGCAAGGGCGGCCAGAATTCGGGCCCAGCTGCGGGCGCCCTTATGGAATGAGGTCAGGTCGAATTTCTCGTTCGGTGAATGCACGCGATCATCATCGAGCGCAAAGCCGACCATGATCGTATCCATACCGAGCACGCGCTTAAAATCAGCGACGATGGGAATACTGCCTCCCTCGCCGACCGTGATCGGCGATTTTCCCCATTCTTCAAGAAGCGCCGTGCGAGTCTTGCCCAGTTGCGGGTTATCAAATCCAATTTCAACCGCAGGTGCTTCCGAGTAGCTCGTGAAGTCGACCCTTGCGTCCGGGGGAAGACGTGCCCGGACGAATTCGTGAAAAGACGCACGCACCGTCTGGGGGTCCTGGCCGGCGACGAGTCGAAATGACACCTTGGCCATTGCTTTTGCCGGAATAACCGTCTTTGCCCCCTCTCCCGTGTAGCCCCCTATTATGCCGTTGATTTCCGCGGTGGGACGCGTCGCGATCTGCTCGATCAGCATGCGGTCCTTTTCGCCGGCGGGGACGTTGAGACCCACGGCACCAAGAAACTCGTCAGCCCTTAGCTCAAGTCCCGCAAGTTGCTGTTTGATGGTCGCAGGCAGCTCCCTTACGCCCTCGTAGAAGCCGGGGATCGCCACCCGGCCAGATGCATCGTGCATGCTGCCGAGAATGCTGGCGAGCACTCGCAGCGGGTTTAGTGCCGCTCCTCCAAACAACCCCGAATGCAGATCGCGATCCGCGCACCTGACGCGCACCTCTTCATA
>JBEVJT010000342.1:0-22869 GCA_040510075.1 Xanthobacteraceae bacterium | reverse complement strand
CTGGTACGGTTCGCCCGAGTATCAGCCGCTCATTGGACTACGGAAGCACTGTACCAGCGATATCGATATGCTGATCATGCTGGTAGGTGGATAGGTTTTGCCAATCTGAGCAGTGCGCAATCAGAAGATCAGCGGAAGCGAAGGACCTCCATGCGCCTGATGATTCTCAACGGGCCAAACCTCAACCTGCTTGGCGCGCGCGAGCCGCACATCTACGGCTCGACCACGCTTGCCGCCATCAAGGCAAGCTGCGAGGAGTTCGCCAAATTCGCCGGCGCGCAGCTCTCGTTCCATCAGTCGAACCATGAGGGTGTACTCATCGACCTCATTCAGGCGGCGCGCCAGGATGCGGACGCGATCATCATCAATCCCGCCGCCTATTCGTTCACCTCAATTGCCATGATCGACGCCTGCAAGACCTTCGAGGGGCCGATCATCGAGGTCCACATCTCCAACATTCACGCGCGTGACGAGCTGCACCGGCATTCGCAGCTGTCGTCCGCGGTCAAGGCCGTCATCGCAGGGCTTGGGCCTTACGGCTACATCGTGGCCATGCTGGCCGCACTGCAGCTTTTGGGAAAACTGCCGGAGCGCCTGCCTATCCCCCTGCGCATAGGCCCGCGCTAGCGCATCAATACCGCACGTTCCCGGGGGTGCGCGGAAAAGGGATGGCGTCGCGCACGTTGGTAAGGCCGGTCACATAGGCAAGCGTGCGCTCCAGTCCAAGGCCGAAGCCCGCGTGCGGCACCGTCCCGTAGCGGCGCAAATCGCGATACCAGCCGTAATGCTCCTTATCGATGCCGCGTTCGGCCATGCGGACGTCGAGCATGTCAAGACGTTCCTCGCGCTGGCTGCCGCCGATGATCTCGCCAATCCCCGGCGCGAGCACATCCATAGCCCCAACGGTTTTGCCGTCCTCGTTGACACGCATATAGAAGGCCTTGATGTCCTTTGGGTAGTTCATCACGATCACCGGCTTGCGCGCGTGCTTCTCGGTCAGGTAGCGCTCGTGCTCCGACTGCAGGTCCACTCCCCAACGCACCGGAAATTCAAACTTTTCCTTGGACCGCTCCAGGACTGCAATCGCTTCGCCGTAATCCATGCGCACGAAGTCCGAGCCCACGATTCCTTCCAACTTCGCAAGCAGTCCTTTTTCGACGCGCTGGTCGAAGAACTCGAGATCCTCCTGACGCTCTTCGAGTAGTTTTCCGAAGGTATATTTCAGCAGCGCTTCTGCCAGATCCGCATCGTCGGACAGATCGGCAAAGGCGATCTCCGGCTCGATCATCCAGAACTCTGCGAGGTGTCGGCTGGTGTTCGAGTTCTCCGCGCGGAAAGTAGGTCCGAAGGTGTAGACCTTCGTCAGAGCGAGGCAGTAGGCCTCGACATTGAGCTGGCCGGAGACGGTCAGGAATGCTTCGCGCCCGAAAAAGTCCTGAGCAAAGTCGACCTTGCCATCTGTTGTCCGTGCGAGGTTCGCCAGATCGAGCGTCGATACGCGAAACAACTCCCCCGCTCCCTCGGCGTCTGACGAGGTGATGATGGGCGTATTGACCCAGAGAAAGCCGCGCTCGGCGAAAAAGCGATGCATCGCCTGCGCCAGCGTGTGCCGCACCCGCGTGGTTGCACCGATCACGTTCGTCCGCGGCCGCAGATGCGCCACCTCGCGCAGAAACTCCATCGTGTGCGGCTTCGGCTGGATCGGATAGGTGTCGGGGTCGTCGACCCAGCCGATCACCTTGATGGCGCTGCCCTGCATCTCGAAGGGCTGCCCCTTGGCCGGCGACGGCACGATTGTGCCGGTCGCCTCGACGGCGCAGCCGGTGGTGAGCTTGAGCACCTCGTCGGCGTAGTTGGAGAGCGTGTTCGGCGCGACCACCTGGAGCGGATGAAACGACGATCCGTCCGATACATGCACGAACGAGATGCCTGCCTTCGAGTCCCGTCGGGTGCGCACCCATCCCCGAACCGTAACCGGCGCGTCCGGGGGCGCCTTACCGCCCAGGATTTCACGCACGCTCAACTCCGTGTCCTGCATGGAAAGAGAGTGACTCATGCAGAGATGCTCTGTCCAGCACGGATGAAATTGGTTCCGCGTACGCTATACTCGCCTGTCTAAAGCAGGATGACTTTTATTCGAGTCGCCATCCTGCTCTAGCTATCTATGGAGCATGATCTTTTCCGAAAACCGGTTCCACTTTTCGGGATCAAGCTCTAGGAGCAGGAGATCAGCATGCGGAAATTAACGGCCCTCGCGATGGTCTTCGTCTCGGTATGCTTGTTCGGGTGCGCCGGAGGGCGGCAAGGGCTCTGGTGCGCCCATTACGGCACCGGCCTTAACGACTGTAGCTTCTACTCCTTCGAGCAGTGCCAGGCGTCGATCTCCGGCAATGGCGGATCGTGCGCGCGGAATCCGTTCGTCACGTCGCCTGCGACTCAGCGGTAGTTTGGGCGCATGTCGGCCCGGAAGGCCGCCGTTCTGGGCAGAGCCCGCAAGCGCATGCTCCCTCCGCTCGCGCCACTTCTCAAACGACGAATGCGCACTGCTCCTGCGGCGTTCGCGTATCCATGTTGCGGCCTCGATTGACGTGGTCGTCGATTTCGGCGGCAGCGCCGATCATGCGCCCATAGAGAAACACGTTGAAAGCCGCAGTTTCCAGGTCCTTCTCGGTCAGGACGCCGGACTGGTACTCTTTCCACAGCACGGCGAGAAGGAGCGCCGCAATCACCGCGTCCACGTTGACGCAGAAAACGTAGCGCGTCGCACCCACGTCATAGAGCGCCTGCACCAGCGCGCGGTAGAACGCATGGAAAATGTTGTAGTCGCCGCGCTTCTCCATGAACTCGGCAATGAACCGTTCGCGTGGATCGTAATTGACCGGCTTGCCCCGGAAGATCGGATGATGCACGCCCGGCAGTGCGCGCGGGCCGTCGAGTCCCACCTCTTTCGATTGTGACTTCTCGTCCCGATACGTCTCCGCATAGCGAGTCGCCATGGCCTTGAGATCGATGCCGTGGTTGCGATCGGTCGGATCTTTCAGATCGACGTCCTTGAACCGGTCGATGAGGAAGGCCATGCCCTCATAACCGTTGCCGCCGTGGCTGTAGCCGCTATGAGTCAAAAAGCCCACCATCGCCTTATTGATCTGCACGCGCCCAGGCGTCTGCGGGCCGTCGGCAGCCACGGCGCCCTTGGCCCCCTGGGCGGAGATCGACCCCGGACCATTGGAAATCAGGAGCCCGATCAGGATCTGCAGCGGCCGCGCCTCGGCTGGCGTCGGTTTCTTGCCGGTTAAGGCGAGGAAAAGGATATCCGCCATGCTCCAGCGGCTGAAGCGCTCCTCGCGCGAGATATCCCAGAGGCTGCCATGCTGATGATGCCGGCCCGCAATGGAAGCGCCGATCATCACGCCATAGAGACGCAGATACCAGGGAAGCGTCTGCGCGGTCAGGCGCGAGATGCGCTTTCGCATCAATGGACCCCACGCAATCGTCATGGCAATCGCAGCAAGAATGGCGTCGCGGGACGGCCGCACGCCAAGCGATTGGAGGAATTTCAAGAAAACGGAACGCCCGCCACGGTCATGCACTGCCTTGAGCATTGCTTCGGGGCGCGGATCGGCCGCCTCGCCGGGCGTGGCCGCAAACAGCGCGCGCGTTGCTTCGTCAGCCTTGATGGCGCGGCAGTCGAACTCCTCGTCGTGCCCATCGATCAGGCCGGAATGCGCAAACAAGTCGATCAGCTTTGCCGCACAGGCAAGCGTTCGCTCGACCCGCTTGGGTCCGACGATCGCGGCTGCGGCTGCCATGATGGTATTGGGCGAGTTGCCCGCTGCGCGCGCCGCATCCGCTGCAGCGAGCACCGGATCGCCTACGAGATTGGTTTCTGCCGCAACGGCGATGTCGAGCATGGCACGATCGTTTTCGCCGGCAATCTCGTGCACGAGCGGCAGCGCGAAATTAGCCTCCAGCGGCAACAGCGCGAGATCGAGCACCGAATGCCCGTGCACGCTGGTCACCTGCGTTTTTGCATCCATCACCGTCGCGCCGGACTTGTCCTTCATGTTCTGGCGCGGGATGACGGCGCCGATCTGCTGGCGCAGGGCAACGATCTGGCTGTTGTACGGCGGAACGGCCTCCACCGCCGGCAGAGACAGCTCCGGAGGAAGCTTCAGGCATTGATCGTTCGCCAGCCACGGTTTGAGCGCCAAACTGCCGCGCGGCGTGAAATCGGGCCGGATCTGGTTGAGGGCCATCACCGCGGTCAGTGCAGCGGGGATATCAGCGATGTTGGCGACAAGGGCGCCCTTTGCCGAGAACACGGGTTGCTCGGGCGTGAATACGGAATCGACCCCGAAGCTCTCCATGAACCAGCGTTCCTTGTCCTCAGCCCTGTCGCCCGAGCCGGCCATGGCACCGGCGTGCCCGACCGCGCGCGTGAGCTTGGATTTCCAGCGGCCGACAACGCAGACCACAACAGGTTTTGTGAAAACGAGGTCGTGCTCGTAATATCCGCCCGGCTCGACATAGAGCACGGCTGCCTTGCTGCGCGCATCGTTGTTGAAGGCATGCGCGAAATCCCGCGCCGCGTAGTGGATGTACACGTCCTTTCCAGAGGAGACGAGCGTCGTCGTCCCCCACCCTTCCGTGCCGAGATACTGCGCGATCGTGGTCGTGAATCCACCCGAATTCGAGCAGATCGCAACTGACCCCTTGAGCAAGACTTCATCCGGATTGTCACCGCCAAGCGCACCGCCGATGCGCACGCGGTTCCAGGAATCGGCAACGCCGAGGCAGTTGGCGCCGAAAACGTCGATGCCGTTCGCCTGCCCGATGGCGCGGATTTCGCGCGCATCGTGCACCGAGACCTTCTCCGTTATCATCACGATCTTGCGCAGACCGGGGTTGACGCGTACGAGCTCGGCCACGCCGTCGCGCACACCGGATGGCGGCAAGTAGACGACGCCAGTATCGAAGGCGAGGCCGTCATCGAGGCCTTCGCGGACGTTGTTGTAGACCGGGATATCTCCCGCAGGCGTTGGCAGCGTCTGCCCGCGCCGGCCCGGAGACGTGCCGAACACCACGTTGCCCCCCGAGAAGGCATGGCTCACCGGGGTGACCTGCCGGGATTCGCCGCCCAGGATATTGAGCACGCAAACCCTGTTATCGCGGGTTGCAACCTGCTCGAGGGAATCGATGCCCAGATAATACGGAAAAGCTGCAATACCCTTCTTGAACATACGCGACTCCGGATCGATGCGACTCAGGCGCTAATAGAAAGGCCCATGGAGGCGGCGATCTCGCCGCGTCCGCCCGCGCGCATCCAGGCGTCAACCTTTTTTGCGTAATTCACGACTTCCGAGATCGCGCTGTCGAAGCCAAAGAAGCGATAAGGCAGTCCGAGCGAGTCGCACACATCGGCAAGCGCCCCCATCCCGCGCACAAGGTTCGGCCCGCCACGCCCCACGACCACGTAGAGCGGCGAGCGCCCGGTACGGCTGAAATGTTCGCGCAGCGCATCGCCCATGGCGCGGAAGGTTTCATAGATGTCGGTGTTGTTCGATTTCCCGCCGATGATGAAGAGCACGTTGGTCTGTTTGAGCCAATGCTTGTAGCAGATGCGCGCGACTTCCTTCATTTTTTCGTACGGGGGATTGCCGCCGAAATCCGACGAAATGATCGCAGCCTCGCCGAGCACCTGCGTGACCAGGGAATTTGCGCCACCGCCGAAGGTGGGCGCCAGAATCGTTCCCTGCGGATTGACGACGAAGACGTCGGACTGGCCCTGATGCGTGCGGAGCTGATTCACCTCTTGCTCGAACTCGGAAGCATCGGCGGCAAACAGGTGGTCGGGAAGATCGAGCCGCTGCCAGCGCGGATCGTCGCGATCGAAGCCGCACTTGAAGTCGCACGCGACCGGCGTCAATCGGCCGTCCCGGCCCGGCCGCATGCGGATCGGATTAAGCTCGAGCGTGGTCATGCCATAGTGATGCATCAGCTCCCAGAGCTTCGGCAGGTGCTGCACCAGCGGCGAAATGATCTCTTTCGGCGCGCCGATATCGCTCAACGCGTTCGCGACAACGAAGGCCTTCAGCCCGGTGAGACCTTCGAACGGGACCTGCGCAACCACTTTTTTGTCGAGTTCCTCGATATCCATGCCCCCCATGTGGGTCATGGTCATCGTGGGCGCGCGAAACTCGCTCGAGTCGCTGATGGAAAAATAGACCTCGTGCTGGGCCGGGACCCCGCCCTCGAACGTGACGCCATTTGCGTGCGCCGTTGCATTGCCGTGCTGGTGCTTGGCGAAATAGAGACGCTCTTTTTCCGCCAGAGCGGTCTTGAGGTCGGAAGCCTTGCCTATGAGGCCTGACTTGCCTTTCTTGCCCACGCCACCCTTGAAGATCGGCTTGATGAAGATGAGCTTGTGCCGGTCGATGAGGCTGCGGATTTCATCTTCGCTTGCCTCGGGCCCCAACACTTCGGAAGCCGGGAAATCCACGAACCGCAGTAGCCGCGATCCGTGCAGCATGCCGGTGAGGTTCATGCCGTCCTCCCGAATGACCGCTCAGCTTTATGAGTAGATCACCAATCCGCTGCCTTGAAAAGCTGCACGGAGGACGGTGGCGCAACGAGGCTGTTTGCGCTCATTCCCGGCGCGTGCTGGACGAGCGGACGATGTCTGCAGCCCGATTCAGGGAAAGCTGGTTTTACGCGTGCCTGATAAGTAAGTCGACCTGGCCGAGCCTGACCGGGGTGGGCGGAGTGAGGAATTGTATGCCGACGTCGCGCGCGCCATACGACTCTGCAATCGCGTTTGAGAACTTGTCGATCCCTGACGAACAGCGCAATGAACTCAGGCACTGCGTTTATTTGCACGAAGCCCGACAGCCGCGCGCCGCCATTGGAAATGTTCTCGAGTCTGCACGCTTGAGCTCCACTGCCGTCGCGGAAATCGGCGACGCACATCGCACCTGACATCTTGCGCCGCCATCGCCGCATGAGAACGTACCTCCACTCGCTTTTGCCGGACGATACAAAATACGGCACGTTTGGCTAACAAATTGTGTTCCAGCGGTTAACGCGCCGAGCGCAACCACTTGCGTCCCTCCCGCAAGAGACGGGCGGGAGACGAGATTTACGAAAGCTGCACGCCGCGCAGGCGCAACGAATTAGCCACAACGCTTACGGAAGAGAATGCCATGGCGGCGGCGGCAATGACCGGAGACAGGAGGATACCTAAAAACGGATAGAGGATGCCGGCTGCGATCGGCACCCCAAGCGCATTATAGATGAATGCGAAAAACAGATTTTGCCTGATATTGCGCATCACCGCAGCTGACAGGCGGCGCGCCCGCACGATGCCGGTGAGATCGCCCTTGAGCAGTGTGATCCCTGCGCTTTCCATGGCGACATCCGTTCCTGTTCCCATCGCGATGCCCACGTCCGCCGCTGCAAGGGCGGGAGCATCGTTGATGCCATCGCCCGCCATGGCCACGACACGCCCCGCCGCCCTGTAGCGCTGAACGACGTCGCCTTTTGCTTTTGGCAACACCTCCGCTTCGACTTCCTCGATACCGAGACGGCGGGCGACCGCCCTAGCGGTCGTCCAATTGTCTCCGGTGAGCATCACCACACGGATGTTCTCTGCCTTGAGATCTCGCAGCGCTTTCGGCGTGGACAATTTGACGGGATCTGCGATCGCAAAGACGGCAGCGGCGTTCCCGTCGACCGCCAGGAAGATTGCTGTGGCCCCCTCCTGGCGCAGCGCTCCTGCCTGCCCGGCAAGCGCGCCCGGATCGATGCCGAGCTCGGCGAGAAATCTCGCATTGCCCAACACAACCCGGCTGCCTTCGACTGTGCCAACCGCTCCCCTCCCCGCTTGCGTGTCGAAATCGAGCACGGCGGCCGGCGATATGCTGCGCTCCTCGGCGGCCCGCACGATTGCGAGCGCGATCGGGTGCTCGCTGACGCGCTCGACGCTCGCAGCAAGGCGCAACACCGCTGTTTCGGAAAAACCATCAGCCGCAACAATCGCGGTCACGGCGGGTCTCCCTTCCGTCAAGGTGCCGGTCTTATCGATGACGAGCGTGTTCACCTTTTCCATTCGCTCGAGCGCTTCGGCGTTCTTGATCAGCACGCCCGACTGCGCTCCGCGCCCTACCCCCACCATGATGGACATCGGCGTCGCTAATCCCAGCGCACACGGGCAGGCAATGATCAGCACCGCCACGGCTGCGACCAGCCCGAAAGCCATGCGCGGCTCGGGACCCCAGACCGCCCATGTGGTGAACGCAAGAAATGCGATGGCGATCACCGTTGGCACGAACCAAGCCGAAACCTGATCGGCGAGCCGCTGGATGGGCGCGCGGCTCCGCTGTGCTTCTGCGACCAGATTCACGATCTGCGCCAGCACAGTGTCGCGGCCGACCTTGCGAGCTTCGATAACGAGGCTCCCCGAATGATTCATGGTGCCGCCGATGACGTTTGCACCGACTTCTTTGGCTATCGGCATGGACTCGCCCGTCACCATGGACTCGTCCACGGCGCTGCGTCCCCCGAGCACGAGTCCATCGACGGGCACCTTCTCGCCCGGCCGCACCCGCAGCTGATCTCCGACCTGAACGCGTTCGAGCGGCACCTCCTCTTCTCGGTCACCTGACAGGATGCGCCGCGCCGTTTTGGGCGCGAGGTCGAGCAGCGAGCGGATTGCACCACTCGTGCTTTCGCGCGCTCGCAGTTCCAGCACCTGCCCGAGAAGCACAAGCACCGTGATTACGGCCGCGGCCTCGAAATAGACCGCAACCGCACCTCTGGCACTGCGAAACACGGCGGGAAAAATGCCGGGGGCCAAGGTCGCAATGACGCTGTAGAGCCATGCAACGCCCGTCCCCATTGCAATAAGCGTGAACATGTTGAGATTGCGCGTGAGCAGCGAGCACCATGCGCGTACGAAAAAGGGCGAGCCCGCCCAAAGCACGACCGGCGTCGCCAAACACAGCTGGATCCAGTTGGAAGCGGTGTGGCTGAGGTGCGGGATTGCCCCGATCAAATGGCCGGCCATTTCCAGCACCACGACCGGAAGCGCCAGCACAAGCGCGATCCAGAAACGCCGGCGCATGTCGGCAAGCTCGGGATTCGCAGCCGCCTCTGCCGAGACGAGTACCGGCTCGAGAGCCATGCCGCATATGGGACAGGCGCCCGTGTCCGCCTGTCTGATCTCGGGATGCATCGGACAGGTGTAAATCGCGCCTGACGCAGCCGGCTGGCTGACTTGCGGCGCCAGATACTTGTCAGGTTGGCTGATAAATTTCGCGAGACAGCCGCGCGAGCAGAAGTAGTACGTGCGGCCGTGGTGCTCGTGGCGATGAGACGTGTCGTCTACCGCCATTCCGCATACCGGATCGCGCACGTTTTCGGTCATATCGATTTCGTAGCCCGGATTGAGCGGCAGCGAAATCCGGGACAGCCAACCCTGATGTCGCTCCGCCGGCGCGCTCTGCGATCCAATGCGAGCGAAGCGGTCTACAGCGTTAGAGGAGCGAGCATGTACTCGCGCAGCACAACCGCGCAGCCCGCACGCTCAGGGATAATTGACCACTTTGGGCTCCGGCTCCGGAAGCGGAATGAACTCCGAATCTCCCGGCACGCTGCCAAACCGCGCCTGACGCCAGTCGGCCTTGGCCTGCTCGATGCGTTCCTTGCGCGAAGAAACGAAATTCCACCAGATGAAGCGCGGCCCATCCATGGGTTCGCCGCCGAGCATCAAGAAACGCGCATCGCTGCGGGCCTTTACGGTAATGCGATCCCCCGGCCGAAAAACCAGGAGATGTGCCGGGCCAAAGATGTCCCCGGCGATGTCGAGTTCACCGGAAACCGTGTAGATCGCTCGCTCGTCGTAGTCGGGATCGAGCGGGACGGCGGCGCCGGCAGCGAGCGCCACATCCGCATAGAACATCGCGCTTGAAGTTTTCACCGGGGAGGTCTTGCCGAGAATGGACCCGGCGATGACGCGCACCGTCTTGCCCTCGCCCGATACAAGCGGGATTTCGCCCGCGCCGTAGTGGGAAAAGCCTGGCGCGGTTTCTTCGTCTTCTCGCGAAAGCGCAACCCAGCTCTGGATTCCAAACAGCTTTGTGCCGGGGGTCTGGCGCAACAGCGGCGGCGTGCGTTCGGAATGCGCGATGCCACGTCCGGCAGTCATCCAGTTCAGCTCGCCGGGACGGATCGCCATTACGGTGCCGAGCGAGTCCCGGTGCATGATTTCGCCATCGAAGAGATAAGTGAGCGTGGACAATCCGATATGTGGATGCGGCCGCACGTCGAGTCCCGCTCCCAACAGAAATGCTGCGGGGCCCATCTGATCGAAGAAGATAAACGGGCCCACCATCTGGCGCTGCACAGACGGAAGCGCCCGGCGCACTTCGAAACCGCCGAGGTCTCGCGCGCGCGGCACGATGACCGTCTCGACGGCGTCACAAGAAAAGCGGTCGCCGGGCACCGGGTCTTGCGCAGGTTGCCAGCTCATGATTCCTCCACGCGTTCGCAACTCCGCAGGCTTTAGCATAGGGATCGCGTGGCTGCCGGAACAGCCGCCGGGGTGCGTGGAGCTAATGTAGCATCGCGATCGAGCCAGGGGGTTCGATCCGGCAGCCCCGGCGCGTCTGACCTCAATCGTGGAATGCGCGCGCGGTTCCAGCGGACCCGCAAAGCTCATTTTTCAGATGACAACAGGCGATATTGGAACCCGCACCCCCGCAACGAGATTGCCTCGCTGGAGGTGAAGATTGCTCGCGCCAAATTCTTCTGTCTCGGAAGGCTCGCCCGCGGACCCGCAGGAAGCCGCCGAAAATGCCGGGCTGACCTATGTCAGTGACATGGAGCCCGGCATCCGCCGGAAGAAATGCCGCTCCCGCTTTGTCTATTTCGGGGTGTCAGGCACCGAGATCCACGACAAAGCCATTATCAAGCGCATCCGCAAGCTCGCGATCCCGCCGGCCTGGACCGACGTCTGGATCTGCTCCAAGAGCAACGGCCACCTGCAAGCAACCGGGCGAGATGCAAAGGGGCGCAAGCAGTACCGCTACCATCCGGCTTTCCGCGAGATCCGCGACACCACCAAATACGAGCATATCGTAGAGTTCGCCAAAAGCCTGCCAGCCATCCGCGCCAAGGTGAAGGAGCACATGGGGCTAAACGGCCTTTCACGCGACAAAGTGCTGGCGACGATTGTCGACCTCATGGAAGCAACGCTCATCCGCGTCGGCAACGACAGCTACGCGAAGGACAACAAGAGCTATGGCTTGACCACGTTGCGCAACCGGCACGTCGCGGTCAACGGATCCGACTTGAAGTTTCACTTCAAGGGCAAAGGCGGCAAGATCTGGCGATTACAGGTGCGCGATCGGCGCATCGCGAAGATCGTTCGCGCGTGCCAGGAACTGCCCGGGCAGGAGCTGTTCCAATATTTCGACGAAAGCGGCGAGCTCAGGAACGTGACCTCCTCCGATGTCAATTCTTACCTGCGGGAAATCACCGGACGGGAGATCAGCGCGAAGGATTTCAGGACGTGGCACGGCACCGTTTTGGCCGCGCTTGCGTTGCACGAGGTTGAGGGCTTCGAAGGCAAAGCGGCGCTCAAGCGGAATATCAAGGCGGCAATCGAGCAGGTGGCGGCGCGGCTCGGCAACACCGTCACCATATGCCGGAAGTGCTACGTGCACCCGGAGATCCTGCAAGCCTATGCGGAAGGGCAACTTTCATTGCAGATCAAAGACGAAGCGGAGCAGGAGGCGCGCAAGGATCCGCTCACGCCGCAGGAAACAGCCGTAGTTGCTTTCCTCGAGGAGCGCTTGAGTCGTACGCTCAAGGACAAGCTCGAGGAGAGCCTCTCGTCGCTTTCCCGCCAAGCGGGGGAGAGTCGTCAAGCGAAAGCAAACCCTGGCGTACATGGCCGCGCATCATAAGGAATAACGCTCTGCCCTCGGGGGAAGAGAATTTCATCTGAAATTGCGCGGCAGGCCGTTGTGAATGGCGGTTGCCGCGATGGCGGCATGGCCTTCCGCGACACTGAACTGGTGCAGGTCGGAGACTACGTCACCTGCCGCATGGCAGGCCCTCGATTGACGTGCATTGCGAGGAATCGACCTCGAGATTCCCCAGCTCATTGCAGCGCGCCCCCAATGCGGTCGCAAGTTCCGAATGCACGATGCACCCGAGCGCGGAATAGAGCACATCAAATTCCCGCCACTGCTCATTTTGCAGTCTGACGGACACGCCAGATGAACTCTGCTGAAAATGCTCCGGCGCCGCCGGTGCAAGCTCGATCCCTTGCCCGCGCAGGCTCGCGCTCCGCCCATCCGCGCCATCGAGCGGGAGGACGGTTACTGATCGCGAATAGGTGCGAAGAAACACCGCTTTCTTGCAAGCATGTTGCAACGGGCCGACCACTGCGATCTTCTTGTCGAGCGCTTCGTAACCGTCGCAGATAGGACAATAGCGCAAGAGCCCGTTTGCGATGGCCCGTTGCAAACCGGGAAGCGCTGGACTCGCGTCCGTTATTCCGGTTGCCAGTAGCACACGATCTGCCTCCAGCGGCGCGCCAGCGCCTTTCGCGACAAAATGGCCATTCGACTTCTCCAGTTTTTCTATCTTCACGTTCATTATCTCGACTTCGTAACGCCGCGCCTGCCGGCGTAACCGCGCAAGCAATTCATGTCCTGAAACGCCGCCGGCGAAGCCCGGATGATTGTGGCTCTTGGGAATAGCTTCGGCCCTGCTGTTGGCCGCATCAGCCAACAGAACGCGCCGTCGATAACGCGCGAGGTAGATTGCAGCAGTGAGTCCGGCGGGGCCGCCGCCCACGATCAGACATTCCCACCGCGAGCGCATGGGTATCAATGCCACCGGGACAAGATGGCCTGCGCAGTGGCCGTCTCGATCTGCTCGCTGTAGCGCCGATTGTATACCTGCAGCAGAGCGTCATGGCCTTCGTCCGAGGAACTGCATACCGCGTCGGTCACCAGGATCAACCGATAGCCGAGATCGACCGCGCCGAGCACGGTGGCAAGAACGCAGACGTCGGTTTCTGAGCCGGTGACGATCAGGCCATCGGCGCCTCGTGCCTGCAGGTGCGCGAACAGCGCAGGCTCGGCGAAGGCGGAATACCTGGATTTGTCGATCACGACGGCAGGGGGGCAGAGCCGCGCAAGGGGCGGCAGAAGCTCGAGGAGCTCCGGGTCAAGGCACTCCCGCGTGGCTCCTCGCCAGCGCGTGTAATAACGCTGCCACATCCCCGGCATGTCGTCCGGCCGCCTCGGCGTAATGAATCGTGTGAAAACCGTGCGAGCGGGATGGCGCCCCGCCAGTTCTGCAACCACGGGCAGCACGCGCTCCATCCAGGGGGTCGGCCAGGGACCTTGGGTCGAGAATATGCGCTGCATGTCGACGCACAAATGCACGGTCCTGGCGGTAAGCGGAATTGGGATAAGCTCGTTGGCCATTCACACGCGCTCAAGGAAGACTGCGCCACAACAAGACCCGGCAGCGAGCACGGTTCCATCCGTCGTTTTTGCGCCAGGGGCGTAATGCGCTAGCGGGCGGGGCAGCAGAGCGTTAAATTTCAGGGAATCAACTCTGAGTCTCTGAATGGAGTACGGATGCTTGGGCTGAACGTGAACGGCAGAAACTACGAGCTCGATGTCGATCCGGAAACGCCGCTTCTGTGGATTTTGCGGGACAGCATCGGGTTGACCGGGACCAAATACGGGTGCGGCATTGCCCAGTGCGGCGCCTGCATAGTTCACATCGATGGAGTACCGGCGCGCTCGTGCTCCGTGCCGGTCGGCAGCGTCGGGAGACGGCAGATCACGACCATCGAGGGGCTGAGCGAGAACGGCGCCTTGCACAAGGTGCAGAAGGCCTGGATCGAGCATGATGTGCCTCAATGCGGCTATTGCCAGTCCGGGATGATCATGGCCGTGGCGGCGTTGCTCAAGGAGAAGCCGCGACCCAGCGATGCCGATATCGACGCGAGCATTACGAATATCTGCCGTTGCGGCACCTATCAGCGCGTGCGCGCCGCGATCCACGCGGCCGCGCGCATCTGAAACGAATGAGCATTCCCTGTAGGGGCCTCCTGCAAGCAGCGGCATTCAGAAATCAGCGCGCAGGAGTTCGGCTGTCAGAAAACACAGAAGTATTCGGCTGAACTACAGTACGGATGTGTTCCGCTGCGATGCGTGGCCGCCGAGAAACGTATCAGATACCACGCAATCCTGCGCGAGAGCGGCAGCGGAACCGGAGGCGACCACGCGCCCCGTTTCGAGAAGGTAGGCGCGATCCGCGATACGCAAAGCCTGTCGCGCCTTCTGTTCGACGAGCAGAATGGTGATGCCCAGCCGGCGCAGATCTGAGAGAAGACCGAACACCTGCGTGACCCATTTCGGCGCAAGCCCGAGCGATGGCTCGTCAAGCATGAGCAAACGCGGCTCGGTGAGGAGCGCGCGCGCAATGGACAATATCTGCTGCTCGCCACCACTGAGGAGGCTCGCAAGCACATTCCGGCGTTCCGCCAAAATGGGAAAGCGCTCCAGCATGGTTGCAATTTGCGTCTGCGCGACCGAACGGTCCCGCCGGCAATAGGTACCCATGAGCAGGTTTTCGCGCACCGTCATGCGGCCGAGAATGCCGCGGCCTTCCGGGACGAGCGCAATGCCCGACCGCACGATATCCTCTGCAGGAGCGCCCCGGAGACTGCGGCCCTGATAAAGAACTTCGCCGCCAAAGGGCAGAAGGCCCGCCACCGCTCGCGTGATCGTGCTCTTACCGGCCCCATTGGCGCCGATGAGCGTGACGATCTCCCCGCGTTCGACTTTAAGATCAACGGCGCGCACCGCAACAATTGCGCCGTATCGGACTTCAAGACTGCGGAGTTCGAGCATCCATATTCATTGCGGGCGGCAAACTCCGGCGCGCTCAAGGGGTGTAACCTCTCAGGCTAACCCCCTTTGGTGGGAGACGAACTCAGACGCTCTGCGTGCGGCCTCACATGCCACTCTCAGAAGGAGTGGGAATTCGGCCCTGCGGGGTATACCTGTCGACTGCCTCGGGGAGGTTTTTTGAGAGCCTCGCCACGATCTCTTCTCGAGACAGTCCGGTCTGCTGCGACAATGTGTCCAATATGTCTGGCCCGATCGTTTTTTCCAGTGCAGGAGGCGCAATCTGTTTGTTTGGGCCGTGACCGACCCAAGAATCGGCTGCCTCACCGTGACCGGCCTTTTTGAATCTGTCGACCAGATCGCTCAGCCCCTTGCTCAACATCTCCCCGACGCTGCTTCCCGCCAGCATTCCACCGAGGTTTCCCGGGAGATTCCCTTGCGCGCCTGCTCCAGGTCCTTGCGCGCCGGGCTCCATTTTGCGCTGCGCCGTCTTCAGCCACTCCCCGATCTTTTCACGATTTTGATAGCCCGCCATCGCAAGGAGCGCCAACAATGCCGTCATGGACGGATAGCCACGCGTATCGGCCATTTTCCTAAACTCCTCTTTGACTGCGACCCGCAAATATTCCCCAAATGACAAGCACGATCACGGCACCAACGACCGCTCCTATCAAACCGGCACCCTCGCCGGCTCGATACCAGCCGACCGCCTGTCCCAGGAACGTAGCCACAAACGCCCCTACGATTCCCAACACGGTCGTCAGAATAAAGCCCGATGGCTCGTTCGAAGCGCCTGGGTGGATGAACCTCGCGATCAATCCTGCCAAAAAGCCGATAATGATCGTCCAGATGATACCCATAATGCCCTCCAATTCATGTACCGCCCGATCAGTTCCACTTGATATCCCATAGTGGCACGAATTCGGGGTGGGTGGCTACGCTGGACTTCGCCTCATCGTCTGTGCGGGGCGCGGACGAACGTTCGACAGCATGCATATGACGTTTGCATAGTCACGCCTTGCAACCCAGGCATTACGATTGCACCTTGCCAGCAGTGACGTAAACGATCATTGTGCGGGACGGTAGATCGCTAGGCATCGGAAGCAGTCAGATCCAGGAGGCATGACATGAGCATCTTCGGCAAAATCGCATCGGCTATTTTTGGACACAGCAGTGCCGGGCCCAGCACAGCCAAAGCCGGTATGGGATCAGCGCCGGCTGCGCCAGCCGCAAAAGGGACACCGACGGCAGCGGGAACGCAGGCGACTGGTCAAGCCATGTCGCGTGCGCAAGTCGAAGACATGATCAAGAACATCGCGGATAAACAGGATGAGGACCTCGACTGGAAGCGGTCCATCGTCGACCTGATGAAGCTGCTCAACCTCGACAGCAGCTTGAACGCGCGCAAGGAACTCGCCCAGGAGCTCGGCTACAAAGGCGCGCTCACCGGCTCAGCAGAAATGAACATCTGGCTGCACGAGCAAGTCATGCAGAAGCTTGCCGAGAGCGGCGGGGTGGTGCCCGAGAGCCTCAAGCACGCCTGAGCATATTGCGCGGGTCGCGCCGGCACCCCATCCCGCGACTAGAACAGGATGACTTTTTTGCGAATCGCCATCCCGCTCTAGATTTTGTGGAGCATGATCTTTTCCGAGAACCGGTTCCCACCCTCGGGTCAAGCCCGAGGGCATGCTTTTTTCGGAGATCATGCTCTATCCTCGCGCCCGAGATAGGCGTTGAGCACGGCTGGATTGCTGCGGATTTCACTGGGCGTGCCTTGGGCGATGAGCGCGCCAAAATCCAGCACGTAGAGGTAATCGCAGAGGTTCATCACGAAAGTCATGTCGTGCTCGATGAGCAAGATGGTAATCCCTGTTCCGCGCAGCCTGAGCAACAGCGAGCGCACTTCTTCGGCCTCTTCCGCGTTCATGCCGGCCACCGGCTCGTCGAGCAGCAAGAGCTTCGGGTCGGATGAGAGTGCGCGCGCCATCTCGACGCGCCGCTGCATGCCGTAGGGGAGCGATCGCGCCGGCCGCTCGCGCGCGCATTCCAGGCCAAAAAACCCCAGCACTTCCTGCGCGCGCGACTGCGCGGCCGGATCAACCCAGCGCGTCGGAAGAAAGCGCCGCGCCCAGGACTCGCGGTGGCGCTGGGCCACGAGAAGATGCTCCCATACCGTCATGCTCGCAAACAGCCGGATGTTCTGAAACGTGCGCGCCACGCCCGCGCGCGCAATCTCATGCGGTTTCCAGAACGTGATTGGGTGCTCATCGAGATGCACGTCGCCGCTGTCGGCGTGATAGGCGCCGGTGATCACGTTGAAAAGCGTAGTCTTGCCGGCGCCATTCGGCCCTATGATGCCGACGATCTGACCTGGCCGGATGGCGCAAGCGACGCCGGCAAGCGCCCGTACCCCGCCGAACGATTTGTGCACGGCATCAAGCCGCAGGAGCGGCGCCTCGGCCGTCGGAGTCATGCAATGGGGGCGCGCAGACGGCCGCTGAGCAGCGCGCGATCGAGAAGCCCCTGCCGGCGCAGCAGCAGCACGGCAATGAGCAGCGTACCGAACGCAGCGAGCCGCCAATCCGCCAAGAATCGCAATGCCTCGGGCAGTATCACAAGCAGCAGCGCGCCGAGCAGTGGACCGGCAGCGACCGTCGAGCCGCCCAGGATCACCGCGAGCACGAAGTCGATGGATCGTTCGAAGCCGAAATTTCCCGGTTCGATATAGACGTGGTGGTGCGCGAACAAACCGCCCGCGACTCCAGCGGTTGCTGCGCTCAAGCCAAATGCACCAACTTTGATCCGCGTGGCATTCAGGCCGACCAACTCGGCAACGACTTCGTCGTCGTCGATGGCGCGCATTTCCAGCCAGATGCGCGAACGCTCGATTAGCATCACCAGCATCAGTACCGTCACGGCCCAGGTCCAGATATATGCAGCGGAAATGTGCCGCATCCCGTGAAATCCGACCGAACCTCCCATGGGCTCGAAAATCAAAAAGAAGCTTCGCACCATCTCGCCGAAGCCGAGCGTCGCCATGGCGAGGTAGATTCCCCGCAACCGAAGCGCAGGAAATCCCACGAGCACACCAATTGCGCCCGAGATCATGGCGGCCGCGAGGATCGCGATGCTTATCGGAACTGCGGCTGTTACGGTCAGATAGGAAGCCACATAGGCGCCTACGGCCATGAAGCCCGCATTGCCGAGCGAGAGCTGCCCCGTGGTCAGTATGATGTAGACGCTGAGCCCGCCAAGGAAGAGAATGCCGACATCGGCAAGGAGGCCCGCGTAATACGTCGACACTACACGCGTCCCACGTCGACTTTTCCCCCGCCCAGCAAGCCTTGCGGCCGGACGAGCAAAATGAGAATCATGAACCCGTAGACCACAAGATCGCGAATCTGCGAGCCGCCATAGGCCACGGTGAGCACTTCGAGCATGCCGATTAGCGGACCCACGGCGAGCGCGCCCCAAATGCGTGTGACGCCCCCCACCACCATGACGGCGATGGCCTTGAGACCCGTCTCGACACCCACATAAGGCGTGATCGCCGCATAATGCAGTCCGATGAGAACACCGGCTGCGCCCGCGAGCGCGCCCGACAAAATGAATACGAGAAGCGTGACGCCGCTTGCCGAAACACCAAGCAGGCGCGCCACATCGCGGTTTTCGGCCACGGCACGCACCGCCCGGCCCATGCGCGTGCGCTGGATCACGAGGCCGAGAACCGCGACGAGCAGCACGGAGGCGGCAAGCACCACGACTTGCATCGAACCGATCGTCACCGGACCTAAGCGCAACTGCGCCCCCAGCAATTCATCAGGAAGCTGCAGCGGGTCCGAGCCCCAGAGATTCGTCGCCAGATTCTGCAGAATGAGCGAGCAGCCGAGCGTACTCAACATGGGTGTGATCAGCGAGGCATCGCGCAGGGGCTCGTAGGCGATCTTCTCGATAACGATCGCGAGCACGGCTCCCCCGCACAGGCCCAGCAAGACCGCGACGGGCAGCGGCAGATGCGCGCCGATCGCGGTAAATCCGAGATAACCGCCGATCATGAAAAGCTCGGCAATCGCAAGATTGAGGATGCCGAATATCCCCATGACCAGGGAGAACGAGAGCGCAATCAGCGTGTAGACAGCGCCGAGGGTAAGGCCGTTGACGAGTTGCTGCAGCAGCACGTTCAGGCGCCGGGGTTAAGACGTCCTCATACCTCCCTGCAAGGGGAGGTGTAAAAGGACAGAGCGGTGCAAACTTAGCTCAGCAGCCGGAGCCTGCGCTGCAGCCACGCACCTTCGTTTCCCACGATCCGTTCTGCCCCTGCACGATGTAGAACGCCTTGACGGCATCACCGTCGGCGTTGAAGCCGATCGGCCCGCCGAGCCCTTCGAAGCCCGTGAGCTGCTCCATATGGTCCCGGATCTTCTTGCGGTCGGTTTGCAGATCCTCGGCCTTGAGCGTGACGGCGGCTTTTCTCACACCCTCGATATACATGTTCATGATCTCATAGATATTGGCATCATACATGCTCGGCTCGATCTCGGGTGGCAGGCCGCTTTCCTTGCGCAGCAAAGGCTGCAGCGCGGCCACGAACTTCTGCGCCTTCTCGGCTTTCATGGTCGCGTAGAACGTGGCCGGCGAGACGATCGGAATCTCAGGCGCTGCTTTCAGGATCGCGGAAGAGATGAGCTGCGTCGCGCCGACGACCGGCTTCATCAATCCCTGGCGCTTCATCTCGCGGAGGACGGTAACACCCTGGCTGTAATCGGCGCTGACCATCACGCCGTCCGGACTGAGCGATTTCATCTTCGTTACCTGCGCGCTCACGTCCAGATCGCCGGTGTTGAACGAGAGCAGGTCATTCTCATTCACAATGGTAAGGCCGTTTTCCTTCAACACGGCCGGCATGATGCGCGTGCCGACGACGGAGGCCGTCGCGTCCTTGGCATCGTAGATGATCGCGACCGAGCGGATGTTGAAAGCGTTCTTGAAGTACGGAACCGTGGTCTTCGCCAGGATGCCCTCGTCGATGGTGTTGCGGAAAGCCCAGGGGCGATTGGCTTTCGCCACTCCCGGCTTGGACGATGCCTGCGAAGTGGCGGTCACCTGCATCTCGTTTGCGACCGGGAAAGCAACCTCGCATGTGCTGCTCGTCAGCGGACCCGCAAGAGCCAGCACCTGGTCGTCGCCCGCGAGCTTGCGCAGCGCATTCGTGGCCTGGGCCGGACGCGCGGCGTCGTCGTAGATGACGATGCGCAGCTTGGCCCCCTCGATGCCCCCGGCATCATTCACCTGCTTCTCCAGCATTTTCAGCGTGACCGTGTTCGTCCGGCCCCACTCGGCGAAGGGCCCGCTGCTGGGAACGATCGCCCCAAGAACCAGCTCGCGACCGGCAAGCTTCTGCGCCGCGCCGGGGCTGATCAAGACGAGGGTGAGTGCGAGCGCGACCAAAGCCGCGCCAGCGCTTTGGTTGAGGAGTTTCATCAGCTCTCTCCGATTTTTCAGGTATTGCCGAGAAGAAAAAGGCTAGTGTCCCGATTCCGAAGTTCGCATGATTATGCGGCACGCTCGATTGCGAACTTCGGGATCTAAGGACACTACCAGCTTATTCACCTAGCGTGGCCTTTGGTTCAGAAGTCCGCATTTCGGGCTCGCGGCGAGAATGATGCGGACTTCTGAACCGCCACACTGGTCCGCTCTAGCATCGGCTCATGGCATTGAAAAGCTGCGCACCATTGTTCTATCTGACGAGCCGCGCCAAGCTACCAGAGCAGCAAGAAGACGAGGGAAGGAACCCCTTATGACTGTCTGCAAGACCGGAGCCGAGCACATCCAATCGCTGCGCGACGGACGCACCGTTTACATTGACGGAAAGCTCGCCGGCGATGTCACGGAGCATCCGGCGTTTCGCAACGCGGTGCGCTCGGCTGCCTCGCTCTATGATTTCCAGGCGCGACCGGAGAACCTCGAGCTGATGACATTTCTGCCGGACGGCTCGAACGTCCGCGTCAACCGCGGCTGGCAGATGCCGCGCAGCTACGAGGAGATGGTGCTGCGGCGCAAGGCGCTGCAGGCCTGGGCGGCGGTGTCGTACGGTTTCCTGGGCCGCTCCCCGGACCACGTCGCCTCTGCCCTCGTCGGCCAGCGCATGGGCATCGAGGTATTTCGCCGCCGCAGTCTAGAACGCGCCAAGGCACTCGCCGATTATTTCGACTACGCGAGCAAAAACGACCTGTTTCTCACCTATGTGATCATCAATCCGCAGGCGGAACGTGCCAAGGACTGGGGCGAGCAGAAGGAAGACCTGGTGGCCCGGATTGTCGACGAGGACTCGGCCGGGATGACCCTCCGGGGCGCGAAGATGCTTGGCACGAGTTCGATCATGGCCAACGAGGTGCTGGTCGCAAACCTGCAGCCGCTCAAGTCGGGTGAGGAGGATCTGGCATTTTCCTGCGTGCTGCCCATGAACGCCAAGGGCCTGCGCGTTCTTTCGCGCAAGTCATACGAATCAAGCGCCATGTCGGTCTTCGACAACCCGCTGGCGTCACGTTTCGATGAGAACGACGCGCTCATGTATTTCGACGACGTCAAGGTCCCTTGGGAGCGTGTGTTCGTTTACAAGGATCCCGATCTGTGCCGCGCGCAGTTCCACGACACGCAGGGCCACGCGTACCAGAACTATCAGGCGCAGATCCGGCTCTCGGTGAAGATCAGGTTTTTAGTCGGCCTCGCCCGGCGGCTCACCGAGGCGATCGGCACCACCGATATTCCCTCCGTGCGCGAGCAGCTCGGCCACCTCGCCGCGCAGGCGAGCATGGTCGAGGCGATGCTCTCGGGCATGGAGGCGAGCGGCACGCAATTCGGGGAATGGCGGGTACCCAACAAGCATTTCATGTATTCCGCCCAGGTGCTCACGCAGGACCTCTATCCCAGGCTCGTCAACGTGGTGCGGGAGCTTGCGGGCGGCGCGCTCATCATGCTGCCTTCATCTTTCCGCGACTTCGGCGACGCGAAGCTCAAGGAAATCATCAGCAAGACGCAGCGCTCGGCGACCATGGAGCCGGAGCAGAAGGTGAAGTTCCTGAAAGCCGCCTGGGATGCAATCGGCTCGGAATTCGGCTCGCGCCACACCCAATACGAAATGTTTTATGCCGGGGCGCGGTTCGTCACTGCCGGACACAGTTTCCGGACCTACGACTGGAAATCGGCGACAGGCCTCGTAGACGATCTCCTCGCCTCGTACGAGCTGCAGGACGAGCTGACGGCATCGCGGCACTGAACGCAGTGAACGAAACCGCAGAAAAAAACGCCGGCGACGCAGCTTCGCAAAAGAACGATTCGCTGCTCAGCGTCCGTATCACTGCGATCCGCTACGCTGCACGGGATACCAATATCTACGAGCTCAGCAACGTTGCCGGCACGCCGCTGCCCTCCTATGCGCCCGGCGCGCACATCGGTTTGCATCTGCCGAACGGGATCGTGCGCCAATACTCATTGCTGGAGCCCGAACCGCGCCCGGAAACCTACATGATCGCCGTGAAGCGCGACCCGGCAAGCCGGGGCGGATCGCGCTGCGTGCATGAGGAACTGCGCGTGGGCCAGACCCTCACCATCAGCACTCCACGCAACAATTTTCCCCTGGCGGAGAGCGCAAGCGATGTGGTCCTGCTCGCGGGCGGTATCGGGATTACGCCGATCTGGTGCATGGTGCAGCGACTGCACAAGCTCGGCCACTCATGGCAGCTTCATTACGCCTGCCGCTCCCGCAGCGATATGGCTTTTGTGGAACGCCTTGGGGAGTTCGGGTCTGCGCGCTTTCACTTCGATGACGAGAACGGAGGCAAAGTGCTCGACGTGGCAGGGATTGTCGCCGCGGCGCCGCCGGACGCGCATCTTTATTGCTGCGGGCCCACACCCATGCTCCAGGCCTTCGAAC
>JBEVJT010000341.1:0-3143 GCA_040510075.1 Xanthobacteraceae bacterium | reverse complement strand
GGGTTTATTGCGACGGCCGTTTATCGCCATAGCCGGCTTGCGCCGGCCCACTGAATATAAGGTGGAACTGTGAATCCTCAAAATAGGCGCTGGGGGAAGCACCCACGCGCTCGTACGCCTTTACGCCACAATTGCTTTGGTGTCGTCCTGCGGCAAGGTTACACAGCCCATGATGCCGCAGCCCAGTCCGCCCTCGCGATCGGCGCTTTTGACGACCTTCGCGCTCATCGCCGTGTTCGGATTCGGCGGGGTGCTCGTGTGGTCTCGACGCATGCTCGTGGAGGAGCGGAATTGGCTGACGGCAAGCCAGTTCAATGAGGACTATGCGCTCTGCCAGTTTCTCCCAGGCCCCAACATCATCAATCTGGCCGTCGTTTTTGGCCGCCGTATTGCCGGCGCGTCAGGCTCAATGCTCGCATTGGCAGGCTTGCTCGTTCCGCCGCTGCTCATCGTCTCGATAATGGCCTTGCTCTATGAGCGCTTCGGGCAGGTTCCCGAGGTGCAGCGAATGCTCGCCACCCTCGCGGCCGCCGCTGCCGGTCTGGTGCTGGGCACCTGTGCGAAAATGGCGCGGCACCTGTTTGATGACCGACTTTGGATAGCTCCGCTTCTGGCGCTGGGCACGTTCGCCTTGATCGGAGTTCTGCGCTGGCCACTCTATCTCGCCCTTGGCCTTATGGTGCCGTTGAGCGTTCTTGTCGCCTGGCTTCGCCAATGAACAACAGCGCGCTGGTTACGCTTGCCACCAATTTCGCCTTGATGTCGCTGTTCGCCATCGGCGGCGGTAACTCCGCCATCCCCGAGATGCACCGCTTGGCCGTCGAGGTCGAGGGATGGATGACAGACCGGCAGTTCACCGATGTGTTTGCGCTCGCGCAGGTTACACCGGGGCCGAACATGATCATCGTGACGTTGATCGGCTATCAGGTGGCCGGTGCATTAGGTGCGCTGGTGGCGACCGCTGCCATGTGCGGCCCCTCTTGCGTGTTGGCGTTCTACATCGGCGGAGTATGGCAGCGCTTCAAAGACGCACGCTGGCGCGTCGTAGTTCAGGCGGGTCTGTTGCCAATCTCAATCGGGCTTCTTGGGGCGAGCGGTTTTGTTGTCGCCTCGGCTGCGGTGAATAGTCTTGCAATCGGCGTACTTGTCGCGGCGGTGGCCGTTGTGTCCTTCTTCACGCGAGTGAACCCGGCCTGGATCTTCGTCGCCGCTGCGCTGATTGGCCTCGCCGGCCTGCTCTGACCGAAAGCGCCGGCTTTGCTTCCCGCTGCCTGCCCAAATGTGCTACGGAGTGGGGGCAAACCTGAGCGCAAGCCTCGGGAAAATGCGTGCGGGAGGGAACATGTCGGAGCGGGGACCGCCTGAAAAGGGCCGGAGTCGCGCTGCGGAAGGCGGAGGCCACGTCATGCCGCCTGGAGCTGAGGAGGCGCGCACGGACGGTCCGCACTCACCGAAACAGCCGGGTTTCAAATTCTTCATTCGCAGCCCGCAGGATTTTTGGGGTGGCCTCGCTCTCATAGGCTTTGCAATCCTTGCCATCTGGGCATCGCACGGTCTTCCCGGCCAGCGCGGGTTCGCGTTTGGTCCCGGCACGGCTCCCCGCCTGTTCGCCGGCCTTCTCGCCGGGCTCGGAGCCGCCGTTGCGCTTGTTGGCATCCTCGATTACGGGCCGCCGATCGAAAGATACAAGCTTCGCGGGCCGGTGCTGGTCATCATCGCTATTCTCATCTTCTCTGCCATGATCCGGCCGCTTGGACTGGTTCCGGCAACTTTTCTTGCCTTCGTCGTTTCGATCCTCGGCACGGCCGAAATGCGTTGGATCGAGAGTCTCATTGCGGCTGCAGCAATGACTTTGTTCTGTGTGCTGCTCTTTGTGTATCTGCTTGGCTTGCCGTTCCAGCTCTGGCCGCGGTTTGACTGAAATCCGGGGTGGGTGATGACGGAACTTCTGTCAAATCTCTGGATGGGTTTCCACGTCGCCTCGAATCCCTTGAACATCTTCTTTTGTCTGCTTGGCGCGTTCGTCGGAACCTTGGTGGGTGTGCTGCCCGGGATCGGCACCGTGGCAACCATTGCCATGCTGCTTCCGATCACCTTCGGCCTGCCGCCCGTGGGCGCGCTGATCATGCTCGCGGGCATCTATTACGGCGCCCAGTATGGGGGCTCGACGACCTCCGTTCTGGTCAATATCCCGGGTGAGGCAACGTCCGTCATTACCTGTCTGGATGGCCACCAGATGGCGCGACAAGGCCGTGCCGGCCCTGCGCTCTCCATTGCGGCTATCGGCTCGTTCTTTGCCGGATGTGTCGCCACCGTGTTGGTCGCCGCTCTCGGCGCTCCGCTTACCAGCCTCGCGCTCCTTTTCGGCCCCGCCGAGTATTTCTCCTTGATGGTGCTCGGTCTGATTTTCGCGGTCGTGCTCGCCAAAGGATCCGTGCTCAAGGCAGTGGCCATGGTGGTCCTGGGCCTCCTGCTCTCGATGGTCGGCTCCGATCTCGAGACCGGGGCCGCCCGCATGAGCTTCGATGTTCCGGAGCTCGCGGACGGCATTGGTTTCGCCAATGTCGCCATGGGCGTGTTCGGTTTTGCCGAGATCATCCGCAATCTCGAGTTGCCCGGCGAAAGCCGGGACATCGTCCAGGCCAAGATCACGGGGCTGATGCCCACGCGAAAGGACCTGATCGATTCGTCGGGCGCGATTGCGCGGGGCACCTTTCTCGGCTCGCTACTCGGCATCCTGCCGGGCGGCGGCGCAGTGATCGCCTCCTTTGCCGCCTACACGTTCGAAAAGAGGGTCGCGAAAGATCCCTCGCGTTTCGGCCGCGGGGCCATCGAGGGCGTCGCCGCACCCGAGAGCGCGAATAATGCGGCCGCGCAGACGTCGTTCATTCCGCTGCTCACGTTGGGGATACCGCCGAACGCGGTCATGGCGCTCATGGTTGGCGCCATGACCATCCACGGCATCGTGCCCGGTCCGCAGGTAATGACGAAACAGCCGGAGCTTTTCTGGGGCATGATTGCATCCATGTGGCTCGGGAACCTGATGCTCGTAGTGATCAACCTGCCGCTGGTCGGGGTTTGGGTTTCGCTGTTACGCGTGCCCTACCGGCTCCTCTATCCGTCCATCATCGTTTTCTGCTGCA
>JBEVJT010000340.1:0-3194 GCA_040510075.1 Xanthobacteraceae bacterium | reverse complement strand
GGTGGTGAACTCGATCAATCCCGACCGGATTGCCGGACAGAAGACAGCGGCCTTCGAGATCGTCGATGAACTGGACGACGCGCCGAACCTGCATCTGTTGCCGGTGGGCAACGCGGGCAACATCACCGCTTATTGGGCAGGATATGAGGAATTTCGCGCGGCTGGAAAAGCGACGCGAAGTCCGCAGATGATTGGTTTTCAAGCGGAAGGTGCGGCGCCGATTTTTCGGGGCGAAATTGTTGTCAGACCGGAGACGGTGGCGACGGCCATCCGAATCGGCAATCCGGCGAGCTGGGCTGAGGCGAATTGCGCCATCAAGGAATCGGGCGGCACGATCGATATCGTGAGTGACGAGGAGATCCTGGATGCGCAACGCTGGCTGGCGAGCGCGGAAGGCATTTTCGTCGAGCCCGCGAGCGCAGCTCCAATTGCCGGTTTGCTCCGCGCCTGCGACTTGAAAAATGCAACGCGCTTTGCCACCTCCGCGATCCCGGAGGGATGCCGAATCGTTTGTACAGTGACCGGTCACGGGCTTAAGGATCCCAGCGTGGTTGCGACTACATCCCACGCCGCGGTCCAGCCTAACGAATCCGCCGTTCGACGCGCGCTGGAAAAGCGCTGTGGTTGACACTCTCGCCAGAATGGAGAAAACGGAGAGGGCGCGGTCACAACGGCGGGACGGGGCGGTTGGATTCGGTACCATCGCCCTCCTGGTCCATGTCAGGTGGGCGCACCTCCGGTGCTTGAAAATGAGATCCAATGGAATTCAACGCGGTTGACTTTTTCCAAACCCTGGGCGTTACCTTCGCGGCGTTGTTCCCAATTGTGAACCCGGTGGGCGATGCCCCGATCTTTTTCGGCCTCACTCGAAACTACCCCCAAGCCGCCCAGAAAGTCCTGGCGCGCAAGATCGCGGCCTACGGTTTCGCGCTTCTCGTGATCTCGGCGCTTTTCGGCAGTGAAATTCTGGCCTTCTTCGGTATCTCACTTTTCGTCGTGCAGATCGCAGGTGGTCTCGTTGTCGCGACGGCCGGTTGGAATCTCCTCAATCAGCGGGAGGATGCTCCCTCGGCAAAACACGCACCGGAAACTCTCCAGGACGCCCTCGATCATGCCTTCTTTCCTCTGACGCTTCCGCTCACTGTGGGGCCGGGTAGTATCTCCGTCGCAATTACGCTTGGAGCTCACCTCAGATATCAGGCCGGCCCAGGCTTTGCCCACGGCTATCCTCGCCACTTTATCGCGGCCGCGACCGGGATGTTTCTCGTCTGCCTGCTGGTAGTGGTGTGCTACGGCAATGCCGCACGACTCGTCCGGATGCTCGGCAAGTCCGGGACCAATATTCTAACCCGTCTCTCCGCGTTTATCCTTTTGGCCATCGGCGTTCAAATCCTTTGGAACGGCTTGAGTACTGGCATACCGCAGATGCTTGCCCGGACCGTCGTGCATTAGCGCCTTGTGTCAGAAGGAGCGAGACTGGCACGGGAGATCCTCGACTCGCCGCGGCGAGTCTCTCCGGAGGGACGCGCTTCCGGTCTCGTTATGCCTAACGAGTCGGAAGTTTTGCCTGCGATCGATGTGACGCGGAGTTGACACCGCCCGCAGAATGGAGCAAACGGGGCGGCGCTTAATCATGGGTTTGATTGTTCAAAAATACGGCGGCACCTCAGTCGGCAGCGCGGAACGCATCCGGCGGGTGGCGGAGCGTTTGCTGGCGACGAAAAGGGCGGGCCACGATGTGGTCGCGGTCATTTCGGCGATGGCGGGAGTGACTGATGGCATGATCAAACTGGCACGCGAGTTGGCGCCTCAGCCTAACGAGCGCGAGATGGATGCGCTTCTCGCGACGGGCGAACAGGGAGCGAGCGCCCTTACGGCGATGGCGGTGAATGCCCTCGGCGGTAAAGCGGTCTCACTCAGTGGCGCGGCGGCTGGGATCGTGACCGACGGCGTGCACACGAAAGCGAAAATCTCGCACATTTCGCCGCGGCAAATCAACGAGCTGCTGGCCGAGGATTATAGTGTGATTGTAGCCGGCTTCCAGGGCCAGAGTCCGGAGGGCGCAATTACGACGTTGGGCCGGGGCGGCTCGGATTTGACTGCGATCGCGCTCGCCGCGGCCTTGAAGGCGGACGACTGCCAGATCTTCACCGACGTCGATGGAGTGCACACTTGCGATCCGCGGGTGGTGCCCAACGCGAGCAAGATCGACGAAATCGCCTACGACGAACTGCTCGAGATGGCGGGCGCCGGTTCCAAGGTGATGCAGTCGCGCGCCGTCGAGTTCGCGAAAAAATTTGGCGTCGGATTTGAAGTCCGCTCGAGCTTGAAAGACTCCCCGGGGACTCGGGCCAAGGCGGAGACGACCAGCATGGAAGACGTCGTGGTGCGCTCTGTAAGCCTCGAGCGCAACCAGGCCAAGGTGACGATTCGCGACGTGCCGGATCGACCGGGCTGCGCGGGAAAAATTTTTTCAGTCATCTCGGCCGCGAACGTGAGCGTGGACATGATCGTGCAGAATGCCTCAAGCACAGGGACGACGGACGTATCTTTTACCTTGCACAAGGACGATCTCTCCCTCGCCGAAAAAATCCTCGCCTCGCTCGTGCCCGAGATTGGCGCGTCGGCCATGGCAGCGACAACCGGGGTGGGGAAGCTGAGCGTCGTTGGAATAGGGATGCGATCGCACGCCGGGGTCGCGTCGCGGCTCTTTGCTTGTCTCGGGGAGGCTGGGGTGAACATCCAGCTGATCTCAACCTCGGAGATCAAGATCGCAGTGGTGATTGACGAAGGGGAACTCGATCGCGCCGCGCAGGCGACGCATGCCGCCTTCGGGCTGGCGCAGCCGCGTCCGCCGGCGAGCGCCGCGCCGACTTAGCGGTCCGCTGCGCCTAACGGCTCCCAGGGGGATAAGCTTCAGAACCGTGACCTAGTGGACTGTATCGTTTGGATGGGAGCGCTTGGTCACGGACGCGGTCCGGTGCTGGGTTGCACCCCGCCGCAACAAACTTTCACCGGTGGGGATCGGCGGAGCAAGAAGCCCGGGACGGCGAGGCGTCATCGTCAGCCTTTCGCCTAGTCATAGCGCGATACGAATCACTCGGCTGACGCTATTTGACCTGCAGTACGTAGAATTCCGCAATACTGCTGACCCGCATTTTCCAGCCGAATATCCCGGCCTTCCAAACCGCCAC
>JBEVJT010000339.1:0-10784 GCA_040510075.1 Xanthobacteraceae bacterium | reverse complement strand
CGCCTACAAGGAACAGTGCCTCGGCCTCATCGAAGGCGGCGCCGACATTCTGCTGATCGAAACAATCTTCGATACGCTCAATGCCAAGGCCGCGATCTTTGCGATACTCGAAATATTCGAGGCGCGCGGGCTGACGCTGCCGGTGATGATCTCGGGGACGATCACCGATCGCTCGGGACGTCTCCTGTCGGGGCAGACACCGGCGGCGTTCTGGAATTCGGTGCGTCATGCCGCGCCGTTCTCGATCGGGCTCAACTGCGCGCGCGGCGCAAGGGAGATGCGCGCGCACATCGCCGAGATCGCGCGCATCGCCGACACCTTCGTCTGTGCCTACCCGAATGCCGGGCTGCCGAACGAGTTCGGCGGCTACGACGAAAGTCCAGAATTCATGGCGTCGCTGCTCGGCGAATTCGCACAGGCCGGATTGGTGAATGTCGTCGGCGGCTGCTGTGGCACCACGCCCGAGCACATCCACGCCATTGCGCGGGCGGTCGAAGGGGTTCCGCCGCGCAAAATTCCCGAGCAGCCGCGCCTGCTGCGGTTGTCGGGCCTGGAGGCTTTTACCCTCACGCCGGAAATCCCCTTCGTGAATGTGGGCGAGCGCACGAACGTCACCGGCTCCGCCAAATTCCGCAAGCTCATCACCGCTGGCGATTACGGCGCAGCGCTCGCAATCGCGCGCGAGCAGGTCGAGAACGGAGCGCAGATCCTCGACGTGAACATGGACGAGGGGCTGCTCGATTCCGAAAAGGCGATGACGACGTTCCTTAACCTGGTGGCGGCGGAGCCCGAGATCGCGCGCGTGCCCGTGATGGTCGATTCGTCGAAATTTTCCGTCATGGAAGCTGGATTGAAATGCCTGCAGGGCAAGCCGGTGGTGAATTCCATTTCAATGAAAGAAGGGGAGGCGGCTTTCATCGAGCACGCCAAAACGGTTCGTCGCTACGGTGCCGCCGTCGTGGTGATGGCGTTCGACGAGCAAGGCCAGGCGGACACGCTCGAGCGCAAATGCGCCATTGCGCAACGCGCCTACGACATCTTGGTCAATCGCGTCGGCTTTCCTCCCGAGGACATCATCTTCGATCCGAATATCTTTGCGATCGCAACCGGGATGGACGAGCACAACGGCTACGGTGTCGCCTTCATCGAGGCCGCGCGCAAGATCCGGGAAACTCTTCCGCACGTGCACGTCTCGGGCGGCGTTTCCAATCTTTCATTCTCTTTCCGCGGCAACGAGCCGGTGCGCGAGGCCATGCACTCGGTGTTTCTCTATCACGCGATCAAGGCCGGTATGGACATGGGTATCGTCAACGCCGGCCAGATTGCTGTCTACGATGATCTTGCTCCCGAGCTGCGGGAAGCGTGCGAGGACGTGGTGCTCAACCGCCGCCCCGATGCGGCGGAGCGGCTGCTCGCGCTGGCGCAGCGCTACCGCGGCCACGGCAAGGAAAAGAAGGAGGCCGATCTTGCCTGGCGCGAATGGCCGGTGGACCGCCGCCTCTCCCATGCCCTGGTGCACGGGATCACCGACTTCATCGAAGCCGATGTGGAGGAGGCGCGTCAGGCAGCCGAGCGTCCATTGCACGTGATCGAGGGTCCGCTCATGGACGGCATGAACGTGGTGGGCGACCTCTTCGGCTCCGGCCGCATGTTTCTGCCGCAGGTCGTCAAATCGGCGCGCGTGATGAAGCAGGCCGTCGGTTATCTCCTCCCATTCATGGAGCAGGAGAAAAAAGAAAAGGGCATCGAAGGCGCGCACACGAACGGCAAGATCGTCATGGCGACGGTTAAAGGCGACGTGCACGATATCGGCAAGAACATCGTCGGGGTCGTGCTTCAGTGCAACAATTATCAGGTCGTGGATCTCGGAGTGATGGTCCCGGCCGCCAAGATCCTCGACACGGCACGACAGGAGAACGCCGACATGATCGGCCTCTCCGGCCTGATCACGCCCTCGCTTGACGAGATGTGCCATGTCGCGGCCGAGATGGAGCGGCAAGGCCTCGATCTGCCGCTCTTGATCGGCGGCGCCACCACCAGTCGCGTGCACACCGCGGTAAAGATCCATCCGAACTACCGCCGCGGCCAGGCGGTGCATGTGAACGATGCAAGCCGCGCGGTAGCGGTGGCCGGCAGCCTCATGTCGGCGCGGCCGGCTTACTTCGCTTCCGTGCGTGAGGAATATGCGCGCATTGCGTCGGCACATGCGCGCGGGGAGGAAAACAAGCGGCGGCTGTCGCTTTCTGACGCGCGCGCCAATGCGCTCAAGCTCGACTGGTCCGGAGCTTATGTGCCGCCCGCCCCGCGATTTTTCGGCCCCCGCCTGATGACGGATTATCCTCTGTCGGAATTGCGGGCGTTTATCGACTGGACGCCTTTCTTCGCCACCTGGGAGCTTGCCGGAAAATATCCCGCGATCCTCAACGACGCGAAGCTCGGCGAGGCAGCGCGCAGCGTGTTTGCGGATGCGCAAAGCATGCTCGACCGCGTCTGCGCGGAAGGTTGGCTGCGTGCAAGCGCAGCATGTGCATTCTGGCGGGCCAATTCCATCGGCGACGATATTGTCCTTTGCGCAGAGGAGTCTCGTCCGGTCGCGACGCTGCACACACTCCGCCAGCAGCTCACGCGCCGGGAAGGGCGCGCCAATCTCGCGCTTGCTGATTTCGTGGCCCCGCAGGCAAGCGGTGTTGCCGACTACATCGGCGCATTTCTGGTAACCGCCGGAATCGGCAGCGAGGCCATTGCCGAAAAATTCAAGCGCGCCGGCGATGATTATTCCGCGATCATGATCAAGGCACTTGCCGATCGATTGGCGGAGGCCTTTGCGGAACGCCTGCACCAAAGAGTGCGCACGGAATTCTGGGGCTACGCTCAAAACGAAACGCTCGAGTTTTCGGATCTGATTGCCGAGAGCTATCGCGGGATCCGGCCGGCGCCCGGTTACCCGGCGCAACCCGACCACACCGAGAAGGCGACCTTGTTCGAGCTTCTGGATCCGAAGGGCAAAGCGAGTGTCGAGCTGACGGAGAGCTTCGCCATGTGGCCCGCCGCATCGGTTTGCGGCCTCTATTTCAGCCACCCGGAGAGCCGTTATTTCGGCGTCGGCAAGATCGAACGCGACCAGATTGAGGACTATGCGGAGCGAAAAAACTGGAGCATCGCTGAAGCGGAAAAATGGCTCGCGCCGATCCTCAATTATGATCCGGCAATTCTAGCACAGGCGGCAGAGTAGCCATCGCGCGCCGCTTCGTGGATGGTATTACAAAAAGCAAACACCGGTGAGGGGGCTCACCGGTGTTTGTAACTCTTCTTCAGCTGAGAGTTAGAACGCGCCCAGCAGAATGGCCGCAACAAACGCAAACACAACGCAGACCGTCAGTACATCGAGCCTCAAGGCGAGGTTCACGTCAGTGGCTCCCCTTTTGTGATGGCGAGATTCTAGCGAGAGCGCGAGCGGAAAGCGAGGATCAACCATGCTGCGCTGCGCCATTGATGCGGAAAAATTTGCGCCAGAGCTGAAGCGCAATTAGCAACTTCCTGATAATGCGCGACAAAATCTCCTACGCTCGTTGCTCGCGACTGCATCATAAATCTTTCATATCACCGTCATGCAGAACGAACGATTTCACTTCAAGTGTCGCCGACGAGCACGCGATACTGATGCGCAAACATGAGCTTACGGCTCAGGCTCCGGGCTCGCACGGAATTATCCTCTTAACCATATGGGGCGAGCGCTGCCCAAAGACCCCGGCTCAGTCGCAAACGTAAAAGGAGCGTTAACAAACCCGATCGCATTGTTGCGATATGGGGCGAGGAATTCGTCGTGTCGCCGCTGCGTTTGTAGTTCTCGGCGTCATAGCTCTCATTGCAGGATGCGGCGGCGGGGGCTTCTTTGCCGTGCGCGACACATGGCGGCACGACGCTGAAGTGCAGTGTCTGGAATCGGGCAGCGTACGCGAGGGCGCCGGCATCGTGCGCATGAGCCCCATTCATGGACCTGGCATGTGCGGGGCTGACTACCCGCTGAAAGTGTCAAGTTTCGGCGAGGCCGCTCCCTTGGCCTATAGCGATGACCTGCGCCCGCCGGGCACGATCCCGAACAGGTCGGCGCAGCCGCGCTGGCCCATTCTCAACACGCGTGAGCCGCAGCCTGAACCGCGGACCGATCAGCCGATTTCGCTTGAGCCTCCGGGTGCTCCCGAGCGGCCGAGAACGGGGACCGCAGAGTACGATTTCAGGCGCCCTTACGGAGTTGCGCCGCAGCCACCGCCTTCCGCAAGAACGACGCGGGAGGATTTGTCGCCCGTGCCATACGAGCGTCGGCCGCTCGTTGACGCGCAAGGCATGGAGCGGCGGGGCGTCATCCGCAGCGCGCCAATTGAATCGACGCTGCCGCCTACAGCCTCGCCGATTCCGGCTGCCGCAACACCCGTGGCGGTCGCTCCGCCCGCCACGCTCGCCTGTCCCATAGTTTCCGAGCTCGACCGCTGGATCAGCAATTCCGTCCAGCCCGCGGCCATGCGTTGGTTTGGCTCCCCTGTGGCCGAGATCAAACAAATTTCCGCCTATTCATGCCGGGGCATGAACGGCAATCCTTACGCGCGCATTTCCGAGCACGCCTTTGGCAACGCACTCGATATTGCCGCCTTCACGCTGGCCGACGGGCGAGCCATCACCGTGAAGACCGGCTGGAACGGGCTGACCGAGGAACAGGGTTTCCTGCGCGACATCCAGGCCGCTGCGTGCGAGCAGTTCACGACCGTTCTTGCGCCCGGTTCGAATGCTCATCACTACGACCATATGCATGTGGATCTCATGCGCCGTCGCGACGGTCATCGCGCGTGCAATCCGGGTGCAGTTTCGGGCGAAGAAGTCGCTGCGCGCGCCCAGGCGCGATATGCCGGCCGATATGGGGAGCGCACCGGATCTATTCCGAAGCGGCTCGCGACACCTCCGAAGCGGCTTTCCCAGGCGCCGGAGCCTATCCCGGATCGCCCGCTGCCCTTTGCGGAGCCGGGCGCGGACGGAGAGGACTGAGGGATAGCTTCCTTGCCTAGAGCGGAATGCCTTTTCTTCGAATCGGCCATCCGCTCTAGCTCATTGTTTGAGCATGATCTTTTCCGAAAACCAATGCCTACCCTCGGGTCAAGCCCGAGGGCATGCTTTTTTCGGGATCATGCTCCAAGGCGGGAGTATGTGCCGCAGGGCCTTCCAATGGCCTAACTCAATGCCGATATGCTATGCGGTCCCGGTAAGGGCTCGCCCAGGAGGATAAAATGCTCCGGTTTCGTCCAGTTTTTGCTGTTGTCGCCCTTGCCGCGACGCTCGCGTTTGCCGCGTCGGATGCCATGGCCCGCCCCGGAGGCAGCGTCGGCAGCCGTGGGTCGCGCACCTATTCCGCTCCGCCTGCGACCACGACTGCGCCGACGGCGCGTCCCATGGAGCGCAGCATGACGCAGCCCGGACAGCCCGGCTATGCGCAACGCCCACAGACCAGCTCGCCCATGGGCGGTCTCTTCAACCGGCCGGGCTTCCTTGGCGGACTGTTTGCCGGCTTCCTTGGTGCAGGCCTTCTCGGAATGCTTTTCGGCCATGGGCTATTCGGCGGTCTCGGCGGATTGGCCTCGATCGTCGGACTCCTGCTGCAGGTTGCGCTCGTCGTGATAATCGGCCGGCTGTTGTGGAGCTGGTGGCAGCGGCGCAATCAGCCCGCGCTGGCAAGCGGCCCCTCATTGCGGGATTACACCCCACCGTCCGGTATCGGATTAGGCGGCGGCGCTGGTGCAGCGGCTGCGGCGACCCGCCCCGCGGGCTCCGACGAGGTCGGCGTGACGCCGGAGGATTTCAACGAGTTCGAGCGGCTGCTCGGGGAAGTGCAGGCGAGCTACGGTCGCGAGGATCTTGCGGCGCTGCGCTCGATTGCAACTCCGGAAATCGTCTCCTATTTCGCCGAAGAACTTGCTGCGAACGCCAGCAAGGGAGTCGTCAATCGCCTCTCCGACGTAAAGCTATTGCAAGGCGATCTCGCCGAAGCCTGGCGCGAAGGCGATACTGAATATGCAACCGTCGCCATGCGCTACTCGCTCAAAGACGAGACGGTGGACCGCGCGAGCGGCCGCGTCGTCTCCGGCGGCGACGACGAGGCCACCGAAATCTGGACCTTCATGCGCCGGCGCGGCGGTCACTGGCTGCTCTCCGCCATCCAGCAGAAGTAATTCTTAGTAGCCCGGATCGAGCAAAGCGACATCCGGGTGTTTACGCCCCGGATTTCGCTACGCTCAATCCGGGCTACCTATCACGGGCGATCGCTGCGGTGACGCAGTAGGCTTGCCACTCTCCCGCAAGGCGGCGATGCACTGGGCGCCGACAAGCCGAAAGAGCGGGAGTAACGCCCCGCATCGCCCGCCCTTCACGCCAGACACACGGTCCGGTTAGTCCGCCTCCCATATCCTCCCGCGGTGGGCGACTGAATGATGATGGCGTCGCCCGGCTCGACGACAGTTTCGTCGCAGCCGGACAGCCGCTGCAGGGAGCCGTCGCGGCGGCGCACCCAGTTCTCGCCGGTCTGCCCCGGCTCGCCGCCCGCCATGCCAAACGGCGGCACGCGCCGATGGCCTGAAAGAATCGTGCAGTCCATGCGCTCGAACATGCGGATGGTGCGGCGAATGCCGTCCCCCGCATGCCATTTGCCGTCCCCGCCCGAGTTTTTACGGATGTGAAAGTCCTCGAGCAGAACGGGGTAGCGGAATTCGAGAATCTCGGGATCGGTGAGACGCGTGTTCGTCATGTGCGTGTGTACGGCGTCCGTGCCGTTGAATCCGGGGCCCGCCGGCGAGCCTGAGCAGATCGTCTCGTAATACTGGTAGCGGGCATTGCCGAAATTCAGATTGTTCATCGTGCCCTGCGCGGCGGCCATCGCGCCGAGCGCGCCGAACAGACAGTTCGTCACCGCCTGCGATGTCTCGACGTTGCCTGCAACGACCGCTGCGGGAAACTCCGGGGAGAGCACCGAATGTTTCGGGATGACGATGCTGATGGGCCGCAGGCATCCCGCATTCAGCGGGATATCGTCGTCGACCATCACGCGGAACACGTAAAGGACGGCAGCTCGGGCCACCGGCTCTGGTGCGTTGAAATTCGTGTTCTGCTGGGGCGAGGTGCCGGTGAAATCGATCCTCGCTTCGCGCTTTCCCTTGTCGACGACGATCCTGACCCTGATCACCATGCCCTGATCCATCTCGTATTCGAATGATGAATCGTGCAGGCGATCGATCACCCTGCGCACGCTTTCCGCGGCATTGTCCTGCACGTGCTGCATGTAGGCTTCCACGACCGGCAGCGAAAACGCCGCGACCATCTTGTGCAGCTCCTGCACACCCTTCTCGTTCGCCGCGATCTGCGCTTTCATGTCATTGATGTTCTGCAGCGGGTTGCGCGCGGGATATTTGGCGCCGCAAAGAAGGTCATTGAGCGCCTGCTCGCGGAAGCGGCCGCGGTCGACGAGCTTGAAATTGTCAATGTAGACGCCTTCCTGCTCGATTGTCGTCGCGTTCGGCGACATGGAACCGGGCGAGATGCCACCTACGTCTGCATGGTGTCCGCGCGAGGCAACCCAGAACAGAATCTCGCGCTCGGCACGGTCGAACACCGGCGTGCACACGGTGATGTCGGGCAGATGCGTGCCGCCGTTGTACGGAGCGTTGTTGGCAAAGACATCGCCGGGGGCGATCTTGCCTTTGTTGTCCCGGATAATGCTCTCGACGGCCCGATCCATGGAGCCGAGATGCACCGGCACGTGCGGGGCGTTCGCCACCAAGGTGCCGTCGGACGCAAAAATCGCGCACGAGAAATCGAGCCGCTCCTTGATGTTCACCGAATAGGCGGTGTTCTGCAAAGCAACGCCCATTTGCTCGGCGATTGACATGAACAGATTGTTGAAGATCTCGAGCATCACCGGATCGGCGTTGGTGCCGACAGCATGCGCGCGGCGCAAGGGGACGGCGCGCTCGAGCACGAGATGGTTCTTGGCGGAGATGCTCGCCTGCCATCCATCTTCGATGACAATGGTCTGGTGCGGCTCGATGAGTATGGCGGGCCCGGTTATCGAATGACCCGGAGAGAGCTGCGCGCGCATGAAAATCGCCGCATCGTGCCATGCGTCTGCGCTGTAGAAGCGCGCATTGCGGGCCGGTTGCGGCACGGGCGTCTTACTCAACGGCAAGGCAGGGTCGCTGAACTTTGCCCCCCCGCCGATTGCCTCTACCGAGACCGCTTCGACAACCAGCTCCTTCGCTTCATCAATGAACCCGAACCGGGCCTTGTGCGCCGCCTCGAAGCCCGATTTCAGCTGCGGCAGCGAGGCCAGCTCTTCGGCGCCGCCGGGCGCGCAGGAAAAGGCGGCGACTGAAAGCGGGGTGTCTGTTCCGCTATAACGGATGTGCGCCTGGGCCTGAACGGAGATGGCGTTTTCAGACACCCCCTGGCCCGTGACTTCTCGTTTTGTGTCCTTGCTGAGACGTGCGGTCGTCTCCCGGATGGCCGCGAGCGCTGCGCCACCCAACGGTTCTTCGATTGCCTGCTGGCGCGTGGCACGCACGTCCGCAAGCCCCATCCCATAGGCGGAAAGGAGCGACGAGAACGGGTGAATGAGCACCCGGGTCATACCCAGGGCGTCGGCGACGAGACACGCATGCTGCCCGCCGGCGCCGCCGAAACAGTTGAGCACATAGCGGGTGACGTCGTAGCCGCGCTGAACGGAAATCTTCTTGATCGCATTTGCCATGTTCTCGACGGCGATCTTGATGAAGCCATCGGCCACTTCCTCCGCCGGCCGGCCGTCGCCGATTTGTTGCGCCAGTTTGACGAACGCGTCGCGCACAGCCTCGTAATCGAGCGGCAGGTTCTGCTCCGGTCCAAAGATTTTTGGGAAGAAGTCGGGGAGCAGTTTCCCCACCATGACATTCGCGTCGGTGACCGCGAGCGGGCCGCCGCGGCGATAGCACTTCGGGCCAGGATTGGCGCCCGCGCTGTCGGGGCCGACGCGGAAGCGCGCACCATCGAAATGCAGGATCGAGCCGCCGCCCGCGGCCACCGTATGGATCAGCATCATGGGCGAGCGCATGCGCACCCCGGCAACCTCGGTTTCGAAGGTGCGTTCGTACTCACCGTCGAAATGGGAAACATCAGTGGACGTGCCGCCCATGTCGAAGCCAATGAGGCGCTCGAACCCGGCCTGCCGGCCCGTCTCGGCCATTCCGACCACGCCTCCGGCGGGGCCGGAGAGGATCGCATCCTTGCCGTTGAACAGATCGGCCATGGTCAGCCCGCCCGACGACATCATGAACATCAGCGGCACGGATTGGTCTGAGCGCGTCGAAGAGGGAGACGCGTGCAATTCTGCAGCGACCTGCGCGACGTAACGGCGGATCACCGGCGAAAGATACGCATCGACCACGGTGGTGTCGCCGCGCCCGACGAACTTGATCAGCGGCGAGACATCGTGGCTGACCGAGATCTGCGCAAATCCGATCTTTTGCGCGAGCGCGGCTACCAGCCTTTCATGCTCCGGGTACCGGTATGCGTGCATGAACAGAATGGCGACCGCCTTGATGCCGCGCGCCAGCGCAGCGCGCAGTGCGGTCGCGATGATCGGGAGGTCCGGTACCTGCTCGACTGTCCCATCCGCGCGTACGCGCTCATCCACTTCTATGACTTCTTCGAACAAGACCTCCGGCTTGATGATCTGTCGCGCAAAGATTTTGGGGCGGGCCTGATACCCGATTTTGAGCGCGTCGCGAAAACCCTTGGTCGTGAGCAGGAGCGTGCGCTCGCCCCTGCGCTCGAGTAGCGCATTGGTCGCGACGGTGGTTCCCATCTTCACCGCACCAATGAGCTCGCGCGGAATCGAGGCTTGCGGCGCTATTCCAAGGAGATCGCGGATGCCCTGGACCGCGGCGTCGCGATAGGCAGGATGTTCTGAAAGGAGTTTATGAGCGACGAGCGTGCCGTCGGGCTTGCGGCCGATCACGTCCGTGAACGTGCCGCCGCGATCGATCCAGAAATCCCACTTCCGCGCAGCGGCCACCGTCATGCCAGTGCTTATAAGCGCAACACCTGCGGCGCGACCAGCGGTCACAGCTGATTGGGCTGAGTCTATTCGTCACTGCCGGGCGTTGACGCGGCAATCCATCTTCTTACAAGAAGATGGACCCCCCCGAACGTCACAAGTTGCCCCCTCGACGTCATTCCGGGGCGCAGGAAAATCGGCCATGCCGATTTTCTTGCGAGCCCGGAACCCATAACCCCAAGCAGTTGTGTGGGCCACCGCAGCGCAACCACTTTCATCTCAACTGCACGGCCTGTGATTATGGATTCCGGGCTCCGCTCTCTCTGCTCGCGGCCCCGGAATGGCGACGTAGACGGCGGAGTTGAGTTCGCTTCGTTTTTGCAAAAGGGCACGGTTGAGGGTGCGGTCCGGTACCGATCCAACGCCGCGGCATTGTAAACTACAATGCTTTACAATGCGCGGGCGTGTGTTGCATCGGGCCTCTACCGACCTGAACATCTGTTGCGCAACATCAGTTGGGTTCGTTCTTACAAAATTGGCAGCGGCAGGCTGGGTAAAGGTGCTGACACGTGCGCACACGCAGCCGCCAAGTTTACACAGTCTGCGCAAGCTTGACTGCGTTGCGCGCGTCGTGCCCGCCATTTGAAGGCCGGGGCCGATTGCGCACCCTACTGTTGGTAAGTTCGTTTTTCCAAAATCTGTCGCGCGCCCCATCTGG
>JBEVJT010000338.1:0-8762 GCA_040510075.1 Xanthobacteraceae bacterium | reverse complement strand
TCGAGAGCGCCCGTTACTGAGCGCGATCACGCCAGTCTACCTCGATATTTCCAAGCCATATTTTGCCCGACTGGATACAGCACGTGATGTCGTGTTGAGACATTTTCCGGTCGGAACCGAAGCAGCGACTGCTGTCGCGACTTTGTCCCACGAGGGCTTCCACTGCCAAACACTTCCATCCGGTTGGACCAACATGCGCGATACGGCTTTGCAGAAGTATGCCGAGGAAAGACGGCGCCAGCTTGGGCTAGAACAAGAGTTGGAGCCGGCTCTGATAGACTGCCAACTATCCGCACCTGCAGATGTTGGAAGCACATGGTGGGGAATTCGCGTTCAAGTGGAGGAACACAATCGCATTAAGAATGTACAAGTTTCAATTGGAGCAATTTCTTTTTGATGTAAATGCTCAAACGGCTCTGCCTTATCTGCTTTTGCATGCGCCGGTAGAACAGCTGCTTTGGGAGCATCGCGGCGCTCAGCAACAAATATGGTTCGCCGCTTACAATGTGGTGATTAATTGCGCTGCCTGATCAGCAGTTACTCCGCCGCCAGACACATGATGGCGACGGTGACGCTTGCGATGCTTGCTGCTGCTGCTCCGGCAGTACACCGGAGCATCCCCCATACAGTGCGAGCGCGCCGCCAAGTGCTAAGAGTGTCATGCTCCGCCTCCCGTCAGTTTCACCACCATCAACATAGGACCGGCGGAATTAGGGACTAGAAATCACCCTCCCGTCATCGCCGCGTGACTCAACGACGATTCCTAAGCCGGCCAAAATTCCCACCGTTCCGCTGCTCGCCCTTTTGGCTGGCGCGATCGCGCTCGGCTCCTCGCCGCTCCTGGTACGACTGAGCGAGCTCGAGCCGACCGCAACGGGGTTCTACCGCGTGGCGCTCGCAGCGCCGGCATTCCTGTTGTTCTCGTTCGCGCGCCGCGAGATGCCACCGCTTGCCGCCTATTCCAAAGCGCAACGGCTCGGACTGTTCTGGCTCATTGCCGCCGGGGCCTGCTTTGCACTCGATCTTTTCTGCCTGCACTGGTCGCTGCGTCAAACCACCGTGGTCAATGCCACGCTATTTTTGAACTTCGCTCCCGTCTTTGTTTCGCTGGGAGCGTGGGTGATCTTTGGCGACCTACCGACCCGGCGGGCCGTGCTTGGTTATGTGGTCGCGATCGGCGGCATCGCGCTGTTCCTTGGCGGCGTTGCGAGCTTCGCACGCGCAAAGCTCTTTGGCGACTTTCTGGGTCTCGCCGCCGGCGCCGCCTATGGCGGCTATCTGCTCGTGGTTAGCCGCTTCCGCTACAAGACGCCGACGAGCCTGGTGATGGGCGTGACCACGCTGTCCTGCGCCTGCTTTCTTCTTCCGGCGACGCTGGCGATGGGCGAGAGTCTGGTGCCGAGAACGGGCGCCGGCTGGGCCACGCTGCTTGCGCTCGCGCTCCTCACCCACGCGGGCGGACAAGGCCTCCTGGTATTTGCGATGAAATATTTTCCCGCCTTCACCTCGTCGGTGACCCTGCTCCTGCAGCCGCTGGTGGCTGCATGCGGCGCCTGGATCCTGTTCAACGAAACGCTGGGGCCCTGGCAGATGCTGGGCGGCGCAATTGTGTTGTTTGGAATTCTGCTCTGCCACCATGCGACAACACGCGCCGGCGTTGCGGCGAACGAGGAGCGGCGCAGAACGTAAGCGCTGCGGCGTATTCGGTTGGATGTCAGTGAGGAGGCACGCCGCACCAGGCCGTGGGATTGCGCCCATAGGCCGCGATGTCCTGCGCACGGCGCATGTCCTGGCCGATGCGTGCGCCGATCCCGGCGGAGATCGCGCGCTGAACCGCGGGATCGGGTTTATACTCGTACGGCTTGAACAACGGTCCGGTCACCTTGATCGAGGGGATCGGAGCCGTTCCGAAATTTGGAATTCCGGCATTGCCCGGCTTCGTGATCTCCGCTCGTACCCTCTGATACGCCGTCAAAGGATTGTAGTCGACGATTTGGAAGCCCGCCCATGCGCCGCCGAGCGCTTGGACGGACTCGCGCATGGATGCGTTCGTTGGCATGAGGGTTTGCATCGCAGTCATCGACAGTGCGCCGGTTGCAACGGCTATAATGACCATCAGCAAAAAACGCATGGCATTGCCCGAGTTGTTTGACTGCGGGTCAGCCTAGGTCATGCGCCTCAACGATCCCTCGCCGTGTTTGTTAAAATAAGGAATTATTTGTCGCATTCGGCGAACGCCACTGCGGCCGTTCAAAGCGCGACACGCTCGTGACAAATCAGAACGTCACGTGAGATTTCTGATCAGAAACCTTCGAATTTGTGATTGAGACCGATGCGCATGATGTGCTCATGCAGGCTCACGCCGCCGGCGCGGTTGAAGAAGCCCGTCGGCGGTGGATTGAAGAAAGAAGGATTGCCGAAATCGACATAGAGGTATTCCACCTTCATTGCGAAGGAATGGATGCGCCCGGCCTCGATGCCGCCACCCACGGTCCATCCAGACCGCAACTGACTCTCCCAGGCGATTCCCGCTCCCGGCTCGGTTGCGGTGATCTTTATTACAGCGGACGCGCCGCCGCCGGTCACATAGGCCATCCAGGTCTGGCTCAAGGAATAGCCGGCCCGAACGCGATAGGTGGCAAGCCACCGTTCCGACGTCTCGGCCGTGAAGCCAGCAGGCGCGCCCAGATAGCCCGAGCTGCCCTGGAGCGTCGCGACCGAAACATCGCTCTCCACGCCGTAGATCAGCGAACCCGCCCGCCAGTTGTATCCGAGCCCCACCCCGAACGTGCCGCCGCTCAAATCAATTCGCGGCGTGAGATCGCCGGTGGATGCGCGGTGCGTACTTGAGCCGTTCGCAAGGCCGAGCGAGAAGCCGAAGTACATCCCTCTGAAGTCATAGGGCGCGGGCGGGATCTCCTCAGGCGGCGCCCTGACGGGAAGATCGCGGGCCGTCGCTATCCCGGAAAATGCAAGCGCCGCCAGCGCCACCGTGGATGCAGCCAAGGCTCTCATCGTGGTCCCTATCCCCGGCGCTCTCGAATCAAGCACTCCCAAACTAGCGCATCGGGCGCCCGGGGACTGTGGCCAATTTGCTACAAGAGCGAAATTGCGCGCGGGGGATGCCGGCGCGGCGGTCACTCCGTTACCGTTGCGCACAGGCGGTGCACAGAGTGGCAAGACGGCGACAAGTTGTAATGCATATTGGGTGACCCTGAGTTCAATCCGGGAAAAGCATGATGCGGGAATTCCTTGCGCCGTTCTGAGGCCATTCTGCTCCTCGCCGCAGTTGCGCTGGGCTGGGGCACGGCCTGGCCGGTCACCAAGGCCATTCTCGATCATTTGTCGCCCCTTTGGACGGTTACCCTACGCTCGGCGATCGGCACCGTCACTTTGTTCGCAATCTCTGCCGGCCTGCGTCAGCTCGTGCTGCCGCCGCGGGGCGACTTGTTGGTCGTCCTCAATGTCGGATGGTTGCACATGGTCATCTTTTCCATTTTGGTGGCACTGGGACTGCAATTCGTCCCCGCCGGCAGATCCATCGTGCTCGGATACACGACACCTTTGTGGGTCGTAATAGGCGCGCGCATCTTCCTGGGAGAGAAGCTCACATGGAAGCGCATGCTCGGCATTTCGCTGGGACTTTGCGGACTTCTGCTTCTATTCGACCCCGCGCGCTTCAACTGGGGCGATCATGATGCGGTGTTCGGCAACGCATGCGTCATGCTCGGCGCATTCTCGTGGGCTGTAAGCATCCTCCACATACGCGCACACAAATGGATCGCAACGCCGTTCGAACTCGTGCCGTGGCAGGCCCTGCTTGCGACCGCAACCGTCATCCCGATTGCCTTGGCCTTCGAAGGCGCGCCGCAGGCGACATGGTCGCCCACGCTGTTGGGCCTCCTCCTATATGGCGGCACGGTCGCAACCGCGCTGCCCTATTGGGCGGTGCAGATGGTCAATCGCAGCCTTCCGGCGATGACCACGGCGCTGGGTCTGCTCGCGGTCCCCGTCGTCGGGGTCCTCTGTTCTGCAATTGCCTTGGGCGAGGCGCTCACGTGGGGACTCATCACCGCCATGGCGCTCATCCTCAGCGGCATAGCAGTCGGAGTACGTGCCAGATGACAGAGGCGAGATCTTAGATCTCATAACGTAAGTCTAAACTCTCACTTATGTCATCCGTCATCTGGTCGAGCGTCTGGCGTACCACGCAAAGGCAAATAGAATGAGGGAAAGAACGGCCGCCGCGATGCCGTGCTTGACGTGAATATGAGTGGACCCCGCCTGAAATCCTGGGAAAAAGCCGGGCAAAGAGCTTGCCGGCACTGCCCAGTAGATCACCGCGATAGCCGCGAAGATCAATCCTAAGATCAAAGCGACAGCACGCATGCAGCGCTCCCTCGGTCGTTCTTCAGATATCGTTCTTCAGATATCATTCTTCACAACAAGGCCCGTGACAATAGAGCATGATCTGATGAAGCTGCACCTGTCGACCTACATCTACGGCGAACCGCGCAGGCGCCACGAAGGCGTCCGCATCGGCTGTGCCCGGCTGCCGGTTCGGGGCGTGCGCAAGGCGGAATACGTCACTAGGAACATCATGGACGTGTGGCTGCCCACGGTCGCACCGAGCAGGGAACTGCTCGCCTGGGCCCTCAAGAACGGCCTCGAGGAGGAGAAAACCTGGACGACATATGCGCGGCGGTATCGCCGGGAAATGCAGGAAACCGACGCGCGGCAGACGATCGCCTTCCTTGCGCTCATCGCCCGGCACACGCCAATTGCGCTCGGATGCTTTTGTCGAACAGACCATTGCCACCGTTTTGAGCTTGAGCGCCTGATCCGCGAAGCCGCGTAAAACACCTCGCGCTCGGCAGGAGGCATGAACGGAGAAAGACGTGATCAGAAAACCAATGCTGTTGGCGCTGCTGCTTCTCTCCGCTGCGGCGCAGCCGGCCGGTTCCCAGGTTTTTCCGGCGAAACCCGTGACAGTCATCGTCCCGTTTGCTCCGGGAGGCCCAACCGACATTGTGATGCGCACGCTTGCGACGGCCTCCGAAAAGCATCTGGGGCAATCCGTCGTGGTTGAAAACAGAACAGGAGCCGGCGGAACGCTGGGCCCGGCGCAAATGACCAAAGCCAGGCCCGATGGCTACACGCTCGCGCAGTTGCCGATCACGGTATTTCGCTATCCGTTCATGACATCCACGAGCTTCGACCCCGCGAAGGATTTCACCTACATCATTGCGCTGTCCGGCTATTCGTTCGGCATGGTGGTGCGGGCGGATTCGCCGTGGAAAACCCTGGGCGATCTCATTGCCGATGCAAAGGCGCGCCCAGGCCAGATCAACTATGGGACGCCAGGCGCAGGCACCACGCCGCACATCACCATGGAGCAAATCGCAAGACGCGCGGGCATCTCCTGGACGCACGTGCCATTCCGCGGAAATGCCGATTCGAATACCGCCCTCCTTGGCCGGCATATCGACGTGGTCGCAGATTCAACCGGCTGGGGGCCGTTCGTGAATGCGGGAGAATTTCGCCTGCTGGTCACCTGGGGGGCAGCGCGGACGAAGAACTGGCCCAATGTTCCGACGCTCAAGGAATCGGGGATCGATATCGTATCCAATTCCCCTTACGGCATCGCGGGGCCTGCGGGCATGGAGCCGGGCCCGGTAAAAATTCTGCACGACGCATTTCGAAAAGGGACTTTGGAGGCCGCCTATGAGGAGGCGCTCAATAAACTCGACCAGGAGCCGTTCTATCTCGACAGCGCCGGCTACCGCGACTATGCGCTGCGTGAGCTCGCCGAGCAGAAGGAGCTCGTGGAGCTGCTGAAGCTGAAACTGAATTGACACTTAGGTCCGCCGAAGCGCGGAGCGCCAAGGCGGAAGCGACGGGAAAGCTGGTCCCGGATGTCGCTGCGCTGATCCGGGCTACGACTGCCGCGCCCGGAAGTGCGCGTCTATGAACGGGGACGAGCCCTGCCCAACAGGAAGGCTACGAAACCGCTGTCGTGTTCGACGCGCTGGAAGGCAGCGATCAGAAACCTGCCCGCCCGCGGATCCGCGCCGACATAGAACCTGCCGGTCTTTGAGCTTTCAGGAAAACGACCGTCGGGTTTGAGTTTGCTTGCACCGCTTGCCCGCCCCGGGCGAACGGTCCCTCCCACCGAGATTCCACGCATGGTCCCCCCCTAGTGCTGAAACGAATCCCCTACCGTCTAGACGAACGCACTTCGGTGAATTTTCCCTTGCCGTCCCGCAGTCGCTTTCCCCATTGGGCGAGTGCAAGGATCGTCCCCGCGCAACCTTCTTTCGCAATCAGGGTGAAATTGGGTCAGTCGGACCCGCTTCCCGACATGGGCACGCAATTTTCTTCACATGTGACTTTCGTGTGGTGGTGCTGCCAGAAGACAGGAAAACAGTGCAGGTCGAATTTCCTAAGAGGATAAACGATCATCTGTAACTCATTGAAACGGAGGCGCTATCCTTCCCATACCCGTGTCCCGGATGCAGTGCAGCGCGCCCGCTGCGGTCGCTAGATCTTTCGAGATGGCCGGCGCGGTGCACTGCTAATCCGGGACCGCCACACACAACGATCTTTCCTTGGCGGTCCCGGGTCTGCAGCGCACCACGTCCGCGCCGAAGAGGCGCACCGCAGTCAAGCTTGCGCAGACTGCGTACACTTGTCTGCGCTGCTGCGCTGCGCCCGGGACACCGGGACCTAGAGCATCCACGCCCGCCGTGTTACCTCGCCGCACGATCTCCAACGACGAGCGGAACCATTGGATCACGTAAGAGCAGCGGTCCTTGAGGCGCACAAACGGGTGCGCGGCATCGGGGTGAGACAGGTCCGCCTCGCCTCGGGCCTCATTCTGTTCTCCTACCTGCTCAGCCATTACACCAATCATCGCTGGGAATCATTTCCCTCGATGTGATGGAATATGGGCTGCGCTTTCACATGGGCTTCTGGCGAAGCTCCGTTGGCACTATTCTTCTCTACCCCGCCCTCACGGTGCACGCCTCGCTCGGCCTCTGGGCACTTTACCAGCGCCGCCAATTCAAATGGAAAAGCACGGAGCTCATCCAGCTCATCTTTGGACTGAGCATTCCGGCATTGCTCTGCTGGCATCTGATCAGCCAGCGGGTGTCGGTCGAGCTATACGGCCTGCAAAAGAGCTATGGCCAGACGCTGTTCTGGATGGTGCGCCCGGACCTCGCCGCGATTCAGGTGATTCTTGTCATCGTGGCCTGGACACATGCCTGCATCGGATTGGGGCTGTGGTTGCGACTGCGGCCATGGTTTCCGCGTGCGGCGCCGTACCTGCTTCTCGCCGCCGTTCTGCTGCCGCTCCTTGCACTTCTCGGATTTTATCAGCAGGAAAAACTGTCCAGCAGCTCGCGAAAAATCCGCAGTGGGTTGCAGAAATGCGGTCTCCTGCTCGCCTGGGCACCCCGACGCAGCGGGCAACGCTCCTGACGATTCGCGACAATTTTTTCCTGGGCTATGCGGGAGCCATCGGTTTTGTGTTCGCCGCGCGCGGGCTTCGCCGCCTGCGCGAGCGCAGTCGCGGGCTCGTGCGCCTGAGCTACCCTGATCGCGCGATCCGGGTGCCGCGCGGGCTGACCGTACTCGAGGCGAGCCTGCGCAATCGCATTCCCCATGCCAGCGTCTGCGGCGGCAAGGCGCGCTGCTCGACCTGCCGGATTCGCATCATTGGCGACCGCAGCGGGCTGCCGCGGCCATCGGCGCGCGAAGCCTATGTTTTGGAGCGCGTGGGCGCGAGCGCCGATCCGGCAGTGCGGCTCGCCTGCCAGCTGCGGCCGCAGAAGGATATCGCCCTCGTCCCCATGCTGCCGCCACAAACCAACCAAGCCTTTTCCTTCAGCAGGAGCAGGATTCATCTCGCGCAGGAGCGCTATGTCGTCTGCATGTTCGTCGACATGCGAGGCTCGGTGCGCAGGGCGGATAAGCAGCTGCCGTTCGACACCGTATTCATGATCAACCGCTTTCTTGCCGCGGTCTCGCAAACCGTGCTCGACGCCGGCGGCCGGCCGCACCAGTATCTCGGCGACAGCCTGATGGCCTTGTTCGGGCTGCGCAGCGAAGCCACGTTGGCTGCCGGCAGGCAATCAACGCCGCCGCCATGATCGCCGGCAATCTCGATCATCTGAACAAGATGTTTGTCGACGTGGAGCACAAGCCCATTTCATTCGGCATCGGCATCCATGGCGGAGAGGTCATCGCCGGCGATATCGGCTATCGCGACCAGATTGTGTTCAGCGTCATCGGCGACACCGTCAATATTGCCGCGCGGCTGCAGGAGATGACGAAGGAGCTCGCCTGCGAGGTCGCCGTCTCCGACGAGGTGCTGAAGACCGCCGGGGTGGTCGGCCACTTGTTGCCTGCGGCCGAGGTAGCCATCCGCGGTCGCGCCGACCCACTGCTTGTCCGCGGCATTGAAAAAGCGGCGATGCTGGCAACCGTGTTGCAAGACCCGGACGCTGCAGAGGCAAAACCTGGGGCGGCAATGGTGCCCAAAGAGGAAGAGATCACCTCCGGCCTGTGAGCAGGCACTTGAAGCGGTGGGACCCTTTGATTTCTGGCGGAAGGGGTGACGGTTTTTAGTTCATTCGCCAACGTGCGCGACTTTTCAGCAACGTTCATTTAATATCGGTGGATTGGGCATAACTTCCCCCATGATCATTCTTGCACATGCGCCAGCCTTCGCGTACAACCGCTCTCACGGTGTGGATAGG
>JBEVJT010000337.1:0-6900 GCA_040510075.1 Xanthobacteraceae bacterium | reverse complement strand
GTTTCTCGCCAAAGACCTCAATATGTCCGGCACCGAGATCGGCCTCCTCAACGGACTCCCCATTGTGCTGTTTGCGATCGCGGCCGTGCCCGGCTCTCTCGTCATCGCCCGACTCGGTGCGCTGCGCACGCTGGCCCTCGGCCTCCTGATTGCGGCAGCAGGCGGCGCCATGCGCGCCGAGAGCCGCGGCACAGCTTTCCTCTATGTCATGACCGTTGTCATGGGAGCGGGCCTCGCCATCGCACAACCGGCCTTGCCCACGCTGGTCCGGCACTGGACGCCCGCGCATATCGGACTCGGCACCGCGACCTACAGTAACGGCATGGTGCTTGGGCCGATCGCGCCGGTTGCGCTGAGCCTGCCTTTCGTGCTCCCGCTCACGGGCGGCTGGCCGGGCGTGCTCGCTTTCTGGTCGCTGCCGGTCCTGCGCCAGCGGCTGGACCATTTTCTGGGCGGCATGCCTCGGCTTTTTCAGCTGCACCTCGTTCGTGTTCGCACTCGCACTTCCGGCTCTCCTCGCAGCGCCCGCAGAAATCCCGCGCCTTTCCGCTGGTATGTTCACGATCAGCTACAGCTGCGCCATGGCGATTGCGATCGCATGCGGCGCAGCATGGGACCTCGCCTCCGACGCGCGCTTTGCGTTTTTGCCCATCGCGCTGAGCGCGGTCCCGATCATCGCGCTCGCACCAACGATTCCTTTCGGCCAACGGCACAGTTGTTTTTGAGCAACAACGGGCAGCTATTCGCACGCACACCGCACGCTACCCCTGTCCGACTGCCGGCCAATCGCATTAGAGTGAGCGCTGGACGACTCGGCACAGGGCAGATATGGCGCAGATTTCCTCCGCAGGCATGCTTCGGATGCGGCGCAATTTTGCGCTCGCCTTGGCGTTCGCGCTCACGCTCGCGGCAGTCGGCGCCGCGCCGTCACTGGTGCGTGCAGAGGAGGCCGAGCTCGTCGCCGAGGCGATGGCGTCGTTGCCTCGGCCCATCGATTTGTCCGGCTACGCGCCGGGCACCATCGTAGTCAGTACATCCGAGCGCAGGCTCCATCTCGTGCAGGCGAACGGCGAAGCGCTCACTTATCCGGTAGGCGTCGGCAGGGCCGGCAGGACATGGACCGGCACTGGCTACATCCGCGGCAAATATATCCGCCCGGCCTGGTCGCCGCCGGCGGCGATACGCCGCGTAAAGCCGGAGCTGCCCGACGTCGTGCCCGCGGGCGATCCCAAAAACCCCATGGGGGCCGCGGCGATGGTGCTTAGCGTCGACCAATACGCCATCCACGGCACCAACAATCCATCCTCGATCGGCGGCTACGTCTCCTTTGGCTGCATCCGCATGCACAACAGCGACGTTCTCGATCTCTATAAGAGGGTGAAGGTCGGAACGCGCGTGGTGGTGCTGCAGTAGCGACCAAGATCACCTGCGACTCGCCCTCCCCCTCCCCACTTTTCGGGAAATGCTCCTAGAGCTTGTCGGCCTTTTGTGCGTCGTACCACCATGTCTCGGGCATGCCGGGAGCGTAGCGCGGCGGCATCGCCGGACGGCCGAACACGTCCCAATAGGCAAGCCAGTGCGAGGCCTTGTACCAATGGGGAATCCAGTAGCGGCCTGAGCGGATCACGCGGTCGAGCGCCCGGCATGCGCTGGTCAACGCCGGGCGGCTGTTCGCCGCAACGATCTTCTCGATGAGGGCATCGATCACTGGATCGGCCATGCCGCCGACGTTCTGCGATCCCTTCATGGCGGCGGCCTGGGAGGAAAAGAACGTGCGCAGCGAATCGCCCGGCGTGTTCGAGAAGCTGAACCGCTGCACCACAATGTCGAAATCGAAGTCGTCGACGCGCTTGCGATATTGCACCGGATCGACGATGCGCAGAGTGGCATCGATCCCGAGCACGCCGAGGTTCTTGATGAACGGCATGTGATGGGGCTGGGATACGGGATCGTCGATCAGAAACTCGACGGTGATCGGCTCGCCCGCCGGTGTGACGCGCTTGCCGTCCTTGATGGCGAAGCCCGCCTCCGCCAGGAGCGCGCTCGCCTTGCGCAGGAGCGCGCGATCCTGACCCGAGCCGTCGGTCACCGGCGGCACATAGGGCTCGCCGAACACTTCTTCGGCGACCTTGCCGCGGAACGGATCGAGCAGTGCGAGCTCCTCCGGCAACGGCTTGCCCACCGCCATCATGTCCGAGTTCTGGAAGACCGAGTGCGTCCTCTGATACGAGGTGTACATGATGGTCTTGTTGGTCCATTCGAAATCGAAGGCGTTGATGAACGCCTCGCGCAGCCGCCCGTCCTTGAACTTGTCGCGCCGCGTGTTGAAGAACCAGCCCTGCGCACCCGAAGGCGTGTGATCGGGAGTGATGTCGCGCTTGACGCGCCCGTCGCGGATCGCGGGGAAATCGTAGCGCGTCGCCCAGATGCGCGAGGTCAGCTCCTCGCGGAACAGATAGGTCTTGCTGGTGAAGCCCTCGAAGGCGACATCGCGGTCGCGGTAGTATTCGTAGCGCACCACGTCGAAATTGTTCTGCCCGCGCGCGACCGGGAGATCGGCGCCCCACCAGTTTTTCATTCGCTCGAACTCGATGAAGCGCCCGGGCTCGAAGCGGCCGACCTTGTAGGGACCGGAGCCAAGCGGCGGCTCGAGGCTCGTCTCCTCGAAGGAATGGCTCGTGTAATAGGTGCGCGAAAATATCGGCAGCGAGGCGACAAAGAGCGGCACATCGCGCCCGCGGCCGGGGGCAAAACTAACCGCCACGGTCGCATCATTGACCGCCTGCGCGCCCTTGAAATCGCGCAACAGCTGGCGGGCGATGGGGTGACCCTTCTCTTTCAGGACCGTCAGCGAGAAGGCGGCGTCATGGGCCGTAATGGGGCTGCCGTCATGAAAGACGAGGCCCGGACGCAGCGAGAACCGGTACGTGAGCCCATCGTGAGAAATCTCCACCGCGCGCGCAGCAAGCCCATACATCGCGTCCGGCTCGTCCTCGGCGCGCGTCATCAGGCTCGCGAAGGTGAGCTCCATGCCCTGCGCGCCGTCGCCCTTGAGAATGTAGATCTGCAGCGAATTGAACGTCAGCACGTTCTGATTGAACAGCCGGGTCGGCGCCACGAATGAAAAGGTGCCGCCCTTGGGGGCGTTCGGGTCGACATACTCGAAATGATGGAAGCTCGCCGGGTATTTCAGATCGCCGAAGGCGGAGAGCCCATGCCGCTCCTTGCCCGCTTCGGCCTGCGCGCGGGGACCAAGCAGGCTTGCCGCGGCACCCGCTCCAAGCACGACCGCTTCGCGTCTACTCAGTTTGCAAAGGGCCATGGGGGATGAACGGAAAGGGTGTACGCGACTTGAGCCTTGCTGATGCGCATCGAGACATCGACCTGCGCAATACATAATCAATTCTTTCAGCAATGTCGATGCGCGCTTCTGACGTAATTTAGCAAGTTACAGAAGGGTAATTATTGCGCGGCGGCAAGGTCGTCCAAGGTCGCGCCGCTCTCGAAATGCTCGACAAAAACCCGTCCGATCGCCCGGGTACACGTTGCCGCCGTCGCCGAAGACACCGCAAGCCCCGCCACCGCGCTCATCGGAACGATGAACGCGAGCGTCGAGGTGGTTACCGAGGCGAGCCCCGAAGGCATGGCCCCGCCAACGAGCGACACCACGATGGCGCGGGCCCGGTCGTGTTCGAAGGGCACGCCATAATGCCGGCTCAGCGTCTTTACCATGTGCACCATCAAGGCGGTGACACTCGCGAAATTGGCAAAGGGGAGCGGAATGCATCCGCCCAGCGCCGCAAACGTCGCATGCCAGTTGACGATCGCATGCGCAGCGGCGCGCCGGCGGTTTGTATCGGCGCTTGCACGCGGCGCCGCGGCAACAGATGCGGCGGCCGCGCGCGGAGACTCTTTTTTTGAGACGATCTCGATCACGTTGCTGCGGTTCTCCGAAGCGTCCTTTGTCCTCCCCGACCGCTCAGCCACGGCCGCGGCATATTCGACCGGGAAAGCGGGTTCCTCCGCCATGATCGCGCGCGGGAGCTTCCTTTTGTTCATGCCGAGGCTGCCCGACTTTCATCGATCATGCCGGCAAGTATAAAGTCGATCTCATCCGCAATGGCAGCAATGTCGCGCGCGGCGGCACCCGTTCGCTCGGTCATGGTAGGAGTCGCCCCCCACAGGGCAGCCTCCGCGTAGGCGACGCGATTGCTCATTTCGTTCCGGAGCACCGGGAATCCGGCTTCCAAAAGTTCGGCGCGGATATGCCTCGAAATGATCGAGTCACGCGTCGTTTGCGTGAGCACGCAGCGGAAGGTGATTTGGCCGGCGGGACCCTCGACGAGGAGCTTGAGCGTGTCGAGCATGCGGTCGACGTCGAAAGGCGACGGCTTGACCGGGACCACGACAAAATCGCTGATGCGCAGGCAGGCGAGCGTTGCGGGAGAGCGAAATCCCGGCGTGTCGATGAGAACGGGGCCTCCTTCGGCCGAAGCCCCTTGCGCCGCCGCGGCGCTCGTTTCGCTCGCGTCTTCCACCACCGGCACGCCGGCCAGCTTGCGCTCGCGCGCGGCAAGCCGGGCAATGGAACGCTGCGGATCGGCGTCGATGAGGGTCGGAGTGCGGCCTGCAAGCCGCCAATGCACGGCAAGGCAGCTCGCGAGCGTGCTCTTGCCGCTCCCCCCCTTCATGCTCGCGACGGTGATGATCGCGCTCCCCACGACGGAGCCCTCCCGTTCAGAAAAGCACGAATCACTCGCGCGGCGATGTTACCGGCTTATGTGCGGACTGACTACATGCTAGATCGCGCGGTTTGGCGCGCAAGAAGTTCCAGGCCAGGGAGCCTGGAGTGGGCTCGCAATGACGCTTGCACGGTTGACACGAGAGGGAGCGCTCGATCTCGGTTCCCTCCTTGGCAGGCAAATTTCTGCACTGCGGAAAAAGCTGCGGCGTCCGACCGTGCGCGACCTGCGGCTTGCCTCGGGCCTGGTGCTGTTCGCCTATATCATGACGCACCTGACCAACCATGCGCTTGGCCTCGTCTCGCTGGACTTCGCCGAAGAGGGCCTGGTGGCGAGCGCCGAGTACTGGTCGAGCCAGTACGGGACGATACTTCTATATAGTGCGTTCTCGCTGCACTTCTTTCTTGCCTTCTGGGCGCTCTACCAGCGGCGCACCTTGCGCCTGCCCCCGCTCGAGCTCCTGCGCATCGGGCTCGGATTTTGGTTGCCGGTGGTGCTGATGGGGCATTTCACCGCAACGCGCCTCGAATTCGAACTGATCGGGTCGGATCCGACCTACAAGAGGATCGTCGCCGAACTTTGGGGATCGCACTCCGAATGGCGGCAGATCGGCCTCCTCGCTCCCGGCTGGCTGCATGGCTGCCTCGGTCTTTATTACGCCTTCAGCCATCGTCCGCTCTTTAAGCGGTTGCAGTACCCGCTGTTTGCGTTTGCGCTGCTGCTGCCGGTGCTGTCCGCGCTCGGCTTCGTCACGCTGGCGCGCGACATCGATCGGCTGGCGACGGCGCCCGGCACCGAAATCGTGGTGGCGGCGCCTGAAGCGCTGGCGAAGAAGCAGCGGATGCAGAACTGGCTCGATGCGCTGTTGTGGGGTTACGCGGGATTGATCGGGGCAACGCTCGCCGCGCGGGGGATGCGGTTCGGCGTCGAGCGCGGCCGGCGCCGCGTGCTCACCATCAGCTATCCCAACCGCACCGTCACCGTGCCGCGCGGCTGGTCGGTGCTGGAAGCAAGCCGCGCCTTTCACATCGCGCATGCATCGAGCTGCGGTGGCCGCGCGCGCTGCTCCACCTGCCGCGTGCGCGTGACCAGCGGCTTCGAATTCTGTGCGCCACCGCGCGGCGACGAGGTTGCGACCTTGCGGCGCATCGCCGCGGATTCGGATGTCAGGTTGGCGTGTCAGCTGCGGCCTTCGGGCAATATCACCGTGGCGCCGCTCGTGCTTTCCGAACGCCCGGTCTATCGCGCGCGCCCCGCCGCCTTCGAAGCCGACAGGGAAGCCGTCCTCCTGTTTTGCGATTTTTCCAATCGCGAGGCGCTGGAACGCGAGCAAATGGCGTATGACGTCCTGTTCGCGTTCAAGCGGTACGCCGAAAGCGCCTGCCATGCGATCCGCAGCGCCGGCGGCGTGATTTGCCATGTGGGGCAAGACGGCATTTTCGCGCTGTTCGGACTGTCGGGCGACCTCGGCCGCGCTTCTCGCGCGGCTCTGACGGCAACGAAACAGATTGATCGCTCCCTGCGCGAGCTCAACGAGCGGCTGGGGCAGGAATGGGGGTGCCGTGCCGAGATCGCGGTCAGCATTCATGCCGGGCGCGTGGTGTTGGGCAAGATCGGCCAGACCGCGGAGCTGATCATTGCGGCCGGCGAGGCGGTTGCCCTCGCCTCCGACATCCGCAAGGCCGCCGTTGCGCGCGGCAACCCTTACGCGGTGTCAGGGCCGGTATTTGCCGCCGCCGGAATCGAGCCGCCCGCGCAGAAGATGGAAAGGATTTCCTGCGCAGCCGGCTCCGGCGTGCCCATCTATTTCATGGACGGCGTGCAAATTCCCGCGCCGGAAGAAACCATGCGCGTGAAGCTGCAGGCCGCGGCGACCACGGTACTCGATCGCCTGCGCGGCTGACAGGGTTATATCTTGATTCTCGCACGCGCACCCGTGGTCGTCGCCCCCGTGGCCGTCGCCTTCGACTGGTCCAGCCTCTACGTCGGGGGCCACATCGGCGGGGGCTGGGAAAAGACCACCTTCATCGACCCTAGCGCGTCGTCCACCACGAATCTTTGCTGCACCGGTTTCGCTTTCGCCGGAGGCGGCCAGGCAACTGACGCGACCGCCAAGTCATTCCTTGGCGGTGCGCAGATCGGCTGGATGTACCAGATT
>JBEVJT010000336.1:0-39467 GCA_040510075.1 Xanthobacteraceae bacterium | reverse complement strand
GAGTTCGGAAGTGTGAACCAGTTCACACTTCGCGGTTCTTCCGCATGCCATCGTGCCCGGCCAAAGAAAAATACAGGGAGGGCGCGGGTTGACGCCGAACGTGAAGGAGGCGCCCTGCGCTTTCTGCGGCAAGGGACACGCGAGATGGGGCGTCGAGACGATAACTTTCCGGCAGGCGAGGCGCAGGCCGTCGCCGAGCGCGGCCGCAACGCGGGCGACATGCTGCACGATGCGGACAACCTCGCCGGTATTCTCTTCGATTCGCCGGCACGGCTACGTCCTCACCACTGCGCCTAAGCCGCCCGGTGAGCCCGTCCAGACGGGCGCCGGCGCGCATCTCGTCCGGCGGCCCCAGGACCACGTGACGCTGGAAGATGTCGCCTGCGAGAACCGCCTCGACGTCGTCCATCGGGCAATCCATATCCGCAAGCTCGATCGCAGGTGCAAGCGCGGCGATGGCGAGCGCACCGCCTCTGGTAGATCGCGCCCCATGATCGCTGCGATTTCCGCCTCGGCGACCGGCTTCTGCCAGCCCGCAATTGAGATCGCAGCATTCACCGGCAGCACCGCGCGATCGAGCACGAAGCCCACGAGCGGCATCGCAAGCCGAGCTTCGCCATCACGGCCGGCGCGCCGAGGCCTACTTTCCAGCCGGCCTGCTTCGCGCCTTCCTCGAATCGGCGCTTGCGCAGCGCAAGCTGTGCGCGCATGCCTTTGGCGATGCGCACATAATCAAGACCGGTGCTCATGCGTGCGCCGGCGTCTCGTAGCCCGAGGCCTCAATCGAGCCCGCCCCATCCAGCCCCAGACCAGCACCACGTCGCCCTCGCCTGCCGCCTCGAGCCCCTCGCCGGTGATGATGTGGCCCTTGCCCTTGAGCACGAGAAAAAATTCGTCGCAATTGCGGTGGCGGTGGCGCTCATGACTTGCGCCCGGCTTGAGCACGGTCCAGCCGACGACGTGGTCCGCCCCTGCCGATTTCTTGTCGATCAGGAACTGCACCTGCATGTCGATCCAGCCGTCATCGCGCTTGAGCCCTTCCACCTTCGGCACGCGCGTTATGTTTGTGCGGTACATTCCGCTCACGATTGTCCTCCCAGCCGCCGATAGACCTGGTGCGCCACCACGAAATCGTTGGCGTCAATGCCGAGCCCGCGGCACGCGTTCATCATCTCGTTCGCCGCTGCGGCGAGCGGCACGGGGCTCCCCTGCCTGCGCGCCAAATCGAGTGCAAGCACCATGTCCTTCTGCTGCATCGTGACATCGGCGAGCGGCACTTGCGGCATCTTGCCCTCGAGGATGAAGGGGCCGCGATAGCCCAGCACGGGAGAGGCGGCCACGCTCTTGAGCACGGCATCGACGGCGATGTCGCGAGGAACGCCGCCCTTCTCGGCGAGCGCGATCGCTTCGCCGAAAGCAATCACCTCGACCATGAGCAGCAGATTGACGGCAATTTTCATCTGGCAGGCGAGCCCCTGGCCGCCGATGCGCGTGACCTTCGGTCCGATCGCGAGCAACACCGGCTTGGCGCGCTCGAATGCGGCCTCGTCGCCTCCGACCATCACGGAGGCATTGCCCGCTTTCACGGTCACCGGGCTGCCGGAGACCGGCGCATCGAGCATGACGGAGCCGGCGCTGGTGAATTCCGCCGCGACTGCGCGGCTCGCATCGGGATCGATGGTGCTCATATCGATATAGATCCCGCCCCCAGTGCTACCGCATTGACGGCCGCAGCATTCGTGACGATCGAGAAGACGATCTCCGCGTCCGCTGCGGCTTCGGCCGGCGTGCCGGAAAGCGCCATACCCGCTTCGATCAGAGGCTTTGCCTTCTCGCGCGAGCGGTTCCAGCCGGTGACGGCATGCCCAGCGGCCATCAATCGAGGCACGATGAGCGAGCCCATGGCTCCTAGCCCGACAAAGCCGATCTTCACGAGACGCGCCCCCTCTGCTCTCTCGATCCGTTACGGCGCATAGGCCGTGACTTCGATCTCGAGCAGATAATTCTCGCGCAGCTTGCTTACGCCGACCACGGTGCGCGCGGGAAGATTTCTGCCGAAGTGCTGCACCCACACCTCGTTGAGGAGCGGAAGGTTTTTGTCGACATCGAGGATGTAGCAGGTTGCTTTGAGGCAGTGGTCGAATCCGCTGCCTGCCGCCTCCAGCACCGCTTTGAGGTTTGCGAGCGCCTGCATGGCCTGCGGCGTAAATCCGCCTTCCACCACCCGGTTTCCCTGTCTTGGATCCCGCGGGGATGCGCCCGAGCAGAACACGAGGTTGCCAAGCTTCACCGCCTGCACGAGCGGTGCGCCGGTGACGGCCGCCTTGTCGGTGTGGACCACTTCTTTTTTCATGTCCGCCGCTCCTGAATTTGAGGCGATCTGCCCAGTGCCTTGCCCCGCGAAGCCGGGCAATTCAGTATCCCACTGCATGGCAATGGGCAAAGTTCAGCCGGATCACAGGATGCATTGGGACAAGCTGGCGCTCGAAGACGTCTCGATGACGTTCAACCCGGGCAGCGCCGGCGAATATCGCGCCCTCGATCACACCACCTTCAGCGTAGCGCGCGGCGAATTCTATTGCCTGCTCGGCCCGAGCGGCTGCGGCAAATCCACCGTGCTCAACCTGCTTGCCGGATTCGTGACCCCTGCCTCCGGAACGATCCGCATGGGCGCTCGGCCGATCACGGGGGCCGGAACGGATCGCGTGGTTGTTTTCCAGGACGCGGCGAACGCGCTTTTCCCCTGGCTGCGCGCGCACGAGAACGTTGAGTTCGGGCTCTTAATACAAGGCATGCCGCGAAGCGAAGCCGCGCAGCGGGCGCAACACTATCTTGATCTCGTTGGGCTTACTGCCCACGCGCAAAAATTCCCGTACGAGCTTTCCGGCGGCATGAAACAGCGATGCCAGCTTGCACGAGCGCTTGTGCTCGAACCGGAAGTGCTGTTGATGGACGAGCCGTTCGCCGCGCTCGACGCCATCAGCAAGCGCATCATGCAGCAGGAGCTGCTCCGGATCTGGCAGCAGTTCCACATCACCATCGTCTACATCACGCATGACGTAGGCGAAGCCGTGCTGCTGGCGCAGAAGGTTGCAGTGATGCGCCGCGGTCCCGCTTCTTGCGTGAAAGACGAGTTCGCGATCGACTTGCCTTATCCGCGCAAGCCAACCGACGGGACCGTGACGGCGACCTACGCCAAAGTGGAAGCCTCGCTTCAGGAAGAAGTCGGAGTGTCGCTCTATGCCGCCTAGAGTGACGCGCTTGCTGCATCAGGCGGCCATGGCCACCCTTTCCATCGCGCTTGCCGTCCTGGCCTGGGCGGCCTTCGCGCAATATTTTGCTTATCCGGACCTCGTGCCTTCGCCCTGGAGCACGTTCGAAACCGGTGCGCAGATGCTCTCGAGCGGAGCGCTCGCCGCGCATGTCGGCGTGAGCCTGCAACGAGTGCTCGTTGGTTATGCGGCCGGTTGCGCCATTGGCATCGCAATCGGCGCCTTGATGGGGCGCATTCCGGTCGTGCGCCAGCTTGCCGACCCCGTGCTCCAGCTGATGCGGCCGATCTCGCCGGTGGCAATGGTGCCGCTTTCCATCATCTGGTTCGGCATCGGCGATATGTCGCGGTATTTCATCATTTTCTACGGCGTCGTGATCATCATGATCATGAATACCGCGGCCGGCGTGGCCTCGACCCCGAACATCCGGCTCAATGCGGCGCGCTGCCTCGGCGCGCGGCCGCTGCAGATCTTCCGACGCGTCATCATTCCGTCTGCGGTTCCGTACATCCTGACCGGGATGCGTGTCGCCTTGGGTTTTGCTTTCATGGGCATCGTGGCGGCGGAAATGATTGCCGCACAGTCCGGCATCGGTTACCTGATCATGCAGTCGCGCACGCTGTTGCGCACCGATATCATGTTCGTCGGCCTGGTGACGTTGGGAGTGCTGGGCGCCCTCATCGACACATGCTTCCGTCTTGCCATCGACCGCACCATGAAGCGGTTCATGGAGCACCAGGTGAATGTGTAATCACCCTCCGCGTTAAAGGAGTTTGTCTATGTGCCTGAAAAAATGCGCTTACGCGATGCTGCTGCTTACTGTCGCGCTCGCACTGCCGGACAGCAGGCCGGCACGCGCTGCCGACCCGAAGGTGCAGATCTTCAGCGGAACGGACGAGCACTGGGTGCAGTTTCAGGTGGCCAAAGCCAAGAGATTTTTCAAGAACGAAGGGCTCGATGCCGAAGTGACGGTTTTCACCACCGGCGCCACCGCCACGGAAGCCTTTCGCGCCGGACGCGGTGATTTTATTTCCGCGGGCGACCTTCCGTCGATCGCCATGTGGAAGACGGGCAATGTCGTCGGCCTCGCGCCGCTTTCCTCGGACACGGAAATCTTCGGCATCGTCGGAAAAAGCAACATCAACTCTCCGGCCGACCTGCGTGGCCGCCAGGTCGCCACGCGAATGGGATCGACCGGCGAGTTTCTGCTCTACCGTTATCTTGCATCGGGAGGGCTCAACCCATCGGACCTCACGGTCGTCGACCTTGCGCCACCCGATATGGTGCTCGCCCTGGTGCACGGCGACATCGACGCTTTTGCGTGGCTGGCACCGTTCACCACCCGCGCCATCAGCATAGGAAAAGACATCAAGCTCGTCACCAGCGCCAAGGGGCTTGCCAACAACCGGATTGTGCTCAGCGTTACTCGGTCCTTTGCCGACCAGAATGCAAAGCTCGTCAGCGCGGTGCTGCGAGCGACCCATCGAGCGACCGAGTTCGTGCGCTCGAACCCCGAGGAGGCGACGAAGATCTGGGCCGACGCGGTCCAGGGCGACGTGAAGCAGTCGCTTCCGGTGGTGCGCATGATCAGTTACGACATGACCTTCGACCAGGCTTTCGTCGGCGACATGAACGAGCTTGCCAAGTTCATGGTCCAGAAGGGGGCGCTTAAGCAGCCCATCGACTGGGCGAACGACATGAACACGAATTTCCTGCGCGAGGTCGACCCGAAGCTGGTCGTCGTTGCACGTTGACGCCCGTCCTCGCCAGCAAGGCCGAACCAGGACGCCAGTTCGTCTCTCTGCCTGTCACGACCCTGGCTTCGGGCGCGGAGCTGCGGCTTCCCATGCACGTGCTCACGGGAGGCAATGCGGGTCCTACGCTCGGAATCCTCACCACCGTGCATGGAGACGAGACGGCGGCGCTCATGGCCGTTCGGCAGTTGCTTGCCTCGCTTGATGTGCGCACCTTGCGCGGCCGCGTCGCCGCTATACCGGTGGCAAATCCGCTCGCTGTGTCGGTGTTCAACCGGCAGACCCCCGAGCAGCATGGAAAGACAGACCTGCACGAGGTCTTTCCCGGCAATGCGGCCGGCAATCTGACCCAGCGCATGGCGCACGCGATCACGGCAAACCTTCTCGAACATGTGGATGCGCTCATTGACATTCACTGCGGGGGGTTGGGCGGACGGTTGCAGAACCGTACCGACCTCGATGCCAGCGCCCCAAAGGACGTCTACCAGTCCTCTCTGGCGCTCTGTCGCGCTTTCAATTCGATGTTCGTGCACGCGAATAATCTCGCCGGAACTGCAGCGCGGTATTGCAACGGGAGAGGCGTTCCGACCGCGAATCCCGAGATTGGCGGCGTGTATCTCGGCCCCGAGGCCGACGCGGCCTATCTCGAAGCGACAGTCACAGGCCTGCGATCGATGATGACGAGCCTCGGCATGATCGCCGCGGATGCGCGGCCTGCGCAGCGCCAGCTCCTTTTCGGCGTGAAAAGCCGGTTCGAAGTCAACCCGTCGGTCGGCGGATTTCTGCAGTCGAATTTCACGCGTCCTTCCGAACTGGGACAACGAGTCGAGAAAGGCACAAAGCTCGGCGCAGTCATCGATCTCTACGGTTTCGAAACGCTGGAGGAGCTTCATGCGCCCGTGACCGGCTATCTGTTCTTTTCGCGCTACTCCGGCGTCGTGGATGCCGGTACCAAAGCCTTTGCGCTCGCCGAGGAAGCCACCTCCACATGGCTCTGAACTCCGTGCGGGCCATTCTGCTTGAACCGAATGATGACGTGGCGGCGGTGCTCGAGGCCGTGCCGGCGGGTGGCCCGATCAGAGTGACACATGCGGCCTCGGGAAAAACCGTATTGGATGTCGCCGCTCGGCAGGAGATTCCATTCGGACACAAGGTCGCGGTGCGCGATCTTGCGCGCGATAACCCGATCCGCCGGTACGGCTGGCCTATCGGCATTGCCACGGCCGAGATCAGGCGGGGCGAGCACGTGCATTCTCACAATATGCGCAGCGCGCTTTCTCCAGCACCCAGGCAGCAGAGCACGCAAATCACGCTGCGCCCTGCGCAGTGGGTGCGTGATCTGGTGCAGGGCTGCGTGGAAGCCGCCGGCGCATCCACGCAAAGAGCTTCCGCCATGGCCGATGCCATCGCTGAGGCGCATCTGCGCGGCGTCGAAACCCACGGGCTGCGGCGCCTGTCACCCTACGTGGCGCGGCTTCGCGCCGGGGGGGTCGACGGCAACGCGCACGCACAAGTCAGTGCGATGCGCGCTTTGCTGCACGTCGATGGGCGCAATGGCATCGGGCATCATGTTGCTGGCGTTGCGGCGCGCGCGGCCAGCGAGGCGGCTCGCGAGTTCGGCATAGGGATCGCGCTCGTTCGGAACAGCAATCACTTCGGGTTCGCCGGATACTATGCGACGCTTATTGCCGCTGCCGGCCAGATCGGGATCGTCAGCTCCAACGGCCAGGTTTGCGTCGCACCCGAAGGCGCCAAGCGCCCCGTGCTCAGCAACAATCCGCTCGCCATTGCCGCACCGCTACCCGAGCCGGATGCGTTCCTCGAGCTTGATCTGGCGACCAGTGCAACTTCGCGCGCCAACGTCGTCGAGGCGGCGCGCCTTCGTATGCCGCTTCCTTCCGGGTGGGCACAGGATGCTTCAGGAAAGCCCACGGGGGATCCGGCTGCCGCCCTCGCGGGTAGCCTGCTCGCATTCGGCGGCAACCGAGGTTTTGGCCTCCTTGTCGCGCTTGAGGCCTTGACGGGTGTTTTGTCGGGCGGGGTTTTCGCCGATCAGGTCTCCTCGAAGGAGGCCGCGCCTAATTTTCCCGAGAACACCGCGCACACGTTCATTGCCATCGATCTCGAAAGGGCGCTCGGCCGCGATGCCTACGCGCAGCGGCTCGATCAGCTCGTGCGCAAGCTCAAGGAGCTGCCTATGCATTCGGGGACGCCGGACATTCGCTATCCGGGAGAGCGGCGGTGGAGACTTCGTCGCGAGCGCCTCCGCGACGGCATTCCTCTGAGCCACGCCGACTTCGAAGCTGCTACCCGCCTGGCCAAAGAACTGGGCGTTGCAATACCGTAATCCCCCATGACACCGGTATGGACCGAGAATCTCGCGGGGTACGCCCGCAGCAACGGGCGAAAGGGCATTCGCAATCTGGTCGCCGTTCTCGCAGCGGCCGACAACGTCAATCCGTTGGCGCGGCAACTGGCCGCGCGCGTTCCAGGTGTCGTGTGCCTTCCAGCAAGCTACGGCAGGGGCCAGATGGGGCGCGACTTCGAGGTAACCCTGCGCGCCATGGGCGGCCTTGCGGCTCACCCGAACGTGGCCGAATGCCTGGTTGTTTCTTTCGAGCCGGAAAGCAGCGAACGCGTGGCCGCGCGCGCGCACAAGCTTGGGCGCTCCGTGCATACACTGTCCTTCCTCGAATGCGGCGGGCTCAACGAATGCCTCGAACGCGGCAGCCATCTTCTGCGGCAGCTCTCCAGCCAAGCTTGCGATGCAAAACGAGTCCCGCTTAAGCCTGACGACCTCGTCGTGGGCCTGGAATGCGGCGGCTCCGATACAACCTCCGGGTTGTTCGGCAATCCGGCGCTCGGCGCCTTCACTGATGAGTTCATCGACGTCGGTGGCACGGCAGTATTCTCAGAACCGGTCGAGTGTCTGGGTGGCGAGGAGCTTTTGCGCAAGCGAGCCGCTTCCGAAGAAGTCGCCGAGCGGCTCATCGCCACGGTGCACGAGTATGACGATCTTGCCCGCGAGCATGGGGTCGATCTTGCCGGCACGAATCCCACCCCCGACAACATGGCCGGCGGTTTGACTTCCATCGAGGAAAAATCCCTCGGCGCGCTTGCCAAGACGGGATCGCGACGCATCATGGGAGTGCTCGACTACGCCCAACCATCACCCGCACGCGGCATCTGGATGATGGATGCTCCGGCGGCAGCGGTGGAGAATGTGACGGCGCTTGCGGCGGGCGGAGCGCAACTCGTTTGCTTTGTAACCGGGACCGGCAATCCCACCGGCCATCCGGTTTCGCCCACCGTCAAGATCACCGCAAATCCAGGGACGATGCAGCGCATGGCCGAGCATATCGACGTGGATCTCACCGCGATGCTGGGCGGGAGCATGAATGTGCTGCAAGGCGCACAGGCTATTGCCGCAAGGCTAGCCGCGGTAATCAATGGAGAAGCTACCGCGGCCGAGCGCCTGCAGTATCTGGAGACCAATATTAGCCGGCTTGGCCCGTCGGTGTGAGAGGGTTTGAATGACGCGTTTGTGTGCTCGCTATTTCGCTGGATTGTCAGTTCAAGCAGTCGCCGCACTCTTGTTCCTGATCCTTTTCCTGATCCTCGGCGCGTCGGCGCAGGACTGGCCCAATCGACCCGTCACCATGGTGGTCACTTTTACCGCGGGCAGCGGCGATGATCTTCTCGCGCGCATTCTCAGCCCTGCGCTCTCCGATTTCCTCGGCCAGCAGGTGATCATTGAGAACGTAGGCGGCGCGGGCGGCATGAACGGGACCAACCGCGTCGCCAGGGCTGCACCCGATGGATATCAGTTTGTGCTCGGCGGAACGGGTACGTTCGCGGCCAATCAGAGCCTCTACAAGCATCCGCTTTATAACGCGCTCACGGATTTCGAGCCCGTCGCGCTCATGTCAGAGCAGCCGATGGCGCTCATCGCGCGCAATGAGCTGGGGTTCGAGACGCTGCAGCAGTTCATCGCCTATGCCAAGGCGAACCAGGCGAAAATGCAGTTCGGATCCGGTGGACCGGGCTCGGCAACGCACCTTGCCTGCGTGCTCCTGAATTCGGCGATTGGCGTAAACGTCACGCATGTGCCGTATCGTTCCGCGGCCACTGCGATACAGGACGTGATCGGAGGCCGTCTCGATTACGTCTGCCCGATCATCTCCACCAGCATTGCGCAGATCGAAGCCAGGCAGGTGAGACCCATTGCAATGTTGTCAAAAACGCGCACGCCGGTGCTGCCGGCCCTGGCGACCGCCCAGGAGCAGGGTCTGGCTGATTTCGACGCCTATATCTGGAACGGCTTCTTTCTTCCGAAGCACACGCCCGCGCCCATCGTGCAGAAACTGCACGATGCAACCGTAGCCGCGTTGGAACGAAGCTTCGTGCAGGAAAAGATCAAAGAGATGGGCGGTGCCATTGTGGCTCCAGAGCGCCGCTCGCCGGAATATCTGAAGCGCTTCGTGGAAGCCGAAATTGCGAAATGGGCCGTGCCGATCCGGGCCAGCGGCATCTCCATGGATTGACAGTTCCCCAATAAACCTGAACTGCGGCCGTGAATGCCACGCATAACATCTTCCGAAATGTGCCAACAACAAACTCCTGCATTGCAGCAAAAAGGTTACTGCGATACTTGCGGTCCAGGGTGTTTAATGAGGTTTCAGCGCTTTAATTTTTTCAAGCAGGTGAGACATTTCCACCGGCTTGGTGTCGAAGTCGTCGCATCCCGCAGCGAGCGCCTTTTCTCTATCGCCGGCCATGGCATGGGCCGTGAGCGCAATCACCGGAATTTGCTTCGTAGCCGGATCGGCCTTGATTCGCTGCGTAGCCTCTTCGCCGCGGATGTCGGGCAGCGTGAGGTCCATGAGAATGAGATCGGGCTGCTCGGAGGTTGCCATGGCAATGCCCTGCGCTCCGTCAGTCGCCACAACGACGGAGAATCCGGCTCGTGAGAGCCGATTTTTCAGCATGTAGACGTTATCGTCATTGTCTTCGACGTAGAGAATCTTCATGCCTGCCTCACCATCTGCAATTTGACACATTTGCTTATCTCACGGGTGAGTTGCCGCAGCATTTCGTCGCGATCGCTTTTTTGAATGATTCGTTCAACGGCGCCGTTGAGGCGCTTGCGGTCCTCGCTCGTCAGGTCCTTCGCCGTGATGACCACAACCGGGATGTTCTGCCAGTCCGGCCGCCGGCGCAATTCGTCGAGGAGCTCGAAGCCGTCCATTTTCGGCATCATCAGGTCGAGAATGGTCACATCGGGCAGCGCGGTGGCGAGCGCCTCGACCGCAACGTGGCCGTTCTCAGCCTCCGTCACCTTCCATCCGATCGGTTGAAGCGCTTGACGCACACCACGCCGCACCACGTCATCATCATCGACAAGCAGGACTTTCCCCGCAGTCGAGCCACAAATGTTGGTCAGCGTTTCAACCAGCTTGGCGCGGTCGACGGGCTTGACCAGGTAGTCCGCTGCTCCGAGCGCGTAGCCGCGGTTCTTCTGGTCCACGATCGACATCAGCACTACCGGAGTGCTTGCCAATGCCGGATCACCCTTGATCGCCGCAAGCACCGTCCAGCCGTCGAGATCGGGCATTACGATGTCGAGCGTCACCGCGGCGGGGCGCAGTTCCCGCACCAGCCGAAGCCCTTCCTGGCCACCGCTCGCGGTGACCACCGTAAAGCCTGACCGTTCCAGATGCCGCTGCACAAGCTCGCGCACGGTCGCATCGTCGTCCACTATGAGAATCAGCGGCGCATCAGCTTCCCTGGCTATCGGACGGGCGGGTTGCGCACGCGCCGCCTTGCGCGGTTCAGTCACGAGCGCCTCATCACTCTGTACCATCCGTGGCAGGCGGATCGTGAAAGTCGAGCCGCGACCGGGTGCGCTCTCGACCGTGATGTCGCCGCCCATCATCTGACAGAAGCGCTTGCTGATCGCGAGGCCAAGGCCGGTGCCGCCGTATTTGCGAGTGGTGGACGCATCGGCTTGGGAGAATTCCTGGAACAGTTTGCCCATCTGCTCGACCGTCATGCCGATGCCGGTGTCGGCGACCGCGATGGTGACCCAGTCGCGACCTTCTTCTTCCCTTTGTCGCGCGTCGATGGTGATGGTGCCGTGATCGGTGAATTTGTTGGCATTGCTCAACAGGTTCAAAAGTGCCTGCCGAAGACGCATCTGGTCAGCATGCATCATCCCTATCGCCGCATCGCAATCGACAGCGACCTGGTTCCCTTTCTTCGCTGCTAATGCTTCGATTGTCTTGACCACATTGGCGATCAATGGAGCGAGCGTGAAATGTTCAAGCTGCAGCTCCATCCGCCCGGCCTCGATCTTGGAGAGGTCGAGGATATCGTTGATCAGGGCGAGCAGGTGGCGCCCCGCACCGAGCACGCGATCAAGTGGCTCTGTGTCCTGCTTTGCCGCCTCTGCATCCTCGCGCAGCATCTCGCTCACCCCAATGATGGCGTTGAGCGGGGTGCGCAGCTCGTGGCTCATATTGGCGAGGAATTGCGACTTGTGCTGGCTGGCCTCTGCAAGCTCGCGGCCTTTTTCCTCGATCTCCTGAAACAGTCGCGCATTCTGGATTGCCAGTACAAAACTGACATGCTTCTGTTTCCTTCACGCTTGGCGTTACCGCCTGACTGCCCGCCCCGGTCCGAGGATCACACGCTACCACATCGTTGGACAAGCCGTGTTGTGCATCACGGCATTTTGCCCCACCCGACAACGGGTCATCAGCGGCGCCGTACACTGGCGGCCGTCTGTTTGCTTCCGCCGAGTGTAGACATTTCACCAAAGACGGTATGCGCCGCTTGGTTCCAGCTCACCAGCGTTTGCGCCGGCGCTCGCTGCGGCGCTCCTCGCCGAGCGCGCGCTCGGCGCGCCGCAGATCGGTCTCGAGCACGAGCCGATTATCGAGGCCCGGCACACCGACATCGAGGTCGACGATCAGGTCGCCCTCCCGGCCGACGCGGGAGGAGAACGCAAGCGTGTGCTTGCGATACTTGATTTGCTGGTGTGCAACCTCGATGCCCCTGCGGTTGCGCAGGATGGCCTTGAGCGCCAGCACGCCCGCGTCCGCGACCTCGCGAGCAGCTCCTGCGCGGCCGGCGAGGCAAAGAGCAAAATGGGAAGATGAGCACGATGCATGGGCACCTCCTTGCGCAGACGCACATCGCCCGGGATCGGGCGATGTCATCTGCGTCGTAAGAGGCGGGTTACCGCGCCGGGCTTTTTCATCTGCAGATGAGCCAAGATGAAGCCTCGATCGCTGCGCCAGTCAGGATGTTGCAACAAAAGGACGGGGGTCCAGAGCCGGGCGCATTGTATTTTATTGTTGTTTACAATGACCAGAAAGCAAGGTGGGGTGCACTCCAAATGGTGCAGTCCAGAGACGCCGAGATATGCCTCGATCACGCGCGGATTGGCTTTCACCTCGCTCGCCGTGCTGCGCGATCGAAAAAGGGCGGCGGCGCGCTGTCACTCGATGGTCGGCCGCTCGTCGGCCCAGGGCTGCGCGGCCTCCCGGCGCGCGTTAAACGGCACCGCGCTAGTGCCGCTTCGCTATTAAGCCGCACTCCCGCGCACGGGCGAATGAGGACTGGAGAACGCATCCCGCATGGAGCGGGACTCGTCGAGCCCATTTCCCTGTTTTCCGCCCCGTTCCCGCCATCGCAGCTCGCGCTGCGCGCGAAAACGTTCGATGATCGCGTAATGCAGATCGCTTTTGACGGCGAGGCTTTTTTCCACGTCGACAACGACGCAGCACAGCTCGAAATCGAGCGCACTCTCACCAAGGTTCACGAGAAATGCCGAAGGGGGAGGCGACTGCACCACTTGCGGGTGACCGCGTGCAATCTCGTTGAGCATATCGCGAACCTGGGCCGGGTTGCTGTCGTAGGGCACGCCAACCTTCACCACTATCCGGCCTAGAGTATTGGCGCGCGTCCAGTTCTTGACCACCCCGGTGATTAGTTCCGAATTCGGAATGATGACGCTGGCGCGGTCGAAGGTCTCGATCTCGGTGGCGCGCACGCGAACCCGGCGAACCCAGCCCTCCTCGCCCTTGACCACGATCGTATCGCCCACTCGGATCGGCCGTTCGGTCAAAAGAATCAGACCGGAGACAAAATTCGAGACAATGGACTGGAGGCCAAAGCCAATGCCGACCGACAGCGCGCCGGCGATGAGCGCGATCTTTTGCAGATCGAAACCGAGACCGCTTAGCCCCAGCACGATGGCCGTGATGGCGCCGATATAGCCGAAGATGGTCACGATCGAGAGCTGCAGGCTCGGCTCGATGCGCGTGCGCGGCAAGAATTCCTTCTCCAGCCAGCGCTGCACCACGCGCGTGGCGACCAGCACCACGATGAGGACCAGCAGCCCCGTCACGACCGCACGCACCGAGAGGTGAAGCTCGCCAAGCTTGAACCCGAACGGGATGTTGCGCACCGTGTCGAACAGGTCGGCAGTGGATACTTCCCATGGCCCGATGATCACTACAAACGCCACCACGATCAGCATGACGCGAGCGAGCGCGGAGAGAAGTGTCGCACTCAATCCGATGCTGCGGGCGGTGATCCCCAGGCTCGCCGCCAGCTTCTGTCCTCTCGGTGACGGCTCGGCGAAGCCTGCGAAGAACGTCTTCGCTCCGGTCAGCAGCAGATAGAGCGCGCCAAATACTGCAGCCGCAACGACCACGCGCAAGGCGATGAATGCAGCAAAGCCGGTATAACCTGCGACCAGCGCGACCAGGATAAGCAGAGCGAGCAACAGTCCCAACGGATGTGTCCACGCGGCTGCAGGCAAGGCTGCTCCCCCGGCCTGTTTGATGCGATCGAGCCGACGCACCAGGTGGAGCAGGAACGCAGCGGTGGTTGCGCCAAAAAGCGCGTTGGTTGCTATGGTGACGACAAGCGGCGCGAACAAGATTTTGTGGATCACCTGCAATGGGATGACGATGCCCAAAATGCGCGATGCCCAGACCAGGTGACTGTGAAAACAGCGCGCCGTGGCGTCGTCTTCCTGCACCAGCCGCGCCTCCGGCGCATCCACCGCGAACACCGCGCGCGCGACCGCATGCGCAAAGCAGGCGGCCACCACGCCCGCCAGTACGCCGTAAACGATCTGCTCCAGGCGGAAATTCAGCACTCCGAGCCCGCTCAGCGCGGCCACTGCGGCAGCGCACGGCAGCGGCGTCCGCAAGGCATAAAGCGCGAACACCCGCAAGGCATTCCCGGATCTCTGGGTGACCGAGGTGTCGGCTATCGCGCCCGGACGTGCATGCCAGCGCCAGGAGAAGGCGATTGCCGAACCAGCAAGCGCGAGCAGGATGAGAACGGACGCGACGAGCCGCCCAGGTTCCTTCTGCTCGGTCCTCCATGCTTCGAGGAGCATTGCCGCACGGGAGATCTCGACAGGAATTGCGCGCGAGACCTGAGCCCAGAAGGACGGGTCGAAGATGCTCGCGCTCCGCGCGAACAGTTCGCGGGCATAAAGCGCATGCCGCTTCTGCGCGACGCGCTCGCTCAGCTGATCGATATGCACCAGGAGCACACGGGCCTGCTTCACGGCACCCTCGACCTGGGACAACGCCGTCGTGAGTTCCTGGCGTTCCTTGGCGATTTCCGACGACTCCGGCGCCTCGTCCTTCTCGGGCGCTGGGCCGAGCTGATTGAGGCGTTCCTCCATTTCGTGCAGCCGCGGCTCGGTTTCCTCAACATTGGCGCGCAAGGCGTCAGCCGCAGCGTTGAGCTTCTGCCTCGCGTCCGCCAGCATCTCGGCGGTCGCGTCCTCCTGAGCGACCGTGCGTTCGATCTCTTCGACCGTGGCCTTGATGGATTCGAGCGAGGGGCGCTCGACCGATTGCGCGGATGCGCCTGCCATTGCGCCGAGAAGCGTACAAAAGACCATCGCGACGCAGAGAGATAGACCGCGTGCGAATACACGCAATGGATGCCTCAAGACTGTCCTCCTTTGCGGTCGCATTCGGCTCCCTGACCGGGCTCAGCAATGCGTGCGATCCGCCTGATGCCACAGTGGGTCTGCGTGGCTCATGAGGCGACATTTTGACTACCGCAGCAGGCCCCGCGCGGGCGGGCCCTCGCGGCGAGATGGAATTTCTCGTGCGATTTCAGAGGGAAAAGGGGCCGCGGCTACTGCAGCGCGAGCTTCGTGACCTCGGCGCGGACGGTGCCGTCTGCTTCCGCAATCACGCGCAAGGTCTTCGAATCGTATTCCAGCCCGGTGAGCCGCAAATCCTCTACGCGGGCATCCACGCGGACCTCGTCGCTGCGCTGCTGGAATTCCGCCACAACCGCGTCAATGCTCTTGCGCGCGATACCCGCAATTGGAGCGATCTCAATCACTGAATTTTCCGCCAGGAGTTTTTCCAGATAGGGGACGGCCGCGCGTGCGGCGATACCCAGCACGCTGAACACCGCCTCGGACTGGATGTCCAGCGTAAAGTCGTTGAGCCTCAGCACCTGGCGCTCCGGATCAAGCGCCGGCCTACCCCAGAGATAGATCGTCGCGCTCGCCCCAAAGCCGAACCAGCTCTTGTTCTCGTTCGCCCGCAGGCCAACGGAGATCAGCAGCCTGTCGCCTGAGGCCGCTATGTCGACACTATTGATTGTCGCGGTGAACGCGCTTGTTTTGTCCTCGGGAAAGACCTTGCCCTTGAGCTGGGCGGTGAGAGTTCGGCTTGCTTCGGTGAAAGGAATGTCGATGGGCACTGCGAGGCTGAACCGGCCCTGATCGGGCTCTCGAACGATCTCCAATTCTTCCGGGAACGGACAATCGGGTTTTGTTTCGTTCGGCACGATGCGGGTTTCGCTCTGCATTCCGAGCGTGAGCGTGACCGCTCTTTCGTCGATACGCGGCTGGGCAGCAAACGCCCGCACCGGCTTCACCTCAAGCCAGAGATTGGGCATTCCGGGAGCGCTCGCTCCGAGCGAAATCGAGCGGCATGTGCGCGCCCATTCCTGCCGCGCTGCAACCTCGATGAACGGATCCGAGCGCAGGTGCGATTGCAGCGTCATCACCTGTTCATTGACGGCGCGTTCCAGCAGCGGCTTCACCTGATCCGGGATGTTCAGACGCACCCCCATGAACGAGAGCGAAGCATTCTCCAGGGTCACCTGCGCTTCAAGGTTCGGATCGATCCTCCATTCTTTCATCAACTGCGGTTTCGCGCTCACGGTGGTACTGCCGCGAATCTCCGCGCGCTGCTCTGTATCATTGGACTGGATCCGGGGCTGAGGCTGGCTATTGGGCGGCGCAGGACTGCCGCCGAGGAATCCAGAGATCAGATTCGATATTCCGGTCGAAAGATCGCGCGCATCGCCCCCGAGCTGACCCGATGCGCGAAACGAGCCATCCAGAGAGCTCGAAACGGAGAGCCTCTCGGGCGCGCCTTTGACGGTCAAAGAACCGCGCGCTACAGACCAGCCGAAATCCGCATTGACGAGGAGCGGGTTCGGAGGCACCTCGGCCTTACCCGTAAACTCGCGCGGCGCTTTGGCTTCCAGCGCGTCGCGAATGGCGTCAAGCCTGATCGCAACCGGCGCAATGGCAACGGAAGTGCGCGTGACCGGCGCGAGCGGTGGAACGGATGTATCGGCCGGACGATGCCCAGAGCTGGTCGGCCAAACAATATTCAGAGCCCAAAGCGCTGCGGCAAACGCAACGAGAATGATTGCGGCTCCGATTAGTCCCGTTCGCCAAGACAATTGAGACAACTGGGTCGAGCTCCTATTTGCATTCGTAAGTATGCGGCTAATCTTGTCGCGAGGGAGGCACCGGCAAGAGCCGGATGACTTTTCGTCGAACCGCCATCCGCTCTAGCTCATTGTTGAGCATCATCTTTTCCGAAAATCGGTACGCACTTTTGGGGATCATGCTCTAGGCGGCAGTCGTCTTGCCCGGCCATTTGCAAAAATCCGCAATCAGGCATTTTTCGCAGAGCGGCCACCGTGCAACGCAGACATAGCGCCCGTGCAGAATGAGCCAGTGGTGGGCATGCAGCTTGTACCTCGCGGGCACGATGCCTTCGAGCTTCATCTCCACCTCAAGCGGCGTCCGGCCGGTGGCAAGGCCAGTGCGGTTGCCCACTCGAAAGATATGCGTATCCACCGCAATCGTCGGCTCGCCGAAAGCCACGTTAAGCACCACATTCGCGGTTTTCCGGCCCACCCCGGGCAAGGCCTCCAGCGCCTCGCGGCTGCGAGGAACCTGCCCGCCGTGCTCCTCCACTAGCTTTTTGGAGAGTGCGATGACGTTCTTGGCTTTGGTGCGATAGAGCCCAATGGTCTTAATTAATTCCTGCAGGCGGCTCTCGCCTAAGGCGACTATCCTGGCCGGGGTATCCGCAACCCCAAACAGGGCAGGCGTCGCCTTGTTGACCCCCGCATCTGTCGCCTGCGCGGACAGGACGACTGCAACCAAGAGCGTGAATGGGTTTATGTGCTGCAGTTCGCCTTTTGGAACGGGATTTGCGGCGGCAAAGCGCCGGAACGCCTCCTCCACCTCGGCCGTTGTCCATTGCGGCAGCGCGCCTTCGGCGGCGCGCTCATCCGCGACAATGCGTTTTGGGGCTGGCTTGAGCCGCGCGGCGGTACCGGTGCGAGCCTTCCGCAGAGCTTGCGGCGCGCTACGGCGGCCTTTACGAGAGGATGTCTTACGCGGCATCATGTCCCTATAATGAGCGTCATGGCGAGCCACAACGCGCCCACGCAGGAAACCGCTATTTTTGCCGCGGTGCTCACACCGCACTGTTCACTTAGCCGGAACGGATTCCGATTGTTGATGATCGTGCTCACGGCCATCAGCTTTGCGAGCGGAATGGCATTCGTACTGATGGGCGCCTGGCCGGTATTCGGGTTTCTTGGCCTCGATGTGCTGTTGCTCTATGCAGCGCTTGAGCTCAGCTATCGGCGCGCCAGAGCCTATGAGCAAGTCACCGTGACTGCTTCTGAACTCACCGTGCGGCAGGTGAGCCACCGTGGCCGCGTTCGCGAATGGACACTCAATCCGCTTTGGGTGCGGCTCGACAAAGTGGTGCACGAGGAATTCGGCATCGAGCGGCTGTTCCTCGTTTCCCATGGCCGTCGCTTTGCAATTGCGGGTTTTCTCGGACCGCAGGAAAAAGAAAGCTTCGCTCACGCACTGCTCGCCGCCTTGGGCGAAGCCAAACGTGGGCCCACGCGCACCGTTCTCAGTTAAAACGCCGATATTCAGCCTGCCTGCGCAGCCGGTTCCTTCAGCTCAAGCCTGGAAGCAACGGTCGAGTCGGCATTCAACCAATAGACAAGAGGCACGCCCGTGCCGATCTCGCGCTTGACGATCTCTGCGGGCGAGAGGCAATCCAGCACCATCACGAGCGCGCGCAACGAATTGCCATGGGCGGAGACAAGGACGCGCTTGCCGCGCAAGATCCCAGGCAGGATCTCCTGCAGATAATAGGGCAGCACACGCGCGGCCGTGTCCTTCAGGCTTTCGCCTCCCGGTGGAGGCTGGTCATAGGAGCGGCGCCAGACAAGAACCTGCTCGGCCCCCCATCGGGCGCGCGCGTCATCCTTGTTCAATCCGACCAGCTCTCCGTAGTCGCGTTCGTTCAGCGCCTGATCCTTGAATATGGGAATCGCGCTTTGCCCCAGCTCATCAAGCATGAGCGTGAGCGTGCGCTGAGCGCGGATCAAGTTAGAGGTGAATGCCACATCGAAACGAAGCCCTTGTGCCTTCAGTTTTTGTCCCGCACTGCGCGCTTCAACGATGCCTTTCTGGCTGAGGTCGACATCCTTCCACCCGGTGAACAGATTCTTGAGATTCCACTCGCTCTCGCCATGCCGAACGAGCACAAGCAGATGACCCTGAGACCGAGCGCTTCGTTCAGCTTGCATTGCCCTATGCGATCCTCGCTCAATTGAGGCCCAGCACATCCTCCATGGAATAGAGACCCGGCTTTTGCGTGCGCGCCCATAGCGCCGCGCGCAATGCGCCGCGTGCGAAAATCATGCGGTCCTCTGCCCGGTGCGTCAGCTCCACGCGCTCCGCCGGCCCGGCAAAAATCACGCTGTGCTCGCCGACGACGGTACCCCCGCGCAGGGAAGCAAATCCGATATCGCCCCGGCAGCGGGGACCGGTCTCGCCGTCGCGCCCACGCACCGCGCGGCGCTCGAGATCGATGCCGCGGCCTTGCGCCGCTGCACGTCCAAACATCAGCGCCGTTCCGGATGGCGAATCGATCTTCTTGTTGTGATGCATTTCGAGGATTTCGATATCGAACTCATCGTCGAGCGCCTGCGCCACGCGTCGGACCAGAGCAGCAAGGAGATTGACCCCCATGCTCATGTTGCCGGATTTGACGATCACGGCCCGTTTGCCCGCCTGCGCAATCAATGCATCGTGCTCTGCCGAAAGCCCCGTGGTGCCGATGATGTGGACAGCACCGACGCGCGCCGTCAACTCGATGAACGTCATCGTAGCGGCCGGTATGGTGAAATCGAGTAGCCCATCCGCATCGGGGAGGAGCGGCGCAAGATCGCGTTCGACCGGCACCCCGTTCTTGCCCAACCCCGCAAGCTCGCCGGCGTCGCGGCCGATCACCGCCGAGCCCGCCGCTTCCACGGCACCAGCCAGAATGACGCCTTTGGTCGCGGCAACGGCATGGATGAGCGTGCGGCCCATGCGCCCGCCGGCCCCGGCCACGATGAGCCGCATGTCGGACATGAGTATCTCTCGATGTGCGTATATCGATTGGGTTCGAGCAAGGAAAGCGCGGGTGCTCCTCAGATCTTCTTGCGCCAACGGCGGGAGTGCTCGCGCAGGCGGCGAAAGGGCGTAGCGAGATAATGTTTCCGCAAAAACTGAAACCGTCCGAACAGGCTCACTGGCATAGGGGAATCTGCCGGAACGTACCAGCCGTTGAGGCCCGTGCGCCGAATCCATTTATACCCTCGACGCGTTATGTAGCGATGCAGTCGAAGATCGAGGGCGAGGTCCTCGATCAACATGAGGCGCGGACGCCATTTCGAGATATCAAATCCTTCGAGCACCTCGATCTCATGAGTTTCCACATCGATCGAGACGAAATCGATCGGTACCGGCGCTTTGACATCGATCAGAATCTCATCGAGCGTCTTCACCGGAACTTCGATCACGCCCATTCGGCGCATGTCGGGCACGGCAAAATTTGGATCGAAGGAGGCGTGAATCCCGGTCATGTGGGGCGAGCCAGCAACGTGCAAAGGCAAAGCCTTGCCGGCATTTGCGGGCGACGAGCAGGCGACGGCATAAACCTTGGTGCGACGATACTTCCGCAGCTCTTCGGCCAAATCGGGTTGCGGCTCGATGAGGACACCGTCCCACCCCAATTGCTCGAGGTGCCACGTCTGTGAGGCGAGTTGCGGGTCGTTGGCGCCGACATCGACGAAAAACCCGTGCGTCGAGCGGCCGAAGAACGCCACTTTAAGCTCGTTCTCGACGTGGTGGGGAAAAATCGCCCTCATCGCAGGATCAACGTGTCCGGCATGTCGCGTTTTGCTCGCCGCAGTTTATGGCTGGGGGCCGTCATAGCCCTGACAATGAGAAGATCGGCCTCGCTCTTCCCCATTCGGAGACGAAGCGCTTTCGCGTATTCAGGCGAACGGTAGCATTCGAGCGCCGACGCATAGTTCGGAAACTCGATGACCACCATGCGAGAGCGGAATTCGCCTTCCGTGCATTCCGATTTCCTGCCGCGCACCAGAAACCTTGCGCCGTATCTACGCAAAGGCTCGGCGTTCGCAGCCACATAGGCCTTGTATTCCTCGGGATGCGTGACATCGACATTGGCGATCCAATAGCCTTTCGGCATCCGCTCTTCCTCCTCGGCGTTTGACGAAATTCTTATGGCAGCGTTGCCGCAACTTCCGCAATGATCGCTTTAGCTGCCCGCCATCACGCCCTCGATCTACCTTCCGGTAAGAACTCTCGCGGTCTGCACGAGCTTGCGCACGAGCAGCTTGAGCTCCCCTGCCGCGCGGCTGTCGCGCAGCCCGTCCATCTCGTCGAATGCGTGCTCAGCATTGGGCACGCTGACCTGCTCGGCGAGCACCAGCGCGCGGCAGCCGACTGCAAGGATTTGCCGCAGGGCCAGCATCGACTGGCGCGCGCCAGAACGCCCCGGCGACGCACCAGCGATGGCAAACACCCGGTTCTGATAGGCAGCCAATGCAGGCTCTCCGCGCTCGCGCACCGCCGAGATCCAATCGATGGCGTTTTTCAGGAGCGGGGTCACAGAGGCGTTATATTCGGGGCTGGCGATGAATACGCCTTGGTGCGCCGACATCAGCTGTTTCAACCGCACTGCATGCTCCGGCGGTCCAGATTCCTGCGCCAGGTCGGCATCATAAAGCGGAAGAGGATAGTCGCCGAGCGAAATGCGCGTCACCTCCGCATCGGCAAGCGTCAACTCCTTGGCCGCAAGTGCGGCCAGCCGCACGTTGTACGACTTTGCCCGCAGAGAGCCGGGAATGACCAGAATTTTCAATCGCGGCGATAGACCCAAACGCGAGCGGGCGGGATGTTCTTCCACACCCGTTCCGATGCCTCGACCCGCACCCGCGCGAGCGTCCGCGGGATGGGTGCAACGGCATTGTACGTGAACTGAACAAAGGGGGCTGCCGGCGCCATCAATGCGAAAGCTTCAAACAACAAGCGCAAGCGCGTGCGCAGCGGCTTGGTGAAAAGCGGAAGCCCCGAAACCACAGCAGCAGCGGGCTCCGTGACGAGACTGCCGAGAATGCGCCGCAGCCCATAGGCATCGCCCTGCACGATGCGCGCGCTCGGATACCGCGCCCGCAACATGCGGCAGAAGGCTGCGTCGGATTCCACGAGTACGAGCCGGCTGGGCTCGACGCCGCGGTCAACGAGCGCCTGCGTCACCGCGCCCGTGCCGGCACCAAGTTCCACGATCGGCCCGCGTGTCTTCGGGTCGACATAGGCAGCCATCATGCGCGCGAGCGCGCGGCCGGAAGGAGTGACAGCGCCGGTTGACAACGGCCTTTCGAGCCAAGCGCGAATAAAGCGCATCTCATCGTCGAGCCGGATCCCCTTTTTCTGCTCGAAGCTGCGTAGCCGGCTTTCAAACTTTTTCTTCTGTGACTCGAGGCTTTTTCCGATCTTCTGTCTTCTTTGCTCGAACTGGCGCTCGATCTTTCGCTCGAATTCATCCTTGCGGGCTTCAAAGCGCTGAAAATGCTGTTCAAGCCGCTTCTCGAAAGCGTCCCGCTTGAACTCGAAAATGCGTCTTTGCTTTTCGAATTTTCGTTCCAGGAGCTGCAGAGCGGGAAGCGACATCTCTAAACACAGACCCTAACGGGCAATGGCCGGCCGGAGCATCGAGTTACCGGTAAGGCCGCGTCCGGCGAGCGTCAAGTCTCAATCCTAGGCCGCGCCGGAACGCCCGAGAAATTCCTTTACTCTGCCGAAAAACCCGGCTGCCTCCGGTTGGGTATCCTTGGATGACAACCGTTCGAATTCATTCAAAAGCTCGCGTTGACGCTTCGTCAATTTTTGTGGCGTCTCGACCAGCACTTGAACGTACATGTCGCCCATTTGTTTCGAGCGCAGCACCGGCATCCCCTTGCCGTGAATGCGGAAGCGCCGCCCCGATTGCGTGCCTTCCGGCACCTTTACCCGCGTCTTGTTGCCGTCGACGGTAGGCACTTCGAATTCGCCACCGAGCGCCGCCGTGACCATGGAGATAGGCACACGGCAGTGCAGATCGGCACCCTCGCGCTGAAAAAAGGCGTGCGGCGTGATTGACAAAAAGATGTAAAGGTCGCCCGCAGGACCACCCCGCGTACCTGCTTCGCCCTCGCCGGCCAACCGAATGCGAGTGCCATCCTCGACGCCCGCCGGAATGTTCACCGAGAGCGTGCGTTCGCGGGTGACCCGCCCCGAGCCTGAGCACGCGGGACAAGGATTATCGATCACTTGTCCTCGCCCCTGGCAGGTCGGGCAGGTGCGCTCCAGCGTGAAAAATCCCTGCGCGTGGCGAATGCGGCCCTGGCCGGCGCATGTGACGCACGTCTTCGGTCGTGTGCCCGACTTCGCGCCTGAGCCCGAGCAGGCCTCGCACGTGACCGAGGTCGGAATGCGCAGTTGTGCGGCCTTGCCGGAATAGGCCTCCTCGAGGTTGATCTCCATGTTGTAGCGCAGATCGGCGCCACGCTCCCGGGCGGAACGGGTGCGGGCGCCCCCCATGCCGAAAATGCCTTCGAACAGATCAGAAAAGGCGGAGCCGAAATCAGTGCCGAAGCCGCCCGGACCGGCTGGTCCACCATGCTCGAACGCGGCGTGCCCGAAGCGATCGTATGCGGCGCGCCTGTCCGGATCCTTGAGGATCTCATATGCCTCGTTGATCTCTTTGAACCGCGTGTCGCTACTCTTGTCTCCAGGGTTGCGGTCGGGGTGGCACTTCATGGCGAGCTTGCGAAAAGCCGCCTTCAGCTCGGCATCCGTGGCGTTCCGACCAACCTCGAGAACCTCGTAAAAGCAGCGCTTGGCCATTCGGGCGCCCGACCCCATCGTCTCAGTCACAGAATCGCCCCCGATCATATCTGCTCATCTCTTCAAAAACATGCACCCCCGGTTGGCGCCGGGGGTGCCGATTGGGCGCAAGCGCAGTCATGGAATCGACGCCTGTCCCCGTCAGGCAGATTTCTTGTTCTTCTTGTCGTCGTCGACCTCCGTGAACTCCGCGTCGACAACGTCCTCTTTGGTTCCGCCGGCTTGGCCAGGGCCGGCTCCAGGGCCGCCACCGCCCGCGCCAGTCTCTTGCGCCTGCTTGTACATCGCCTCGCCGAGCTTCATCGAGGCCTGCATCAAGGCATTGCTCTTCGCCGTGATCGCGTCCGCATCATCGCCTTTCAAGGCTTCCTTCAGGTCGGCAATTGCATTCTCGATCGCCCGACGATCGCCTTCGCCGACCTTCGATCCATGCTCGCCTAACGTGCGTTCGGTCGAATGGATCAAAGCCTCCGCCTGGTTCTTTGCCTCGACCTGAGTGCGACGCTTCTTGTCCTCCTCGGCGTGCGCCTCTGCATCCTTGACCATGCGCTGGATGTCGGCCTCGCTCAACCCACCCGAGGCCTGGATGCGGATCTGCTGCTCCTTGCCGGTGCCCTTGTCCTTGGCATGCACATTCACGATGCCGTTGGCATCGATATCGAAGGTCACCTCAATCTGCGGGACACCGCGGGGCGCCGGCGGCAGGCCGACGAGATCGAACTGGCCGAGTAGCTTGTTGTCCGCAGCCATTTCACGCTCGCCCTGGAAGACGCGGATAGTCACCGCACCCTGATTATCCTCCGCGGTGGAGAACACCTGGCTCTTCTTTGTGGGGATTGTGGTGTTTCGGTCGATGAGACGTGTGAATACGCCGCCCAGCGTTTCGATGCCGAGGGAGAGAGGCGTGACGTCAAGCAAGAGTACGTCTTTGACATCGCCTTGCAGCACGCCGGCCTGGATTGCAGCACCGACCGCAACCACCTCGTCCGGGTTCACTCCCTTGTGCGGCTCTTTGCCGAACAGTTGCTTCACGATCTCCTGCACGCGCGGCATGCGCGTCATCCCGCCGACCAGGACCACCTCATTGATCTCGGCTGGCGAGAGCCCAGCGTCCTTGAGCGCCTTGCGGCAGGGCTCCACCGTCTTCTGCACGAGGTCGTCTACCAGCGCCTCAAACTTCGCGCGGGTAAGCTTCATCGTGAGATGCTTCGGGCCGGATGCATCGGCCGTGATGAATGGCAGGTTGATTTCCGTCTGTGTCGTGGACGAGAGCTCGATCTTCGCCTTCTCGGCCGCCTCTTTGAGGCGCTGCAACGCCAAACGATCACGGCGCAAATCGATGCCCTGCTCCTTCTGGAATTCGTCGGCGAGATAATTGACGAGGCGCATGTCGAAATCCTCGCCGCCGAGGAACGTGTCGCCGTTCGTCGACTTCACTTCGAAGACGCCGTCGCCGATCTCCAGAATGGAAATGTCGAAGGTGCCGCCGCCGAGATCGTACACAGCGATGGTGCCCGCTTTCTGTTTGTCCAGCCCGTACGCAAGCGCCGCCGCAGTCGGCTCGTTGATAATGCGCAGCACGTCGAGACCGGCAATGCGGCCGGCGTCCTTGGTCGCCTGACGTTGCGCATCGTTGAAATAAGCAGGCACCGTGATCACCGCCTGCTCGACCTTCTGGCCCAGATAGGCCTCCGCCGTCTCTTTCATTTTCTGCAGGATGAAGGCTGAAATTTGCGAAGGCGAATAGGTCTTGCCTTCGGCTTCTACCCACGCATCCCCGTTCGACGCGCGTACGATCTTGTACGGGACAAGCTGTTTGTCCTTCTCCACCATCGGATCGTCATAACGGCGGCCGATGAGCCGCTTGACGGCGAAAATAGTGCGCTCGGGATTGGTGACCGCCTGGCGCTTGGCCGGTTGGCCCACCAGCCGCTCTCCGTCATCCGTGAATGCAACGATCGAAGGCGTCGTGCGCATACCCTCGGCATTTTCGATGACCTTCGGCGTCTTGCCTTCCATTACGGCGACGCACGAATTCGTGGTGCCGAGGTCGATGCCAATGACCTTGCCCATGTTCTACTTCCTCTCTGTTAGCAGGCCGGCCGGGTCCGGTTCGGCACCCTCCTGCACGTCAACGCATCCGTGCTGCCGACCCCTCAATGCAATCGATGCCACCCCTGCGGCGTCTTGGCTCCATATAGGAGGGCCGGTTCCAGCCGCAAGGCATCGACTCACGGATTCGCGAGCATTATGAGAGATGTCGGCAGATTGTTGGTGCGTCGCGGCGCCTCCGAGCGACCACGGCCGCAACCATGCAAGTCCTGCCGTATTTTCTGCCCCATCTTCCGGCTATGTGTGCGCATGCCTCGTTTCGTAGCACTCGTTCTCGCGCTCGCGTTTTTGGCCCGCCCGGCGGACGCCGCCGAGGTTTCCTATCCGCCCGGATCGCGCATCGGGCTCGTACCGCCCAACGGCATGGTCGCCAGCAAGAATTTCTTCGGCTTTGAAGACCCGACGAGCAGTGCGGCGATTGCGGTGGTGTCTTTGCCCGCCGAGGCTTTTGCCGCGCTTGATGGGTCCATGAATGCCGGAGCGCTGAAGCGGCAGGGGCTTACGCTTGAGAAGCGGGAGGCCCTTTCGCTTTCGACCGGCAAGGCGTTCCTGGTCGTCGGCCGCCAGGAAATCGAGAACATCAAGGTGCGCAAATGGGTGTTGGTTGGGGCATCGCAGGACCTCACCGCGCTGGTTACGGTTCAGGTGCCGGAGGCCGCCAGGCCCCTTTACCCCGATGCCGCCATACGTGCAGCGCTCGAGACGCTGGCGATCCGTACGAGCGTACCGGTTGAAGAACAGCTTGGCCTGTTGCCTTTCAAACTGGGCGATCTCGCCGGCTTCCGCGTTGAAGGCGTGATTCCTGGACGTGCGGTGGTCTTGACCGACACGTCCGGAGCGGCAGGGCAGCCGGCACAGATTTTTATCAACGTGGCGCCTGGCGGGCCCGAGCAGACATCTCAGCGCGAGGCGTTTGCGCGCGACGTCTTTGCTGCGGTCCCGAACATCCGCGACGTGCGCATCAGTACGGCGGAGCCACTGCGCATCATCGGGCACCCGGGCCACCAGATCATGGCACAGGGAAGGGACGTTTCGGGAACGCTTCCGTTGACGCTCGTGCAGTGGTTGCGATTCGGCGGCGGAGCTTATTTGCAAATCATCGGAGTTTCGCGCACGGAGACCTGGCTCGACGCCTATCCGCGCTTTCGCGCCGTGCGGGACGGCATCGAACCGCGCTAGCGGGCTAGCCGGTTTTGGGGAAGCGTGATCTTTTCCGAAAACCGGTTCCCACTTTTCATGCTCTAGCTAATGCCAGAACTGGCGTGACGCGAGGCGCGCGCCTTCCACCATGGCAGCAAGCTTCGCCCAGACGACATCCCGGTCTACCGCCGCCTGGCCAACCCACGTGCCATAGCCGCAGTCGCTTCCAGCGATCACGTTCTCGCGGCCTACCAGCTTGGCATATCGGCCGAGGCGCTGCGCGATAAGCTCGGGATGTTCGATGAAATTGGATTTGGATTCGATCACGCCGGGAATCAGGACCTTGCCTTCGGGCAGCTTGATGCGCTCGAACAGCGCCCATTCGTGAGCGTGGCGCGGATTTGCGGCCTCAAACGAGATGGCGGCTGGACGCGCCGCAAAAACAATATCGACAATATCCGCCAGAGCGACGTCGTGGTGATGCGGCCCCTCATAATTGCCCCAGCACACATGCATGCGCAGCTGCTCAGGTGGAATGTTCGCGAGCGCATGGTTCAGCGCCTCGACATGCATGGCGGCACGCTTGCGGAATTCAGGGAGCGCAAGGTCGGCGTACTGGATGTGCCGTCCCATGGCGAGATCGGGACAATCGACCTGAAGAATTAATCCGTTCCGAGCAATGGTCTCGTATTCGTGACGCATCGCCTCGGCGATTGCGAACAGATATGCCTCGGCATTCGGATAGTACTCGTTGCGGAAGAAGAGCGAGATCACTCCGGGGGACGCCGCGCTGAGGAAAGCAGCCTTCCGACTTGTTCTTACCAGGGTCGTTTTCAGATCATCGACGTCGCGCTGCGCAGCGCCGCCGTCGCTGACCTTAATCGGCGCGTTGCATGCAGGCGTTTTGCGGCGGGAACGGCCAGGATCGCCGAAAACACGCTTGGCAAGCAAGGGGAAATCCGCCAGGTCCTGATAGACGAAAGTGTTTCCGGTGCCACCGAACCCCGCGAGACGATCTTTGATGTAGGTCGCATAGCTCGGCTTCGACATCTCGCCGTCGTTTATGAGATCTAGACCGACCTCGATCTGCTTGCTCACGACCTCCTGCACCGCCGAACGAATGCGTGCGGCAAGGGCCGCAGCATCAACCGGCACCGTCTCCTCTTTCGCAAACATCATGCGCACGAGGTCGTCAGGACGGGGCAGGCTACCGGTGTGAGTTGTCAGAAAACCGTCCGTGCTGCGGAGCATTCCGTTTTCTAGCACGGATCAAGGCGCGGCGCTGTGGCCCAATAGCGGACGATAATCAGGTAGAGCGCTGGGGGTCTGTCTGCAAATCTTCGGTCGCGCGGCCTGCATTGTCGTTCGCAGGCGTCTCGCCTTTCGGGCCGCCTTTGACGACAGCCACGAGCGCCGGCCGCAACACACGTTCGCCGATCATGTAGCCCGGCTGCTCCACGCGGGCGACCGTCCCGGCCGGCAGTGCAGCATCCGGGATTTCGAACATGGCCTGATGCCGATGCGGGTCGAACTTCTCCCCCATGGGCTCAAACTTCTTCACCCCATGCTTATCCAGCACCTTGTGAAGCTCGCGTTCTGTGAGTTCGACGCCATCGAGCAGGGCCTTCACCCCGGCATCGGATTTCTCCCGCAGCTCCCCATCGAGGGCCTGCAACGCCCGCTCCATATTGTCGGCAACGGCCAGGATATCACCGGCAAAGGCGGAAATGCTGTAGCTGCGCGCGTTCATGATCTCGCGCGCGGTCCGGCTGCGCAGATTCTCCATATCGGCAAGGGCGCGCAACAGCTTCTCCTTGTATTCGGCCAATTCGCGCGCAAGCGCTTGGGAATCGGGAGCCGCTTCACGGGACGTCTGTTCCGCAGCAGCACCCTCTGCGGATGCCTCCACGCCCTGCGGATCGGGTCTCGTTTCGGCCATTAGCCTGTTCCTATTGAAAGATTCCAATTGGCATATCAGCGATGGGGAACCAAAAATCAAGCCGCCCCACGCCGTGGGGCCGTAGGCAAACGGCGGCTCGAGCGTTTAGTTCGGCTCAAGGAGCAATCAGGCGGCCCACCACCTTGGCGGTATGATCAACCATAGGGATTACGCGCGCATAGTTCAGACGTGTCGGGCCGATCACGCCGATCACTCCGACGATGCGGCCGGTCGCGTCCCGATACGGCGCGGCAATGGTCGATGAACCCGAAAGCGAGAACAACTTGTTCTCCGAGCCTATAAAGATGCAGGCGCCTTCACCGATCTCGGCTCGACCCAGCAAGTCGACCACGCCTCGCTTCGTCTCCAGATCGTCGAAAAGGAGGCGCACTCGTTCGAGGTCCTCAGCGGCCTTGAGGTCTTCGAGCAGGTGCGCTGCGCCTCGCACAATGAGCTTGCGCTGCTCGTGCTCCCCCCCCGACCAGCTCGCAAGACCCGCAGCGACGATCCTTTGCGTGAGCTGGTCGAGTTCGGCCTGACCGGCGGCCAGCGCCTTTTCAAGCGCCGTCTTGGCTTCGTCCAATGTGTGGCCGCGCACATGCGTGTTGAGAAAATTCGAAGCTTCTGTCAGCGCCGAGGCTGGCAATCCCGTGGGAACGGTGATGATTCGGTTTTCCACCCGTCCATCCTCGGAGACCAGGACCACCAGCGCGCGTTCGAGATCGAGCCGCACGAATTCGATGTGCTTCAACCGGACGTTCGACTTTGCGACCATCACTACACCGGCGGCACGGGTCAGCCCCGAAAGCATTCCCGAAGCTTCGTTGAGCACCGCCTCCATGGATTTCCCGGCCGCCGCCACCTTTGCTTCCATATCGCGGCGATCGGATTCACCGAGATCGCCGATTTCCATCAGCGCGTCGACAAAGAAACGTAGCCCCAGCTCCGTGGGCAGCCGTCCGGCGGAGGTGTGCGGGGCGTAGATGAGCCCCAGCTGCTCGAGATCGGACATCACATTGCGAACGGACGCGGGCGAAAGCGGGGTTGTGATCAAGCGGGAAATGTTGCGTGAGCCTACCGGCTCGCCGGTGGCCAGATAGTTCTCTACAATCTGGCGAAAAATATCGCGCGAGCGCTCATTGAGCTGGGCAAGGCTCACCTGTGTTGCGCCGATCCTGACGTCTTGGGACAATATCGTCTCCTTTTCGCGGCGGAGAAGTTGTCCATTCCGGGTTCGAAGTGCAAGGCTGAGGGAGAAGGATCAGCGGAAGCGCCGCGACAAGGCGCCCGAAACGCTCAGCAGGGAAGGAAACCCTTCATGAAGCGCTGGATGGTGGTTGCGGTCGCTCTGACGGCATGCAGCGGCGCGCAGGCCGAGTATCCCACCAAGCCGATAACGATCGTAGTTCCCTTTGGTGCGGGCAGCGGCACGGACGTGGTCACGCGTGTGATTGCGGAGCCACTCGGCATGGCGCTCAAGCAGACGGTCATCGTCGAGAACAAGGCCGGCGCGAATGGAGCCATTGCGGCGATACAAGTGGCCCGCGCAGTTCCGGATGGACACATGCTTTTGATGGGCACAAACAGCCCGCTCTCGGCGGCGCCAATGCTGAACAAGACACTTGGCTACGACCCCATCAACGATTTTGCGCCAATCTCCCGGGTGGGAAGCTACACGTTCATCCTGGCCGTGCACCGCGACCTCAATCTGACGTCCGTGCGCGAGCTGATCGCCTATGCCAAGGCAAATCCCAGTAAGCTGTCCTACGCCAGCGGAAATACCTCAGGGATCGTTGCGGCCGCCACCCTGAAGCAACGCGCGGGGATTGATATAGTGCACGTACCGTACAAGACCGTCCCGCAGGCCCTCAACGACGTACTGGCTGGCCGGGTGCCCATCATAGTGAGCGATCTGACCCCGACACTACCCCATGTGCAAGCGGGGGTGTTACGGGCATTGGCCGTCACGCGGCTGCAGCGCAGCACGTTCCTGCCTGATGTGCCGACCTTGCACGAGGCCGGAGTTTCCGAATTCGAAATGGATTCGTGGGCCGGGATGGTGGCCCCCGCCGGCATTCCCCCTGCCGTCGCCGGATTGCTCAATGCGGAGCTGCGCAAGATCATCGACAGCCACGAAACCAAAGCTCGCCTCGCATCGGTTGGGTTCGAGGCATTTTCCAGCACAGCAGACGAGTTGGCCGGTTTCGTCAAAGTGCAGCTCGGAAAGTGGACACAAATGATCAAGGACGCCGGGATCGAAGCGGAGTAAGCCTGCTCTTGTTGCGCTCTGGTCTCCTACCTTAAAAGCTTCGGCCGTTGAGCCGACACAGCGCGAGAGAATGAGCATGCGGCCCAGCCGCCGACAGCCCGATGAGCTCCGCGCCGTCTCGCTTGAGCGCGGCGTCGTGAAATACGCCGAAGGATCCTGCTTCGTGAAATTCGGCGACACCCACGTCCTCGTCACCGCCACGCTTGAGGAACGCCTGCCACCGTGGCTCAAGGGACAGGCGCGCGGCTGGGTGACCGCGGAGTACGGCATGCTGCCGCGTGCCACGCTGGAGCGCACGCGCCGCGAGGCTTCCACAGGAAAGCAGAGTGGACGAACCGTCGAGATCCAGCGTCTGATTGGGCGCAGCCTGCGTGCGGTGCTCGATCTCCCTTCGCTCGGAGAGCGTCAGATTACGGTCGATTGCGATGTCATTCAGGCGGACGGCGGCACGCGCACAGCCGCCATCACGGGCGCATGGGTCGCGCTGCATGACTGCATTGCCTGGATGAAAACGCGCGATATGACGCGCGGTGAACCGTTGCGCGACCATGTAGCGGCGATTTCGTGTGGCATCTGTGACGGCACGCCCGTGCTGGATCTTGATTACGCGGAGGATTCGGGCGCGCAAACCGACGCGAATTTTGTGATGACCGGCAATGGCAGGCTGGTCGAGGTGCAAGGCACGGCGGAAAAGATTCCGTTTACGGAGCAGCAGTTCCTGGACTTGCTTGCGCTGGCCAAGCGCGGCCTGATGAAGCTCGTCGATCTGCAGAAACTGGCGGTGATGTGAGCCGCCTTCATTCGACAGCCTCGCAACCGCACGAGAGCGCACGCCGTGCGATCACTGGGTGTCTCGTCGTTGCAACTCACAACCCGGGCAAATTTCGAGAACTGCGCGAGCTGCTGCGGCCTTTCCGAGTCGAAGCGGTTTCCGCCGAGGAGCTCGGCCTCGCCGAGCCTGAGGAAACCGGCGCGAGCTTCCGCAGCAATGCGCGCCTGAAGGCCGTAGCCGCAACGCCCTCGGGCATGCCGGCGCTCGCGGATGATTCCGGCCTGAGCATCGAGGCGCTGGGCGGCGAGCCGGGGATCCACTCCGCACGGTGGGCGGGAAAAGAAAAGGACTTCGCCGGGGCCATGCAGATGGTCGAAAACAAACTGCACGCGATCGGTGCAACGAAACCAGCACAACGCCGCGCGCATTTTGCATGCGCGCTATGCGTTGCCTGGTCCGACGGTTCCGTCGAGGAATTTGAAGGACGGGTGGACGGCACGCTCGTGTGGCCCCCACGCGGGGATAAGGGATTTGGTTACGATCCGATGTTTCTCCCTGACGGACATGCGCGAACCTTTGGCGAAATGAGCAGCAGGGAAAAACACGGCCTACCGCCCGAAGGAATGGGACTGTCGCATCGCGCCCGCGCGTTTCTCAAGCTTGCAGAGGCATGTCTTGAGAAGCGGTGAGCAGGCCGAACGGAGACCGTTTGGCGTTTACGTGCACTGGCCGTTCTGCCTCTCGAAATGTCCGTATTGCGACTTCAACAGCCATGTACGCCAGAGGCCAATCGATGAGCCCCGGTTCGTCCGCGCATTCACGCGTGAAATCGAAAGTACTGCGTCGCGTATCCCCGGCCGCACGGTGTCCAGCATCTTTCTTGGCGGCGGCACCCCATCGCTCATGCAGCCCTCGACAGTCGCCGCCATTCTCGATGCAATCGCACAGAACTGGCGCATGGCAAGCGACGTGGAGATCACGCTCGAAGCCAATCCGAGCAGCGTTGAGGGCTCCCGATTCCGGGGCTACCGGGCAGCCGGTGTCAACCGCGTGTCGCTCGGCGTGCAGGCGCTCAGCAATGCGGCGCTCAAAGAGCTCGGACGCCTGCACTCCGTAAGCGAAGCGCTTCAGGCGCTTGCGCTCGCGCGCTCGCTGTTCGAGCGCTATTCCTTCGATCTCATCTATGCGCGTCCCGGCCAGACGGTCGAGTCGTGGAAGAAGGAATTAAGCAGCGCCCTTGCGCATGCAGGCGACCATATCTCGCTCTATCAGCTCACGATCGAGCCGGATACGCCTTTTGCCTTGCTGCACGCTGCGGGAAAGCTCTCTACTTCCGACGAACAGACCTCCCGCGCATTATTGGACGTGACGCAGGAGATATGCAGTCGATCCGGATTGCCCGCCTACGAGGTGTCGAATCATGCGCGACCAGGCGGCGAATGCCGGCACAATCTGATCTATTGGAAGGGGCATGAATATGCCGGCATTGGGCCCGGGGCGCATGGGCGTCTCGACCTCAGTGGCACACGCCACGCAACCGCAACGGAAAAGCGGCCGGAGCCATGGCTCACACGAGTCGAGAACACGGGCCATGGTATCATCACGGACGAGCCGCTGACCCAGGATGAGGTGGCGGACGAATTCTTGCTCATGGGCTTGCGTCTCGCGGAAGGCATCGATCCGGCACGCTTTACGCGCTTTGCCGGACGCACGCTAAACGCGGAGCGCATTGCATTTCTGCGTGAGAACGGACTGATCGAAAGGACGGAACGTGGAATGTTGCGGGCGACCCGCGCAGGATTTGCCGTGCTCGACACCGTGGTCGCCGACCTCGCGGCGTAACCTCAGGTTCCCGAAGCGCCGAATGATTTTGGAGGCGGGCTGATGATCTGCCCTCCGCTTGGTGCAACGCGCAACACAGCCAAACCGCGCTGATTGGTTCCATCGGTGCGGAACCGGAAAAGGCCATCGATCCCGGTGAACCCCGACGAGTTCGTCAGCACGTCCTCGGCAAAGCGTTGCTTGCCCTGCGTCTTTACGAGCGCGGCGAGGAGCGCAACCGCGTCATAGGACAGCGAGGCCGTTCGTACTGGGTCCTGACCGTAGCGGGCACGGTAGCGGCCCGAGAAACTGCGAAAGCCTGAAGAATCGGGGCCTGCGTACCACGCGCCCTCTAGCTGGGGATTGGAAAAGAGATGGCTATCTTCCCACAAGCCGGTGCCAAGGAGCTGCACTCGCTTGAGGTCAAGTCCGCTCGCCCCGAGGGTCTGCACGACGCTCGCCACTGCGTCCGCACCGTCCGGTATGAAAATGGCGTCCGCACGCGCAGCTGCCTGCGCCACACTGCGGATAGGGGCCTGCATCGCTGTCTTGTCTAAAGGGTATCGCTCGAGCGCAACTACACGCGCCCCGCGCCGCGCCGCTACCTGTTTGAACGCCGCCTCAACGACAGTGCCATAGGCGTTGTCCGGCACGAGGGCAGCGATGGAGCGCCGGCCCTGGCCTGCCGCATAGCTTATAATGCGATCAACATCGGACTCGGGTAGAAAGCTCAGAAGGTAGACGCCCCGCGTCGCCACATTGGCATCCGTCGAGAAGGCAATGACCGGAATGCCACGGCTTTTCGCGAGCTGGCCTACCGGCCCGACCGTGAGGGCAAATAGGGGCCCGAGAATAATCTCGGCTCCTTCCTCGAGCGCCTGCTGCGCGCCTTGTTGGGCGCCAGCAGCATTCCCTCCATCGTCCTTCACCAGAAGCAGAATATCTGGGTTGTTGAATTCTGAGATCGCCAGCTCTGCGGCATTGCGCATCGACTGGCCGGCGACAAATGCATTGCCCGTTCCGGAGAGCGGCAGGATGAGCCCAACCTTCACCTGGCCGTTGCCAATATTCGACGAGGCGGAGGTCTGAGCGGCAGGCTTGGAGGAAGAGCTGGACAACAGATCGCCGAGCGAAAAATTGCTGCCGGAACAGGCACCGAGGATGCTTGCCAGCAGCATGCCCGCAATCCAGCGGGGAAAACCTCCGGGCGCGTCGGAGCGCTTAGCCTGAAACACACGATACATGGCCGGTCTCCTCGACGGCAGCCAATGATGTCACCCGAAAGCGGTTCCTGCAATCGAGGTTTTGGCCAAGATTATGGTTTAACCAGATGGAAAGTCTGCCGTTTTGCGCGGATACGGCGTGGCGTGTTCCGTCTGAACCGATAGAGTCCCGATATGCCGACCCCCTCGCGTTCAGAGCCATCGCGCGAGCGCAAAGCGCGCCAGTACGTACTTGACGGACAGGCTATTGTGGTGCCGCCGCTCGCGCCGGGCTTGCATCTTGTGGCAACGCCCATTGGAAATCTCGGCGACGTCACCCTGCGGGCGCTGACTGCATTGGCAGGGGCAGACCTCATCGCCTGCGAGGATACGCGGGTGAGCGCGAAGCTTCTCGGCCGCTATGGAATTAGCACCCCCCTCAGCCCCTATCACGATCATAACGCCACAAATGCGCGTCCCAAACTGCTCGCTCGCCTTGCGGCAGGAGATGCAATTGCACTGATCTCCGACGCCGGCACACCACTGGTCTCTGACCCGGGATATAAGCTCGTACGCGCCGCCCACGCTGCCGGTGCCCACGTGACCGTTCTGCCCGGATCCTCAGCGGTTCTCGCCGCTCTGACGGTCAGTGGGCTACCAACCGACCGGTTCTTTTTTGAAGGATTTCTTCCCGCCAAGGCTGGTCAGCGGCGCTCCCGTATTTCAGAGCTGAGAAGCATTCCCGGAACGCTCATCCTGTTCGAGGCCGCTCACCGGCTGGGAGCGACGCTGAGCGAACTGGCCCATGGGCTCGGGCCAAGAGAGGCTGCTGTTTGCCGGGAGCTCACCAAGTTGCACGAACAAGTCGTGCACGGCCCGTTGACAGCGCTCGCGCGCGATTTCGCCCCCGAAGGAAAAGCGCGCGGCGAGATGGTGATTGTGATCGCACCGCCCGACCAGCAGCCGGAAACCAGCACACGCGATATCGACGCTATGCTGCACGCGGCGCTCGATCGGCTTACGCTCAAAGAGGCAGTCGCCGAAGTGGCTGCCGGCACCGGCCAGCCGAGGCGCTCAGTGTACCAACGCGCGCTCGCGCTCAATAAGGAACGCGAGCTTGTCCGGTGATTCTGACCGATCGGGCAAGTCTGCCGACCCTAGGCGTCAGATCGCGTTTCGCGCTGGAACGTCGGCTGAAACCTGGGCAGCGGCACCGCTCATGGCAAAGGGTTTCCGCATCCTTGCGCGGCGCTGGAAATCCCCGCGAGGCGAAATCGACCTGATCGCCCGCCGTCGAAAGCTCTTGATATTCGTGGAAGTGAAAGCGCGGGGGCATCTTGCGGACGCGGAATGGTCGATCACGCCGCTCCAGCGCCGGCGCATTGCCGCAGCAGCGGAGGTTTGGCTGTCGCTTCATCCCGATGAGCATATCCTCGATATTCGCTTTGATGCGATACTTGTAGCGCCGGCTCGGTTCCCGCGTCACATCCCGGCAGCGTTTGACGTCGACGTCAGCAGCTGAATCTAGGCTGCGTGCAATTTCTCAAAGAACTGGTCCACCTGCGCGCGAATGCGGCCGGCTACATTGCCCAGATCGTTGGCTACTGCCTTCACCTCGGTCGCGCTGTGGCGGGTCGCGGAAGTGGCCTCCCCCACCCGGCCGACCTCATCCGCCGTGTCCACCGTCCGCCTTGCCGCCGTTTCGACGCTGCGCGCTATTTCCTGGGTCGCAGCGCCCTGTTCGGTCACGGCAGCCGCAATCGCGCCGCTGATCTCGCCGATCTCCCGAATCGTTCGCTCGATCGCGCCGATCGCCTCGATGGCGCGCGTGGTGGCCTTCTGCATCCCCGCGATTTGAGCCGCAATGTCCTCCGTCGCCTTTGCGGTTTGCCCTGCTAGCGCCTTCACCTCGCTGGCAACGACAGCAAAGCCGCGACCCGCCTCACCGGCGCGCGCAGCCTCGATGGTGGCGTTCAGCGCCAGAAGGTTTGTCTGCTCTGCAATGTCGGTAATCAGGCGGACGACGTCGCCAATGCGGCCAGCGGCCTCGTTCAACTCTCTGACCATCGTGTTGGTCCACTCCGCCTCGCTCACTGCTTTTCCCGCAATCGCATTGGCCTGCGAGACCTGGCGGTCGATTTCGGTCACGGAGGCGGCCAGTTCGTCAGCGGCCGAGGCGATATCGCGCACATTGGTGGATGCATCGGCGGAGGCTGTGGCGGCGCCGGAAGTGCGCAGGGAAGCATCGTCTGCCGCACCGCTGAGCCCGTTCGCGGCGGTCAGCATCTGGTCCGCTATGCGGCCAAGCTCGGAACGCGATGGACCGCGCCAGTGCGCCGACTTCATCGCCCCGCTCCGCGTAGGGAATCTTCCCCTCGGTCTTTCCCGCCGCAACCGCTTCCGTGAGACGGGTGATGCGCGCGAGGGGCCGCACGATCTTCCGACCGATGATCACCGCCCCCGACAGCGCCAGCAGCACTGCGAAACCGGCAGTCAGCGCCACAAGCCAAGCCGTCTGCGCCATGCCGCGTTCAATCTTGGCATAGATGCGGCGCGAGCGCTCGGCGTAAAGGTCGCCGAGCTTGGTCAGATCCACATTGAGCGCCTTGCGCACGGTGCGGTTGGCGTCATTGTCTCCCCATTCCCGTCCGGCTTCAGGGCCAATCTCGATGCCTCGCCGCACCAGTTCGCGCCGGAATTCGCGAAATTGCTCAATGCGCCTGGAAAATGCGTCGAACAGGGCAGCATCGTCCGATCGCACGCTCCCCCGCCATTCCTTCATGACCTGCCCAATCTGATCGTTGAAGACGAGGAGCCCGTCTCCATAGACCTTGGCAGTCGCAACATCGTGGGACATGTAGATACCGCGCGATTCTATGACCACGGCATAGATGAGTGTAATGACGCGCTCGACGTTCAACGTGCCGGCAAAAGCGGATCCGAATTCCTCTGTAAGCTGCGCGTGCCGTCGCGCATTGTGGACAGAGATGGCGGCAAGCGCGAGCGTCACCGTCGTGAGCATCGCAAAGATAGCATATAGTTTGGTTGCGATTGAAAAGCTCGGCAGCCTCAATTGGCCTTCTCCCACGGATTTCACGGATTCAGAATTGCGCCAGCGACAGTGCGGTTAAAATGTTAAAGTCGCGTTTGAGTTACCAAACAGTTTTCGAGGCTCCGGCATGAAACTGCGGGTGGCGGTGCAGATGGATCCGATCGAGCGGATCAGCATCCGCGGCGATTCCACTTTCGCGCTCATGCTGGAGGCGCAAAAGCGGGGACATGCGCTGGCCTATTACACTCCCGACCAGCTGGCGTTGCGCGGGGCAGATGTATTCGCAACCGTGCGCCCGGTTACGGTTCGCGACGTGGAAGGCGACCATTTCGCGCTCGCAGAGCTGCAGCGCACGCGACTGCAAGATTTCGACGTCGTGCTGCTGCGGCAGGACCCTCCCTTCGATCTTGCCTATATCACCACAACCCACCTGCTCGAGCGCATCCATCCAGGCACGCTTGTCGTCAACGAGCCGGCAGCAGTACGCAATGCGCCCGAGAAGATGTTCGTCATGGAATTTTCGGATCTGATGCCGCCGACGCTGATCACGCGCAATCTCTCCGAGATAAAGGCATTTCGCGCGGAGCACGGCGATATCGTTATGAAGCCGCTCTATGGCAAAGGCGGCGAGGCGGTATTCCGGCTCGCGCAGGAGGATCTCAACTTCGGCTCGCTCTATGATCTGTTTGCGGTCACCTTCCGGGAACAGTGGGTGGTGCAGAAGTTTTTGCCCGCAGTACGCGAAGGGGACAAACGCATCCTGCTGGTCGATGGGCAGTTTGCCGGCGCGGTAAACCGGGTGCCGGCACCTGACGATCTGCGCTCCAACATGGTGCGGGGAGGCACGCCCACCCAAACGGAGCTGACCAAGCGGGAACGCGAAATCTGCGAGCGGCTCGGGCCGGCCCTGCGGGAGCGCGACCTTCTGTTCGTCGGCATTGATGTGATCGACGGCTATCTGACCGAGATCAATGTCACGTCGCCCACCGGCATCCGTTCAGTAAAGAATTTCGGCGGGCCCGACGTGGCCGCCATGATATGGGACCGGATTGAAGCGCGCCGACGTGGTTGACGCTGGGGTCCTTTTCCTCTTTGTTCCCTAAATGTTCTTGAGAACCGGCCCCGCTGGGATAAGTTTGAGGCGAGCAGGGGCAGTCGATGGTACAGCAGGTCGCGACAGTTGCGTTCGAAGGCATCGAGGCGCGCGCCGTTGACGTGCAGGTGCAGGTCGCGCCTGGTCTTCCCGCATTCCTCGTGGTTGGCCTGCCGGACAAGTCGGTTACGGAGGCGCGGCAGCGGGTACGTTCTGCCCTCATTGCCTCAGGGCTTGCGCTCCGCCCCGCTGGGATAAGTTTGAGGCGAGCAGGGGCAGTCGATGGTACAGCGGGTCGCGACAGTTGCGTTCGAAGGCATCGAGGCGCGCGCCGTTGACGATCCTGCCGCCCCTCTCGCCGGCGGAATTGCTCGAGGTTTCCATGATCGCGTCTGTTGCAGGCGAGATCGAGGGGGGGCGCCCTGACGAACAGACGCCCGTTCCGCACGCCACATCATTCCGCCAGC
>JBEVJT010000335.1:0-12392 GCA_040510075.1 Xanthobacteraceae bacterium | reverse complement strand
GGCCGGCTGACGAATTCATCGAAATGCTCAGGCGGCTGGATGTTGGACGGGTCGTCGACGTGCGCACGATTCCGAGATCCCGCAGCAATCCGCAGTACAACGGAGAAACCCTGGGCGAGAGCCTCGCGGCGGTCCATTTATTGAGTGCCGAGCGCACGGAGCCCGCCCGGCTCACGCCCGCCTGCGTACGCCGTGCCGACGGCAAGTTGGTGTACCCAAAGCCACAGGACCTGCTTGGCTAATGCCAATACGGCGGATACCCGCTGTCGCGATCTTCCGCGTGCAAAAGCCGCAGCATGGCGGGCCATTCCAGAATGCCGTACGCGCGCCGGGTCTCAGGCCGATAGAGATGCGCCGTATGCGCGATCACGTTCTCGCCTGGCATGGTGAGTTCGGTGCGCGCTGCCAACGCGTCTACCTGCGCCCGGCATGACATTTCGAGCTGGTACATCGTGTTGAACGCTTCCGCGATGCTCGGGCCGCAGGACAAGAGCCCGTGGTTGCACATGATCAACGCATTGTGCGGGCCGAGGTCGCTGACGATGCGTTCGCGCTCGTCAGCATCAATCGCAGGCCCTTCATAATCGTGATAGCCGATATGGCCGATGAACCTGATCGAGGTTTGCGACAACGGGAGCAAGCCGCATTTCATGGAGGCTACGGCCATGCCGGCACGCGTATGCGTGTGCAACACGCAAGCGACGTCCGGTCGCGCCTTATGAATGGCGCCGTGAATAACGTAACCGGACTTGTTGATTCCGTAATCGGTCTCCGGCTTCCATTTTATCTCGCCGTCCAGATCGATCTTTACCAAATTTGATGCGGTGATCTCCTTGTAGAGGAGACCATACAAATTGATCAGCAGATGGCCCTCGCTTCCCGGAATGCGGGCAGTGATATGATTGTAAATGAGATCCGTCATCCCGTATTTGTCGACGAGTCGGTAGCACGCTGCCAGATCGACGCGCGCCTGCCATTCCTGCGGCGAGACTTCGCCGCGTAGCGACTTAAACTCGGCGGTGTAAGTCATGACTGCCATCGCGCGTTGAGCACTGCTTGCTGAAGGTCGCGCGATCGCTGGTCACAGACCATTCGGCGGGCGCGGCGCGGGCAGACCATAGCGGTGCAGTTCGGTCCCGTTCACGTCAAGCCACACCTTCGCGCGTTCGACGTCGGCGTAGAGGCGCTTGACCAGTCGCCAAAAGCGCGGGGAATGATTGAGCTCCACGAGATGGCAAACCTCATGCGCCGCAAGATACTCGAGCACGAAGGAGGGCGCGAGGATAAGTCGCCACGAGAACGACAGCACGCCGGTGTTCGAGCATGAGCCCCAACGGCTTGATTGATCGCGCACACTGATGCGTTTGAGCGAGACCCCTAGCATTTGTGCACAGCGCCGACTTGCTGTCTCGAGATCGCGTGCCGCCTCACGCTTGAGAAAATCATTCACGCGACGGTTTAAGTGTGCAGCTTCTCCCGCCACGCAAATCATCGGCGTTCCGCAAGGGGAAGGTTCGGTCCATACAGTGCCACGCGCGCCGCGACGATGCGCGATGCGATGCGGCACGCCCCGCAGCGGAACCTCGGTCCCATCGGAGAAGGGCGAAGCCTGCGGCAGTCGTTTCAGTCGTGCTGCGATCCAGCCGCCGTGCTTTTGCGCGAATTCCTTCGCCTCCTTGATGCTGCCGCGCGGCGGCATTGTGAGCACCACTTCGCGCGAGGGTGCGTCGATGCGCAGCGTGTAGCGGCGGGCCTGACGATGGCGTCGCACGCGCACGAGATAAATCGAACGCTCGAAGACCACTTGAATGACGGATGGCTCGGTGGGTCGTCGGTAAAGCAGGGCGCGCAACGACATGGATGGGAGTCCGCGACGGGAAAGTCTTCGGGGCAAAATACTGCCACAAGGAAAGGGGGCCGCAGCATTAGCGTGGAGAAATATAGGCTCTTCACCTACACCGTGCGCCTGAGGGCGCTCGGACCGTCTATATGTAGTGGTCAGATAAGAAGTGAATCTAAATTCATTTCTAGCTTGCAGCCCGGCCCCCGCTGAGACCTTGAAGTGATTCGAAACCGAGCCGGAAGTTCGCGCGGTTTCAAGTACTTACCCACTGGGCTGGAGAAAAACCTGGGGAAAATTCCAAAAATGCCGACGAAATGGGCTCAACTGGTGATTTCCGCCTCAGTCGGAGGAGAAACGGGAAAAAGCGCGCGGGTGTATGAGGCGGAAGGACGCGACCCATTGCTCCCTTCTGCCGGACGAGACCCGCTCCGCCGGTTCTGCGCCGTACGTCCGGCGCTGAAATTATTGGAGAGGACGAAATCTGCAATCCGCGGCACGATCTCGGCGCGAAAGCGCGAGCCGTTGAATACGCCGTAATGCCCCACAGCAGGTTGCAGCCAGTGCGCCTTGCGCTGCGAAGGAATGTTCACGCATAGCCGGTGCGCCGCCTCGGTCTGTCCGACTCCGGATATATCGTCGTTCTCGCCTTCTACGGTAAGCAGCGCGGCCCGGTGAATCTTCGCCGGATCGACCGGAGCGCCACGGTGCAGCATCGCTCCCCTGGGCAACGCATGGCGCACGAACACCGTTTCCACCGTTTGCAGATAGAACTCGGCCGCAAGATCCATGACCGCGAGGTACTCGTCGTAGAATTCCCGGTGCTTCTGAGCCGAGTCCCCATCCCCCTGCACGAGATGCAGGAACAGATTGCGATGCGCCTCGATGTGGCGATCGAGGTTCATGGTCATGAAGCCGTGCAGCTGCAGGAAACCCGGATAGACATCGCGCATGAATCCCGGATTGGGGAACGGCACTTTGGTGATGACATTGCGCCTAAACCATTCAGTGCCGCGCTTCTCCGCAAGCCTGTTCACAACGGTCGGGTTGACGCGCGTGTCGATCGGGCCGCCCATAAGCACCATGGAATAAGGCACACAGGGGTCGCCTGCTGCTTCCATCAGTGAGATGGCGGCAAGCACCGGGACTGATGGCTGGCAGACCGCCAGCACGTGCAGATCCCCCCCGAGATGGTGCAGGATGGAAATGACGTAATCGATGTAGTCGTCGAGGTCGAACGGACCTTGGGCGACGGGGACCGTGCGCGCGTCCACCCATTCGGTGAGATACACGTCGTGCTGGGGGAGGAAACCTTCCACGGTCCCGCGCAGGAGGGTTGGGTAATGCCCAGACATCGGAGCAACGATCAGGAGCCGTGGCTGCGGCCGCCGCGGCGGATGCGCAAAAACGCGCTCGAAATGGAGCAGCCGGCAAAACGGGCGGCTCCACAAGGGCGAGATGCGCACCGGAACGCGCTCACCGCCAACGAGCGCGGAATTGATGTTCCATTCGGGCCTGCCGTAGCGGCGGGTCGACCGCTCGAAGAGCTCCATCCCTGCGGCAATGCTCTTGCCCATGGTCGTATAGGACCAGGGATTCGCTGGATTTCTGAAGAACAGCTTTGCCGCGTCGGCCCACGCTCGGGATGGGTTGAGGGCAGCCTGACTCATTTCATAAAGCCAGTACGCCGGCGCGGCATACATCGCGCTTGTGTTCTCGCCCGCCGAAACCGGCGCGCTGCCGAATTCACCAATGGGCATAGAGCGGTCCCCCGCAATTTTGCTGCGCTGCAGCACAGTGTTCCCTTTGCGTCGGACAGTCAACCTACGATGCATGAGGTTTCCTCGATACTTAAATAAGATGCCGGCGCGCAGCTGATTACAGGCGCTGTGGCATTGCACAAAAACCTCGAAGGCGGCTTGGTTCCTATTCGCCGGTTTGCAGCAACGAGCCAGCGCGGCGGGCGCTGTCAAGCAGCGCAAAGAAAGCGAGCACGGCGGCCGCGAAATAGACCGCGTTCAGCACAAGCGCTTCCGCCATGAGATCGGCGCGAAACACCTGCTCCATGATCAGCGCCCGCATGCCTTCGAACACATAGGTCGGGGGCAATATCCACGCGATCACCTGCAGCCAATCGGGGAGAACGTTCACGGGATAATAGACACAGGTCAGCGGCATGATGAGGAACATCAATGTCCAGGCAAGACTTTCGGCTCCCATGCCGTTGCGCAGGAGGACGCCGGCAACGAACATTCCCACAGCCCAGCTGGTGAGGATCAGGTTGGCGAAGAAGGCGGCCAGCGCGATGCCGAGACCGTAGAGATTGAAGCCGAAAAATGCGATGGCGAGCAGCGTCACGGGCACCATTCCGATGGCTAGCCGGATGAGGCTCATGATCATCAGCGCACAGACGAACTCGATCGGTCGCAAAGGGCTGATCAAGAGATTGCTCAGGTTGCGCGACCACATTTCTTCAAGAAACGACACGGAGAACCCGAGCTGCCCGCGAAAAAGAACATCCCACATCAGCACGGCAGCGATGAATACCCCGCTTGCGCGAGCGAAGAATCCCGAATTCTGCGAGACGTAAAACTGCAGGAAGCCCCAGACGAACAGCTGCATCGCGGGCCAATAGATCAGCTCAAGGAGCCGCGACCACGAAGAGCGCAGCAAGTAAACATAGCGTAGCACCATGGCCCCAATGCGTTGCGAGGCAAGTGCGAGCGCCCGGGTCTGCGGCATCGAGCGGTCCGGAACAGGCGATATCACTGCGCAGCCTCGCGCGTGTGTCCCCGACCGCGGGCAACGTCGAGGAACACTTGCTCGAGCGTATCGCGTCCGTAGCGGACAAGAAGCCGCCCCGGCGTATCATCGTCCTCGATGCGTCCCGATTTCATGATGATAACGCGCTCGCACAGCCGTTCGACCTCGACCATATTGTGGGACGCCAGCAACAGCGTTGCCCCGCGCCGTTTGCGGAACTGCTCGAGACGCGTGCGCACCCAATCGGCCGTATCGGGATCAAGCGAAGCCGTCGGTTCATCGAGGAGAAGCACCTCAGGGGCGTTGATCAAGGCTTTGGCGAGTGCCACGCGCGTTTTTTGACCGGCGGAAAGTTTTCCGACCGGCCGATCGAGCAGGTCCAGCAAATCCAGTTCCGCCGCCAACGAGGCGATGCGCTCGGGCAGATGATTTACTGCGTAGAGGCGGCCGAAGACGTTCAGATTTTGCTGCACCGTCAGCCGGTGTGGCATATCCATGTAGGGACTTTCGAAATTGACCTTGTGGAGCACGCGGTAGCGCTGGCGCGGCATTTCCGCGCCAAGCACTTCAATGGTGCCCGATGTGGGCAGTACCAATCCGAGGATCATGGCGATGGTCGTGGTCTTGCCTGCTCCGTTCCCGCCCAGAAGACCCGTGATGGAGCCTGGCTCGAGTGCAAAGGAGATGCCATCCACGGCGCGCGTGCTCTTGTAGACCTTAATCAGCTGATCGACGGAGACTGCCGGCCGCATGGCAAGGACCCTGAGGAAAGCGGGACATGTGGCAAGGCAGCAGATGCGAGGCAAGAGGAGCGTTCCTGGCTCGGCCTCGGCATCCCAGCTCGGCGTGAGCGTCTCGGCTTGAGCGCTCGGGTGGACGACGTAGATTAGGAAGATGAACGGACAGTCGGGGCTTGTGGCCGGCAGCGCCTGGGGAACGATAAGGCTCGACATCCTCATTCGCTGGCGGTGGCTCAACGTTGCTGCACAAGCCTTGGGCGTGCTGCTGATCTACTGGTGGCTTGACTTCACCCTGCCGGTCGGGGCATGCCTGACTGTGATTGCAGTCGCAGCATGGCTCAATTTCGCGCTCCGCGTCCGATTTCCCCTAAAACAGCGACTCGAACCCGAACGCGCCGCCTGGGTTCTCGCCTTCGATACAGCGGAGCTTGCCATGCTGCTTTTTTTTACGGGCGGTCTCGAAAATCCGTTCGCGCTGGTGTTCGTCGGACCGGTGCTCATCTCGGCAACCGCGCTGCCGCCACGCGTAACTGTCATGCTCGGGGGCTTTGCCGTTGCATGTGCAACCCTGCTCGTCTTTTGGCACGATCCGCTGCCGTCGCGCGGCGAGCTTCCACTGCGCCTGCCGCGCGAATATGTAGCCGCAATATGGGTTTCCATCCTCGTGGCGATCACCTTTATCGGTGTACATGCTTGGCAAATCACCGACGAAGCGCGGCGGCTGGTGCAGGCGCTGGCCGCAACCGAACTCGTGCTTGCGCGCGAACAGCACCTTTCGCAGCTCGACGGGCTTGCCGCTGCCGCAGCCCATGAACTGGGGACACCGCTCTCCACGATCAGCGTCATTGCCAAAGAACTGCAACTTGCGACCAAACCGGACTCAAAACATTGTGAGGATGTCCGGCTGCTGAATGAGCAGGCGCAGCGCTGCCGCGCAATCCTGAGCAGGTTGGGCAATCTCACGACCCAAGATGCATTCGACCGATTGAGGATTTCCGTCTTGCTGGAAGAAATCGCCGCCGCCCACCGTGGATTTGGAGTGACGATCGATATCACGCTCGCGCGTTCGCCCACGGCCGAGCCCATGAGCAGCCGCAATCCCGCAATTCTTTACGGATTGGGAAATCTCGTGGAAAACGCGGTGGATTTCGCCCACGGACGAGTCGAGATCGCTGCCAAATGGAGCGCGCAGGACGTCGCGATCTCTATTTCGGATGACGGGCCGGGTTTCGCGCCTGAAGTTTTCGACCGCATGGGGGACCCTTACATCGCCACGCCGCACCGCAAGCACCACACCGAGCGAGGAGGTGCGGCCGACAATCAAGGTCTGGGGTTGGGGTTTTTCATTGCGAAGACACTGCTGGAGCGATCAGGAGCCACACTCGACCATAGCAACCGCGATTATCCCCATCGCGGCGCAGTCGTGCGCGTGGTCTGGAGCCGCGCTAATTTCGAGCAGGTCGAGGAATATCCCGCAAGCTCTGCGCCGCAAACCAGTTAATGGCTGCTCGCTGCTCCGAGTTGCTGTTTTTTCATTTGACTGCAATCGTGGGCTGCGCTTTGTTAAAATTTCGACGATTACGACGGGAAGCATAACCCGCGAGCGTGTTGCCCGGTGCGAGCTCGGGCACAAGGGAGGAGCAAATGCCTGAAGCGTTGGCAGCGGCGCTGCCGAGCGACAAGTCCCTTCTGATTGTGGAGGACGACAAGGCCCTGCTCCACCGTTTGGCACGGGCCATGGAAGTGCGCGGATTCGCCGTTGCCATGGCGCAGTCCGTGGCAGAGGGGATCGAGCGTCTCCAACATAGCCTACCCGCTTTTGCCGTCGTGGATATGCGCCTTGAAGACGGCAATGGTCTTGATGTGGTGTCCGCACTCAAACGCCAGCGACCCGATGCGCGTGCAATCATCCTGACCGGATACGGAAACATTGCTACCGCGGTCACCGCAATAAAGGCCGGGGCCGTCGATTATCTCGCGAAACCGGCCGATGCGGACGACGTCGCAGCGGCGCTGCTTGCGCTCGATGGCCGCAAGGCCGATCCGCCCGAGAACCCGATGTCAGCGGACCGGGTCCGGTGGGAACACATCCAGCGCGTCTATGAATTGTGCGGGCGCAATGTATCGCAGACCGCCCGCCGGCTGAACATGCACCGCCGCACGTTGCAAAGGATTCTGGCCAAGCGCGCTCCCAAATAGGCGCATACCCTCGATTCCGACCGTTTGGGCTTGCCCAGAGGCGTCATTGCACTGCAACCAAATTGCTTGTTTGGGCGTTACAGCCCGCGTAATGGCGGAGCTTTGCAGGCATGTATCCTCATCAGGACGCGATTTTTGAGCGATTGGAAACCACGAAGAGGCTCGGGCTCCTCTCGGATTATCTCGTAAGTTGGTCGGGACGTGCGGGAAGGCTGAAGGCCAAGGTGACCGTGTGGGGGAAGGATGGCACCCCCGAGGACGTCGTGCAGCACTACATTTCACGACTGCTCAAAGGCCTGGTGAATGATCGCCAGATCGTTGTGGCGGCGGAATAAGGCAGCCCAGCCGCTGCGTTGCGCGTGCGACCGGTTCCCGCTTCGATGCTCTATGCGGCGGCAGCTTTGCCTTTCGGCAGCACCTCGGCGCTGTAGTCGGCCATTAGTTCCCGGGTGATGGCGCCCGGTGAGAAACGCCAGTGGGCGATCTCCGAGACCGCCGTTACTTCAGCGGCGCTGCCGGTGATGAAGCATTCCGAAAAATGCGTCAGCTCATCCGGCAGGATGCGCCGCTCCACCACCTCGATTCCGCGCTTCTTCGCAAGCGCGATGACAGTTTGGCGGGTTATGCCGTCCAAAAAACAATCCGCGATAGGCGTGTGAATTTTTCCACCCCTGATGAAAAATATGTTCGCGCCGGTACATTCGGCGACACGTCCTTGCCAATCGAGCATCATTGCGTCGGCGTATCCCTTGCGCTCGGCCCTGTGCTTGGAAATCGTGCAGATCATGTACAGACCCGCCGCTTTGGCGCGCGCCGGCGCAGTCGCCGGATCGGGGCGCCGGTATTCGGCGAGATCCAGACGAATGCCCTTGAGGCGCTCCACCGGATCAAAATAGCTCGGCCATTGCCAGCTCGCGATGGCAAGGTGAATCTTGTTGTTCTGGGCGGATACACCCATCTGCTCCGAGCCGCGCCAGGCAACAGGCCGCACATAGGCATCAGTTTGGCCGTTTTTCTCAAGTACCAGGCGTTTTGCCGCGTCGATCTCCGCAACCGAATAGGGGATCTCAAAGTCGAGTACCTGCGCGGAGCGCTTTAGACGCTCGGAATGCTCCGTGCATTTGAAAATGACGCCGCCATAGGCGCGCTCCCCTTCAAAGACGCAGCTGGCATAGTGGAGGCCGTGCGTGAGGACATGCAAGGTCGCGTCGCCCCAAGGCACGAGCTTGCCGTCATACCAGATCACGCCCTCGAGCCGATCGTAAGGTTTGTCAGCCATGGCGCTCCTCCTGCAGCATCCCTCGGTACCCGCCGCTATGGTTATGCTTTTGCGTCGCCGAGCGTCAGTCGTTATTCTCTAAGCGACAGCCCATCACACCGCGCTTGCAGCCAACGTGCAATCGAATCGAATGCAGGCCGCAAGTACGTTTGTTGCGTATCAACGACAGTTCTTATAGCAAAATTAGCGAAATACGTCAATATGGCTGACCTAATTCTCCGATTAAGCGACCGCGGCATCAAAACCGAGCACGGCGCTCGCGGCGAGCCGATTTGGGACATTATAGAGCTTCTCTTCTTCGCATACCGCGACTTTACCGGGGATGCGGACGAGGTGCTTGCAACCCTCGGCTTCGGACGCGCCCACCACCGCGTGCTGCATGTCGTCAATCGCCAGCCTGGACTGAAAGTTGCCGAATTGCTGGACATCCTGAAAATCACGAAGCAGTCGCTTGGACGCGTGTTGCGGCAACTGATCGAACAGGGGTACGTGATCCAGAAAGAGGGCGCGAATGACCGGCGCCAGCGTTTGCTGTATGTCACTCCTCGCGGCGAGGGCCTGGCCATGAAACTTGCGAGCTTGCAGACCGCGCGCATAGCGCGCGCTCTCGCGGATCTCGGGCCTAACGCGCATGCGACCGCGTGCCGGTTTCTTGCCGCCATGATCAGCCCCGACCATCACGACTACGTGTTGCGCTTCATTGCACAAGCCGATCAGGCACGCCGCTCCCGGGGATAAGGCATGCCGGCCGCACTCGTGAACACCGCCAGCGTTGCTCCCGTTCCCGATGACGCTCCGCATCTGCTCGTTGTAGATGACGATCGGCGCATACGTCTTCTCCTGTCGCGCTTTTTGTTGCTGGAGGGCTACCGTGTCACCACCGCAGATACGGCGGCGGACGCGCGCGCGAAGCTTGCAAGCCTCAGCTTCGATCTCCTTATCGTGGACGTTATGATGCCCGGCGAATCGGGGCTTGCGCTCGTGCGCGACCTGCGCGCCCGCTCGAATGTGCCGATCATCATGCTCACGGCACGCGCGGAGGCACAGAGCCGGATCGAAGGGCTCAGCGTCGGCGCCGATGATTACGTGGGCAAGCCGTTTGAGCCGCAGGAACTTTCACTCCGCATTGGTAGCATTCTGCGGCGTGCGGGGCCGCCTGCGGGCGCACCGGTGGAGACCGTGCGCTTCGGCGATTTCAGTTTCCATGTGACGCGCGGAGAGCTCAAGCGCGGTGAGGATATCATTCGCCTCACCGAACGCGAACGTCACATGCTTCGTCTGCTCGCGGTAACGCCGGGGCAGACGGTGCCGCGCCACGCGCTTGCGGGCAACAGCGGCTCGACCGGCGAGCGCGCCGTCGATGTGCAGGTGAACCGGTTGCGACGGAAGATCGAACGCGATCCGGCCAACCCGCTGCTCGTGCAAACCGTGCGGGGCATCGGATATCGCCTGGTAAGCGCGCCATGACCACCCTTGATCTCGGCAGAACCGCGCTGCGCACGGGCTTTGATCTCGGCAGGACGGCGTTGCGCTCGGGCTTTTTCGCCCTGCGTTCGGCCGCGGCGCACGCGCACACATTTTATGAGCGCGCCCCTCTCGCGCTGAAGAACTTCATGCCCAAGGGCCTGTTCGCCCGTGCGCTCCTGATCATCATCGTGCCGATGGTGGTCCTGCAATCGGTCGTCGCCTACATGTTCATGGAGCGCCACTACAATCTCGTTACCCAACGCCTCTCGGCTGGTGTGGTGCAGGACATCGCCAGCCTGATCGAAGTCTATAAGTCGTTTCCACAGGACAGCGGCCACGCGCAGCTGCGGCGGATCGCACAGGAGCGCCTCGGGCTGGTGATCGACTTCCTCCCCGTCGGCGAACTGCCCGCGCCGGGCCCGAAGCCGTTCTTTTCGGTGGTCGATCAGGCGCTGTCGGAGGAGATCCGCAAGCAGATCGGCCGTCCGTTCTGGGTTGATACTGTCGGACGTTCCGCGCTGCTCGAAGTGCGCGTGCGCCTCGACAATGCGGTCATGCGGATCTTCGCGCCGCGCAGTGCCGCCTATGCGTCGAACTCGCACATCTTTCTCGGGTGGATGGTCGGCACCTCGCTCGTGCTGATCACGGTGGCGGTGCTGTTCTTGCGCAATCAGATCCGGCCGGTTCTCAAGCTTGCAGATGCAGCGGAAAGTTTCGGGAAAGGACGCGAGGTGCCGAATTTTCAGCCCCGCGGCGCGCGCGAGGTGCGGCGGGCGGCGCATGCCTTCATCGAAATGAAGCGCCGCATTGAGCGCGCCATCGAGCAGCGCACGGCGATGCTTGCCGGCGTGTCACACGATCTGCGCACTATTCTCACCCGCTTCAAGTTGGAGCTTGCGCTGCTCAGCGAGAGGCCGGAAGTCGATGCCATGAAGAAGGACGTCGATGAAATGGGACGCATGCTGGAGGCATATCTCGCCTTTGCACGCGGGGACTCGGGCGAGCAGTCGTCCGCCACCGACATCAATATTCTCCTGCACGAAATCAAGGCCGACGGCGACCGTGACGGGCACCGGTCGAGCGTGTCTTTCCATGGGCATCCGGTGGTCCCTGTCCGGCCGGCCGCCTTCAAGCGCTGCCTTGCGAACCTGGTCTCAAACGCGGCGCGCCATGGCAGGTCGATCGCCATAAAGGGTCATCGCGACCATCGCTGGCTCACCATAACGGTCGATGATGACGGGCCCGGAATTGTTCCGCAGCTTCGGGAAGACGTATTCAAGCCTTTCCTGCGGCTCGACGATGCGCGCAATCAGGACGAGGGAGGGAGTGGACTTGGGCTCGCCATCGCCCGCGACATTGCCCGCTCGCATGGCGGCGACATCGCGCTGTCGGACAGCCCATTGGGCGGCTTGCGCGCAACCGTGCGCGTGCCGGTGTAGAGCATGATCCCAAAAAGCGGGAAGCGGTGTTCGGAAAGGATCATGCACTGCAAAAAACTAGAGCAGGGATGACGATTGGGAGATCATCCCACTCATCGGCCTGAGTCCGCTTTGCGCGCCAGGTAGTAAAGCCAGGCACTTGGCCTTGCTTCGTGCATGTCGGGCCGCAACTCGACATCGCTTCGCACGCACATCCAACAGACCGCAATTGTCTGAACTGGGCGTCCGGAGTCAGATAGTAGACGAGCAATGTCTGGGTATTGCCGAATACCCTCTCGCATCGGTAACTGAAGCCCTCGCGGGGATTGCGAACAGGCCGCAGGCTCTTAAGATGCCGCAGATATCGCAAGCTGTCCCGCATCTGTCCCAACACACGCCATGCCAGCGGCTGGCTCGCACGCGAGTGCCAGAGCTCGTTGTGGCTGGAAAACAGAAACCACCCATCATCGCGAACGACACGATGACATTCGCGAAGGATTTGCATGCGGTCTGGGTGCTGCACGTAGTCGAGCCCATTAAATGAGAAAAGCAGCAGGCCGAAATGACCGGTTGGATATCCCTCGAGACGCCGGGCATCGCCAAGCTCGAACTTCACCCCGGGAAATCGGGTTCGGCATCGCGCAATCATCTCGGGCGAATAATCGATAGCGACGTAATCTTTGCTC
>JBEVJT010000334.1:0-3377 GCA_040510075.1 Xanthobacteraceae bacterium | reverse complement strand
CACATGCGCAGCGGCCCACGCCTGCGCAGCATCTAGCGCGCCCTGTGCAACAGCAAGCGCAATGAGCGCCGATCCTGTAAGCGTCGTGATCGAATGGATTGCCCCAAGGCGCCAGATGTCATTCGCGGTGTCCGATCGTGGAATGGCTGCGCGCGCGGCATGCAGCGCCGGCTCGGATTGCGCATGGAATGCCATTCCGGATGCCCAGTTAAAACGCGCGCCCAGAGTGACATCCGCCCAATCAACGACCGGATCCCATGCTGCGCATTGACGCAGGGCGAGCCCTTGCGGGGCCTCGGCGCGATAGAGCACGAGATCGCAGGCGAGATATTTTTCCACTTCTGCAGCAACCTCGGCCGCCGCATCTGCCACTCCATCGATGATCGCGTTGGCAAGCCTGGTAAGCGGCATCCTCGCGGGATCGATGACATCGGCTTGAGCATTCCATTCGCTTACAATGTGCTCGGCTAAAGCCCGAGTCGGCGCCTGCAGTATGCGCCGCGCGGGCGTTCTTACCGGCCGGCTGTCGAGCGTAATGCGAAACCCCCCTTCCCGCTCTTCCACATGCGCGTCTTTGAAAAATCGTGCACGCAAAGGCCCGCGGGTGGAACGCCGCGCCGACTCGAGCGGATCGAGAGGATTCGCTGCAGTAATTTCGTCAAACAATTCGCGCATGATCTCCATCATGGTTGCTCGGCGCGGGGGCACAAGATCCCATACCAGCTGCAGCGGTCCTTGGTGTCACAAGGGCTTCGATCAAGATTTTGCCCAACTGTTGGGTTGATTGCCCATGAAGCCAGCCCCAAGAAGTTCGCCGCGTCTGAGGCAAGCCTCTGGAAACGCCAGTGAAATCAACTATCTAAGTTTCACATGGGCCACGCATGAGGCTTGAACTGCTCCACATGCGTTATCCGCAGGTGCCGAGGTTCATATTGCCGCTAAATTCCTGTTTTACCGAGCGGATTGGTGGAATTCCCGAACGCGCTCCACTAGTATGCGCGGCCGGATTCGGGGCCTCGGCTTCCGGACGGCCTGAGCCTACGCGGCCTGGCCAAAGTAAACGCAAGAAGATCGGGCAGCGCAGCCGACGATCGTCGCCGAGGACGAGATGAAGCCCACCGACATTTCGGATCCGAATTACTTCCACAAGGTGGTGGATTGCCAGTGGGCCTGTCCCGCCCACACTCCCGTCCCGGAATACATCCGGCTGATCGCGGCAGGGCGTTTCTCCGACGCCTACATGGTCAACTGGAAGTCGAACGTGTTTCCCGGCATTCTCGGGCGCACGTGCGACCGCCCATGCGAGCCTGCCTGCCGACGAGGACGGGTCGAAGCCGAGCCGGTCGCCATCTGCCGGCTCAAGCGCGTGGCAGCTGACTTCAAGAGCGATATTCGCGCGCGCCTTCCGCGTCCTTCCGCCGCCAAGAACGGCAGACGCATCGCGCTCGTGGGCTGTGGGCCGGCTTCGCTCACCGTGGCCCGCGATCTGGCGCCGCTCGGCTACCACTGCGTCATCTTCGATCAGGACGCGAAATCGGGCGGCATGATCCGTACGCAGATTCCGCGTTTCCGCTTGCCGGAATCGGTCATCGATGAGGAATGCAATTACATTCTCGACCTGGGCGTGGAATTCCGCACAAACCACCGCATCGACAGTTTGAGTGCCCTGTTGGCGGAGGGCTGGGATGCGGTGTTCATCGGCTCTGGTGCGCCGCGCGGGCGCGATCTCGACACCCCGGGCCGCAAAGAGGGCGCGGCGAACATCCATATCGGCATCGGTTGGCTCTCCTCGGTATCGTTCGGCCACGTAAACAGCATTGGCAAACGCGTGATCGTGCTCGGCGGCGGCAATACGGCGATGGATTGCTGCCGGTCGGCGCGGCGCCTTGGCGGGCATGACGTCAAGGTGGTGGTGCGTTCAGGTTTCGATGAGATGAAAGCGTCTCCCTGGGAAAAGGAAGACGCGATGCACGAGGATATCCCGATCCTCAACTACCTCGTGCCGAAAGAATTTACGATCGAGAGTGGCCGCCTAAGCGGCGTCGTCTTCGAAAAGGTCAAGGCAGACTATGACGGCAAAGGCCGGCGCAGGCTGGTGCCGACTGGGGAGCCGGACGAGCACTTTCCCTGCGACGACGTGCTCGTCGCAGTCGGCCAGGAAAACGCGTGTCCCTGGATCGAGCGGGACATCGGCATCGAGTTCGACGAATGGAATATGCCGAAGGTCGATGCGAAGACCATGGCCTCGACGCATCCGCGGGTTTTCTTCGGCGGGGATGCGGCGTTCGGGCCGAAGAACATCATCTGGGCCGTCGCCCACGGCCATGAGGCGGCTCTGTCGATTCACCAATTGTGCTCAGGGATGCCGATCGACGAGCGGCCGGCGCCGATGGTCGAGATCATCAGTCAGAAGATGGGCATCCATGAGTGGAGCTACGACAACGATATCGCGCAGGACCGCCGCTACCGCGTGCCGCTGCGCGAGAAGGTCATCGCCATACGTGACATCAAGGCCGAGGTGGAGCTCGGCTATGATTTTGCGCTCGCGCTCAAAGAGGCGCATCGCTGTCTCAATTGCGATGTACAGACCGTCTTCACGTCCTCGCTCTGCATCGAATGCGATGCGTGTGTGGACATCTGTCCCATGGACTGCATCACGTTCACGACGCACGGCGAGGAAGCGGACCTGCGCACGCGCCTGCGCGCACCAGCCAAGGACGTCACGCAAGACCTCTACGTGGCGAATGATCTCAAGACCGGACGCGTGATGGTCAAGGACGAGGACGTGTGTCTGCACTGCGGCCTCTGCGCAGAGCGCTGTCCGACCGGGGCCTGGGACATGAGAAAATACCTAATCGACATGACACACGCGGGCGAAGGATGCCGGCTCCAATCAGCAGCATAAACGACTTCGTCGTCCGCTTCGCGAACGTCAACGGCTCGGGATCAGCGAGCGCCAACGAGCTGTTTGCGCGCGCCGTGCTGCGCATGGGCATTCCGGTCGCTCCGCGAAATATTTTCCCCTCTAATATCCAGGGCCTGCCAACCTGGTACGAGGTGCGCATCTGCGAAGCGGGCCACCTCGGCGCCCGCGGCGGCACGGATCTCATGATCGCGATGAACCCGCAGACCTGGGACAAGGACGTGGGCTGCATCGAGCCCGGCGGATACCTCCTCTACGATTCGACCAAGCCCATTCCGAAAAGCCGCTTTCGTGACGACATCACGGTCATCGGTATCCCGCTCACCGGCATCTGCAATCGCGAGTACACCGACCCGCGCCAACGCCAGCTGTTCAAGAATATCCTTTATGTGGGCGCGCTCTCAGCACTCCTCGACATGAATGTCGAGGTGATCGAGCAATTGATCGGCGAGCA
>JBEVJT010000333.1:0-15843 GCA_040510075.1 Xanthobacteraceae bacterium | reverse complement strand
GCTTCGGCTTCTTGGGATCGGTGACGTCGTATTGACGCATCTCGCCGGTTCCCCAGCAAGCGACGTAGAGAAACCGGTCATCCATGGAAAGGTCAATGTCGGTCACCAAAGGCGGCACCGCGCCAAACCCCTGCAGGAGCGGGGGCAGTTGGTCCTTGGACGCCGGCTCGGGCGGGATCGTTGCCGTCTTTTCGATGTGAAACTTCCCGCTTTCGCGCCACCATGTCCAGATAGAGCCTTCCAGGTTCGTTGTGTCGACCACGACGCCCAGAAACCCGTGCTCGCGAACAGGATCGTGCGCGGGGCGAACTTCGAGAGCCATCTGATGGTTGGCGCCAAGATCGATCGTCTGGACATTGCGCCTGGCGCGCAGATCCCAGAAATGGATCCGATGGCCGTATTTGTTCGACAGCAGATCTTCCGGGACGATCCCGTTCTCGAACTGCGGCGGCAGTGCCCATTCACTTGTCACCATGTAGTCGCGCGGCAAGTTCCACCAGAAGTCATAGTGCAGGTTCTGAGGTCCGCGATCGATCTCCCAGCGGCCGAGGATGTCAAACGTCTCGCAGTCCATGATGAACACGCCAGGTGGCCCTTTGGTGCCATCCTTGCCACCGCCGCCGAGCGTACTGACGTAGATGCCTTCTGGACCGCAATGGACAGTGTGCGGCCGCGAGTAGCCGGTCTTCTTGAACACCTCCTCAGGCTCGATGATCTTGTGGATTTTTGCCTTGGTGGGATCGGGCTTCGTATCCACGATATAAATGCGCGAGGAGCGAAGCCCGGGAATGATCAGGTAACGCCGTTCGAGGAATGCGTGGCCGGTGAGCGGCGACAATGACGACGAGCAGGCGTTCCAACCGAAATGGTGGAATTCATCGCCCTTGTTGGGCATCGTCACCGTGTGGACGATCTGACTGAAGCTCGGCGAGCCGGGCTTTACGTCGATTACTGCAAGCGCGTCGGGCTTTGAGAAGTCCGGGCTGAGCAGTAGCGCGTAGGCGAAGTTCTCCGGCGGCGCTTCCATCGCAAGCTTCGGGGATGCGTGAAAGGTCGGATCAGGCCTCATTGTCATTGGAGTTCCTCCCAGTTTGCTTAACCTTCAGCAGATCAAAATCGAGCTCCTTTGAATGGCCGCGCTGATTGGACTCAAACTACTTGCACACAGGAGCACAGGTACGGAAGCCGGCGAATATATCATTGCGATCGGCAGGAAAGAAATTTCGATACGTCGGCCGAGCGATCCGGGCGCTCGTCGCCCAGCAACCACCGCGCAGCACCTTTCGCGTGCCGAACCACGGCTGGGAATAGTCTTTGTAAGGATCAGCGGTGAATCCTGGAAACGGCAAGAAGTCAGAGGCTGTCCATTCCCAAATATTGCCGACCATCTGCCGGCAACCGAACGCGCTATCGCCATCCGAACACGCCCCGACATCCCGCGGCGCGTCGAACGCAAAGTCAAGATTTGCATGCTGGCGGGTAGGTATGACATTTCCCCACGGCCAGACACGCTTCACGTCCGCGAGGCGGTCATTGTCAGCATTCGGTTCACCGATCGCCGCCGCCTCCCACTCGGCCTCACTCGGCAGTCGGCGCTTCGCCCAGCGACACCAGGCCTCGGCTTCATGCCAGCTGACGAGGACAACCGGAGCATCCGCGGGCAGCACCTCCGTGCGGTCATATCGTCGCCATGTCCACACGCCTTCTGTTTTTGGCAGCCAGTAGACGGGACGCTCGGCACGCTGGCGATCCCGCCATGCCCAACCGGCATCGCTCCAAAATTCCCGTGCTCGATAGCCGCCCGCCTCGACGAACGCCGCAAACTCGCGATTCGTGACCGGCGCACGGGCAATCCGAAACGGCCTGAGTTCGACCGCGTGCGCCCATTTCTCGTTATCGAAAATGAAGCCTTCGCTGTTCGTGGCCCCGAGCCACCACATGCCGCCCGGCACTTCGACATCACCCCCGAGACCCCCAATGGCAGGTGAGGCAACATCGCCGAGTTCATGGGGGGGCGGATAAGCCAGTGTTTCCCGCATGTAAACCAGTGCTTCGGCGTGCATGTCCTCATGTCGGATCGTCAGCTCGTAGAAATAACGGGCGTGCTCCGGAAAATTGGGGCGCGCGAGGAGATCACATTGCCGCTCGAGTACGTCTGCGAGATACGCCAAAGTGCCGTTGCGGTCCGGCAGGTCGAGTCTCCAGCGTGTGTCGTGCGCAACAGTGCTCGAGTTCCACAGACTGTCCGCCTGTTCGATCAGCGGAGATTGGCCATGACTGTGCCGGAGCGTCCAGTATTCATGGAACCATCCGATATGGCCGATCTCCCACAGCACCGGATTGACGATATCCAGTTTCAGACCCATCAGCTGATCCGATGACAGCTCGTTAGTCAGACGATGGGTTCGCGCCCGCGTCTCGCGCAGCTGAGAAGCCAATTCCGCGACGCTCGCGCCGCTAGTGCCCCGCTTCCGAAGTTCGTGATCCATAGCGGCACCCTCTAATACGCACTTCGGAAGCAAAGGGGCACTAGCAAGTTTATGATTCTAGTGCCGCTTTTTCGATTTGAAGTTCCTAACCGAGGTTGCGGCAGGTGGTGTAGGAACTTCAAATCGGCGGCACTAGTCGGCCGCTCTGATATTGTCAGATCCATGTTCGTCGTCCTTATCACGCCGCCAGGCCCCAGTATACGAACCGGAAACAGCGTCGCGGCGCTGCGTTGGGCGCGCATTCTGCGGCAGCTCGGTCATCGCGTGATTGTCGGCGCGGAATATGCCGACGAGCCGGCCGACATGATGATCGCCATCCATGCGTGGCGCAGCGCTGAGGCGATGCACCGGTTTAAAACCCACCACCCGGCGTGCCCGCTGATCGTCCAGCTCAGTGGCACCGATATCTATCAGTACCTGATAGAGGACCCCGCGCCGACTCTTTGCTCGATGCAGCTTGCCGACCGCCTCGTGGCACTGAACCGGCTTGCCTGGCGCGTCGTTCCCGCGCGATTTCGCAAAAAGTTGTGCGTGATCCTGCAATCGGCGTCCAAGCCAGCACGACCACGCCGCCCCAGCCGGCGCCACGTCGACATCAGCGTGATCGGTCACCTGCGCGATGTAAAAGATCCGTTACGAGCCGCGGCGGCGGCGCGGCTATTGCCGCCGACATCCCGCATTCGAATCGTGCACCTCGGCCGCGCCTATAGCCCCGAATGGGCCGCCGCAGCGGCAGCGGAGATGGCCGCTAATCCGCGTTATGTTTGGCGCGACGATGTTCCGCGTGCGGCAGTGCAGAATGTTTTGCAGCGAAGCCATGCCATGGTCCTGTCCTCGCGAAGCGAAGGCGGCGCCAATGTGATTTCAGAGGCGATCATGGCCGGCGTGCCCATACTGGCCTCGCGCATGGACGGCAATGTCGGGCTACTTGGCGCCGATTATTCCGGTTATTTCCCGATCGGCGACACAGCGGCACTCGCTCGTTTGCTGCGGCGGATCGAAACCGATCAGCATTTCGTGGTGCGGCTTCGTCGCGCGCTCGCGCGCCGCGCACGATTGTTCAGGCCGGAACGCGAGCTCGAGGCGTGGCGGCGGCTGCTCGCTGAGCTCGTGCCCCGATGCGGATCGGCGAGGCCGCGCCGCTTGCCGGCAGCACGCGACCGATGATCGCGGCATGTTCGTAACCCAGTTTGCGAAGCTCCGCGACGCAGCGATCGGCGCGGTCTGCAGGGACGCCGGCGAGCAGACCGCCGGCGGTTTGTGGGTCGAACAGCAGCGCGTATCGGGGATCGCCGGCGAGCGCTTCGCTTTCATTCACCGCGCGACGCAGGCGCAGATTTTGCGGCTGCAGCGAGCTGAATATGCCGGCTTCCACCGTCTCGCGGGCTCCTTCAAGTAGTGGCACAGCATTAAGATCGAGCTCAACGTCGACGCCCGATGGCTTGGTCATCTCAACGAGGTGGCCAACCACGCCAAACCCGGTGACGTCGGTGCACGCGCTGGCGCCGAACCTTCGCAGGCAGGCCGCCGACTCGCGCGACGATACCTGCATCATGGTAAGCGCGGCGTCGATCCAGCGGCCCTTGGCGTGGCGCCGCATGGCTGCAGCGAACAGCGTACCGGTGCCGAGGGGCTTGGTGAGAATAAGTGCCTCACCCGGCGCAAGGGTGCTCTTGCGCAGCGCCTCGTTCTCGCCCACGGCGCCCGTAATCGCAAAGCCGATGGCGAGCTCGGCGCCTTCAGTGGTGTGCCCGCCGACCAGAGCGCAATGGGCGTCGTTCAAGACTTCGAGCGCGCCTGACATAATCTGGAATAAATCGTCTTCGACTTTGCTTTCGATGCCATAAGGCACCGTCGCGATTGCAAGCGCGCTCTGCGGCTCTCCCCCCATCGCGTAGATGTCGCCGAGGCTGTGGTTGGCCGCGATCCGTCCGAAGACGTACGGGTCGTCAATCAAAGCGGGTAAATAGTCGACGGTATGGATGAGCATCTTGCCAGGCCTGGGCCGCACCACAGCCGCATCGTCCGGCGCGTCGAGGCCAATGATGACGTCGTCGCGCGGCAAAACTTCAAGCCGCGTCATGACGCGCGCGAGAATCGTGCTGCCGACCTTGGCGCCGCAGCCGCCGCAGCGCATCGCGATCGCCGAGATCTCCCTTAGTGCCGCGGCGTCGGCGACGCCGGCAGCCGGTCTCGGGGTCTGCATCGCGCTCATGACTGGCAGGTCGGAGTACTTGTGCATGAAGCGGCGATCGATCCAGTCCTTGAGCGTCCATAGCCACTTGCCTTCCGCTGCCCAGCGCCCGCGCGAAGCGACAGCGTATTTGTCGCCGGTCGAAATCAGCGACAAAAAATTCGTTTGCGGAATGAACGGCTTTGGATGCTGGCCCGCAAGCGCAAGCTGCAGGTTGCAGAAGAGCGGCTCGCCTTGGCGCACGGCAAACACTCCGGCTTTGGGTCGCGGATGGTTTTCAACGGCGGCAACGTCGCCCGCGGCGAACACGTCGGGATCAGTCACGCTTTGAAGCGTGTCGCGCACCCGCACAAAACCGTCGGGATTGCAGGCGAGACCGGACTCTTTCAGCCAGTGAGCGGCGCCGGCTTGCGTCACCCAGATGATCTCGTCGAGAGCAATTGCCGCGCCACTGGCGCATCGCACGCAGCCGGATTCGACTGCGACGACTTCGCTGTCCAAATGTAATTCTACCCGACGTTCCTCCAATACGCGCTTGAAGATACGCGCAACCGATTGATTGTGGGTAGCCAACAGGCCGTCGGCGGTGACGAGGACGAAATGGAGTCGATCGGGATTTTGCCCGCTCTCGACCAGCTGCCGGCGCAATCGGTGCTGCATCGCCAGCGTCAGTTCGACTCCGCCCGCGCCGCCGCCAATCACGCCGATCCGCAGCGCCCGGGTATCCGTTACCACGCGCGCCACAATGTGCCACCAACGCGCCGCAAACCTGTCGATTGGTTTGACCGGCGTGGCATATTCCGCAGATCCGGTCACATCGCTCTGCTTTGGCCGCGAGCCGATATCGAGCGATAAAATGTCATACGGCAATGGCGGGCGATTTGCGCACAGCAGAAGTTTGCCTTGAAGGTCGATCCCACACGCCTCGGCGTGATAAAGGCGTGCACCGGCAAAAGCGGCCAAGGGCACCAGATCGATATGGCACTCTTCATAGCTGTAATGCCCCGCTATGAAGCCAGGCAACATGCCCGAGTACGGGGTTTGGACATCCCGCGTAATGAGGGTGAGGCGAACTCCCGGCATTGGTCGCATGCCAAATTTTTTGAGCACAACGACATGGCTGTGCCCGCCACCGACGAGCACGAGATCTTTTACGATGGGGGTGCCGACCGACCGCATAGTTCCGTTACCGAAACATTCGTTCAATATGTTTATCGTCGACCGTAACGCAAAGCTCCGGGGTGCCCACGCGTTTCCGACTCGGTTCAATCAGGAAATTCCCGTGCTTGGCAAGGGCAGCGCAGCTACCACCGGCCCTATTTACTCAAGACGGATCTGACCGGCAGGATTCTATTCGGAGGAACTCATGCGTGAATATCGGATCGCGGTCATTCCCGGCGACGGCATCGGCAAGGAGGTTGTGCCCGAAGGCATCCGCGTGCTGGAGGCGGCGGGCTCCAAATACGACATCCGTTTTCGCTGGGACGAGCTCCCGTGGAGCTGCGAGCACTACACAAAGACGGGGCGCATGATGCCCGAGGACGGGCTCGAGGAGATCCGCAATCACGACGCGATCTTCCTCGGCGCCGTCGGCTTTCCGGGCGTGCCAGACCATGTCTCGCTATGGGGTCTGCTGATCCCGATCCGTCGCGGATTTCAGCAATATGCAAACGTGCGGCCGGTGCGGCTTATGCCCGGCATTCAATCGCCGCTGCGCGGGCGCGAGCCCGGCGACATCGATTTCATCGTCGTCCGCGAGAATACCGAAGGTGAGTATTCCGCGCTCGGCGGCATCGCCTTCGAAGGCACCGAGCAGGAGCTCGTGATTCAGCAGAACCTGTTTACGCGCCGCGGCGTCGACCGCATCATGCGCTACGCCTTTGATCTTGCCCGCTCGCGGCCAAAGAAACACCTGACATGGGCGACCAAATCGAACGGCATCTTCATCTCGATGCCCTATTGGGACAAGCGCGCGCAGGCGATGGCGAAGGAGTACGCGGACGTGCGCGCCGATTCCTTTCACATCGACATCCTCAGCGCGCATTTCGTGCAGAACCCGGATCGCTTCGACGTAGTCGTAGCCTCGAACCTTTTCGGCGACATTCTCTCGGACCTCGGTCCGGCCTGCACCGGCACCATCGCGATTGCGCCCTCGGCCAATCTAAACCCCGAGGGGGAATTCCCGTCCATGTTCGAGCCCGTGCACGGTTCCGCCCCGGACATCTACGGCCGCAACATCGCCAATCCGATCGGTCAGATCTGGTCAGGCGCGCTCATGCTAAAACATCTCGGCCATGCGGATGCGGCGGACGCCGTCGTTCGCGCCATCGAGACGGTTCTGCAGGAAGGGCCGCGCACGCGCGACATCGGCGGCCAGGCAAGCACGCAGGAAGCCGGCAAGGCAATTGCCGCCGCAGTGTAACCGGGCCGATGTGACGGCCTATTCGCAGCGTGGTATTCTGGTCATCGCCAGGCAGCCTCATGCGGTAGGGCCACGGATTTGGGGCTGCAAACCCGAAGGGTGTCCCATGTCTGACGTCATCTACGAGATTGTCCAGCACGACGGCGGCTGGGCTTATAAAGTCGACGGCGTGTTTTCGGAAAGCTTCCCTACCCGTGCCGAGGCACTCGCCGCCGCGAGGGTGGCTGCCGAAGAGCAGGAAATTCCCGGGGACATGGAGACCATCGAGTACGAGGATGAGAAGGGCAGGTGGCATACGGAAACCGTCAGCGGCCGGGACCGTCCTCACACGGTCGTTAAGGACACGTAGATCGAGCTATTCCGAGCGGACGTGTTCGAATGGGCCGGCGATCTCGTCAGCGTGTGTGATCAAGCCCGCCGATAGCCGGTAAACCGTTTCGCTTCCTCTGCGGCGCGAAACAGCGCCTTTGCCTTGTCGACGCATTCCTGCTGCTCTCGCTGCGGATCGGAATCCGCAACAATGCCGGCGCCGGCCTGGACATACATCTTTCCGCCCTTGATCAAGGCGGTGCGCAAGATTATGCAGCTGTCGAATTCGCCCGCGGCGGAGAAATAGCCCACGGCGCCTGCGTAGAGACCTCGCTTCTCCTTCTCCAGCTCGTCAATGATCTCCATGGCGCGTACTTTCGGCGCGCCGGATACAGTCCCGGCTGGAAAACCCGCGATCAGGGCGTCGACGGCATCTTTGGCCGGGTCGAGCTTGCCTTCCACATTGGACACGATGTGCATGACCTGGCTGAAGCGCTCGATCGAGAACTGGTCGGTCACCGTGACGCTTGCCGTGCGGGCAACCCGGCCCACGTCGTTACGGCCAAGATCGAGCAGCATCAGATGCTCGGCGCGTTCTTTTTCATCGGACAAGAGTTCAAGCTCCAGGCGCTTGTCCTCCTGCGGAGTTGCGCCGCGGGGCCGGGTTCCGGCCAGGGGCCGGATGGTGACGGTGCCGTCGCGCACGCGCACCAGGATTTCGGGGCTAGAGCCGGCGATGGCGAAATCCTCGAAATTGAGAAAGTAAAGAAACGGTGCTGGATTGATGCGCCGCAGAGCGCGATACAACGCAAATGGCGGCAGCTCGAACGGGGCCTCGAACCGCTGCGACAGCACCACCTGAAAAACGTCACCGGCAGCAATGTATTCCTTGGCTGCGCGCACCATGCCCTCGTACTCGGCCACTTCGGTGTTGGAGGAAGGCCAGACGGTGATTGGGGCAGACACTGCGCGCACCGGCAAATGGGGAAGGGGAGCATCGAGCGCCCGCACGATTGCAGCGAGCCGCTCGGTCGCGACCGCGAGCGCCTTGTCGGGTGCAAGGGCTCCATCCGGTCTGACCGGGGTGACCACGGTCATCGTGTCCGTCACCGTATCGAAGACGAGTACGATTGTGGGCCGCACCAGTACGGCATCCGGGATGCCGATCGGATCCGGATTGGGTTGCGGCAATTTTTCCATCAACCGCACCATCTCATAGCCCAGATATCCAAACATTCCGGCAGCCATCGGCGGCAGCGTGTCCGGAAGCTCGACCCGACTCTCGGCAATGACCTCGCGCAACCCCGCAAGACCTTCGTGCTTGCAGCTGGTAAATCCGCCTTCGCCGTTACGCTTGATTTCCGCGCGTCCGCCCGCGCTGCGCCAGATCAAATCCGGATTAAGTCCGATGATGGAATAGCGGCCGCGGGATTCGCCGCCCTCGACCGATTCCAGAAGAAAGCTCGTCGACTCTTCGCCACCGAGCTTGAGGAACGCCGAAACCGGTGTCTCAAGATCGGCAACCAGCGTCGTCCACACGATCTGAGGCTCGCCTCGCGCGTAGCGCTTGGCGAACGCCGATGCTGGCGGCTCGATCTGCATTGGGAGTTTAGTCGCTGTCGCCGGAACTGGCGGATCCGCTTATCACTTGTCTGAGGACGGCTTGGTTGAGAGTCACTCCGATCTCGTTTTGGATACGGGCAACATATTCGCCAAACAGCTCTTCTGAAATTCCGCGGTTGAGTGTCTCGACGATGCGTTTGGCATCATCCGAATTCATGTCGATCGTCGGAACGGTGATCTCCGTCACCCTGAAAACGATTTGCTCGGGAGAATGCGCCGCATCGGCTTTGCCGATTTGATCCTTCGTAGTCCGGAAAACGGCGTCGACGCCGGCGGGTGACAGCTGTGTGGAGCTCGCGCCCCGCTTTATACCCTCTGCTTTCTCGGCTTTGAGATGCTCGGCCACCGCTGCCTCGGCAAGCGGCGTCCCTGCCTTGACCTTGTCGAAAAATTCGGTGGCCTTCGTGTTGAGCTTGGCGGCGATTTCCTGCTCGCGCCAGCGCTGCTCCACCTTGTCCTTCACCTCTTCCAGCGAGCGCTCGTGCGAAGGCGTTATGCCTAGAACATCGTACCAGATGTAGCCGTCCTGCACCTGCAACGGATCGCGTTCAATGCCCACTTCGGTGGTGAAGATTCCGTCGAGCAGCCGCTGCGGATCCGGCAGTTCTACCGGTGTGCCGGACGGATCGCGTCCGGAGCGGTCGATGGCCTCGATGGTGCGTGCGGGCAGCTTCAGATTTTCGGCGGCCTCGGCGAGCGATTTGCCCTCCGAGCGTGCGTCCTCGATCTTGTCGTACGAGCTCAGAATCTGCGATTTCGCCCGGGCAAGCGCCAGCTCCTGCTTCAGCTCGCCTGCGACTTCCTGCAGCGGCTTCGCTTGCTCGGGCTCGATCTTCACCACCCGGAGCAGCACCGTTCCGAAGCGCCCCTGCACGGGTGCGCTCACCTCGCCCTCTTTCAGCGCAAAAGCGGCGTCCGCTACTGCCCGGTCTATCATTTCACCCTTGGTCACGGTGCCCAAGTCAATGTCCTTCTCGGTCTTTCCCAACTCCTTGGCGATGTCGACAAACGGCACGCCTTGGGCGATGCGCTGGGCCGCAGCTTCCGCCGCCGCTGCATCCGGGAAGTCTATCTGCTCGATGTGCCGGCGTTCCGCGACGACGTATTTGGAGCGCCGCTCGTTATATGCGCGCTCCAGGTCCGCGTCGGAGATTTCAATCCAGCGCGCCAGCTCGCTCGGGATCAACGAGACGATCACGACCTTGCGATACTCCGGCGCGCGAAAGAGAATTTTATGATCTTCGAAATATTTGGCCAGCACTTCGGGGGCTGGAGCTGGAATTTCGCCCGCCTGGGCACGGTCGAACAGGACGTACTCGATCGTGCGCGTTTCGTTTTGATACCGGTCAGCGGCCTCGACCAAAGCCTTGGGCGCGCTCATGCCCGTGGTGATGGTGCCCGCAAGCTCACGCCGGAGCAGACGGCTGCGTTGCTCCGCGACGAAGCGCGCTTCCGTATACCCCATGTTGCGGATCATCTGCTCGAAGCGGAAGCGATCGAACTGACCGTTGGGTCCCGCAAAAGCGGGATCGCTCCTTATCTGCCTTGCGACCTCCGCATCAGAAAGATTGAGCCCAAGTCTGCGGGCTGCCTCATCCAGGGTGAATTCGGCGATGAGCTGGCCCAGTATGAGCCGATCGAGGCCCAGGGCGCGCGCCTGATCCATGCTGATCGGCCGGCCGATCTGCCTCGAAAATTGCTGCAGCCGCTCGTTGTACAAGGCGCGGAACTGCTCGGTGCCTATTTCCGTTCGCCCGACTTTGATTGCGGTCGAGCGGCCAAATCCGTGAAAAATGTCGCCGATGCCCCAGACCGCAAAGCTTATGACCAGAAAGCCGACGACGGCGGCCATGACCGCCTTGCCGAGCCAGTTCGAGGAGGCTTTTCGTAGACCGCGGAGCATCGCTTATCCGGGAAGGCGCGGTGCCGTGCACGCGCCGAGACAGATCACAGAAAGACCCTATCCCTGTATAGAAAGACCCAACCCTTGTCGCAACTTGCGCCGAAAAGCGCTTATCTTCATTCATCATCCTGAGGCGCTCGGCGCCACGCGCCGAGCCTCGAAGGATGAACGGCCACGGTTAGGCCCGCCATCCTTCGAGGCTCGCTCGCTGTGCTCGCTCCCACCTCAGGATGACGAGCATCCTTTTAGGGAATTCAGAACATGGCGACACGCCGTCCGTTGGTTGCGGGCAACTGGAAAATGAATGGGCTGCAGAATTCGCTCCACGAGCTTTTGGCAATTATCGAAGGCGCCCGGAAATGCGCCGGCGTCGATATGATGGTCTGCCCGCCGGCTACTCTGCTGGCCGCGTTTGCGAAAGCCGCAGGCGGCACCTCCGTACTGATCGGAGCGCAGGATTGCCATAGCGAAGCCAAAGGCGCGTTCACAGGTGACCTGTCCGCCGAGATGCTCAAAGACGCAGGTGCCAGCGCTGTCATCGTCGGCCATTCGGAGCGGCGCATGCACCACAAGGAAACTGATGCGCAGGTGTGCGCGAAGGCCTTGGCGGCGCGCCGGGTGGGTCTCCTTGCCATTGTGTGCGTCGGAGAAACCAAAGCCGAGCGGGAAAGGGGAGCGGCTGAGAAAGTCGTGGCCGCGCAGCTCGACGGCTCCATTCCCAATGAGGCAAATGCCGAAAATGTTGTGATCGCCTACGAACCCGTGTGGGCGATTGGTACAGGGCTGACACCCACGCCGGCCGAGGTGGCGCAGATGCATGGTCTTGTCCGCGCGCGGCTCGCCGCACGGTTTGGCTCAGAAAACGAGCGGATGCGGATTCTCTATGGTGGATCGGTAAATCCTGCCAACGCGCGGGAGCTCATGGGCGCGGGCGACGTGGATGGAGCCCTGGTCGGCGGCGCGAGCTTGCGCGCGCGCGATTTTTTGGCGATCGCCGCAGTTTACGGATAGAGGCCCCCTCCATCCCTCCTCCGCGAAGGGGAAGGGGGCAGCCACCCGGGTCGGCGCTTCGCGCCGTTCGGGCGCAAGCTTCGGCGGCCGGGTGTGGGCAAATGCGCCGTGCGCGGGAGCCCCTCATCCCCTATATGAGCGCTCGGGCACAGCGAGCGAGCATTCCCTCATGCAAACGGTAATCGTCGTCATTCATCTCATGGTCGTCGCCGCGATGATTGGAGTGGTGCTGCTGCAGAAGTCGGAGGGCGGGGGCCTAGGCATTGGATCAAGCGGCGGGTTTCTGTCGAGCAGAGGCACATCCAACGTGCTGACCCGCACGACCGCCATTCTGGCCGGAGTCTTCTTCACGACGAGTCTGATCCTCTCGATTCTTGCGGGTTCGGACCGGAAACCGAAATCAATCATCCAAGGCGCGCCCACCGAGCAGGCTCCGGTGACGCCAGCGCAAGCGCCAGGTGGCAATGTTCTCGACACCTTGCGCCAATCCCAGCAGCAGCCCGTTACTCCGCCGCCCGCCCCGCCACCCGGGCCTCAGGTCCCCGAATCCAGGTGAGGGGTGCCAAGGCGCAAGTTCCGGATCAAGTAAATAGGGTAGGGGGCCGGAAATTCAGTGAAAAATCGCTGCATGCGATTTGCGCATAACAATCCGCCTGGGCAGGGTAGGGCGCCCTCATCGAATCGTCTCCGCAGCATTAAAGCTTGGGTCCCATGGCGCGGTACATCTTCATAACCGGCGGCGTGGTTTCTTCCCTCGGCAAAGGACTTGGCTCAGCGGCACTGGGCGCGCTTCTGCAGGCGCGCGGCTACCAGGTCCGCCTCCGGAAACTCGATCCCTATCTCAACGTCGACCCGGGCACGATGTCGCCCTATCAGCATGGCGAAGTGTTCGTGACCGACGACGGCGCGGAAACCGATCTCGACCTGGGTCACTACGAGCGGTTTACGGGCCGCCCCGCGAGCCGCCAGGACAACATCACGACGGGGCGCATTTACCAGGAGATCCTCGCGAAGGAGAGGCGCGGCGATTATCTCGGCGCCACCATCCAGGTGGTCCCCCACGTCACCAACGCCATCAAGGAATTCATTCTGGAGGGCAACGAAGGAATCGATTTCGTTCTCTGCGAAATCGGCGGCACGGTCGGAGACATCGAGGGCCTACCATTCTTCGAGGCCATCCGTCAGTTGGGCAATGACCTGCCTCGGCATCATGCCATCTACATTCACCTCACGCTGTTGCCCTTCGTAACGGGCGCCGGCGAGCTCAAGACCAAGCCCACGCAGCACTCGGTCAAGGAGCTGCGTTCAATCGGTATTCAGCCGGACATTCTGCTCTGCCGCTCCGATCGTCCGATTCCCCATGAAGAGAGGCGCAAGCTCGCGCTGTTCTGCAATGTGCGCCCGAGCGCGGTCATCGAGGCGCGCGACGTCGACAACATCTATGCCGTGCCAGAAGCTTACCATGAGGCGGGGCTGGACCGGGAAGTGCTTGCGGCGTTCGGCCTGGAGCCGAGAGGCGAGCCCAATCTTTCGCGCTGGCAACTCGTCAACGAGCGCATTCGCAACCCCGAGGGCGATGTCACCATCGCGATCGTGGGAAAATATACCGGGCTGAAGGACGCCTATAAGTCGCTTATCGAAGCTCTGTCGCACGGGGGCATTGCCAACAAGGTTCGCGTCAACCTCGATTGGATCGAGTCCGAAGTGTTCGAGGGCGAGGATCCGGCCCCGTTTCTCGAGCACGTGAACGGAATTCTCGTGCCCGGCGGTTTCGGCCAACGCGGCACAGAAGGAAAGATCAAGGCCGCCCAGTTCGCGCGCGAGCGGCGGGTGCCGTATTTCGGCATCTGTTTTGGCATGCAGATGGCCGTGATCGAGGCCGCGCGTAACCTATGCGGCATCGAGGATGCCAACTCGACCGAGTTCGGCGCCACGGCGCATCCGGTTGTGGGCCTCATGACGGAGTGGATGAAAGGCAACGAGCTGCAGAAACGTGGCCTCGATGTAGATCTCGGCGGCACCATGCGGCTGGGCGCATATCCCGCGCTCCTAAAGCGAGGCAGTCGCGTGAACGAAATCTACGGCAGTACGGAGATTTCCGAGCGGCATCGGCATCGCTACGAGGTCAATACCGCGTACAAGGATCGGCTGGAGCAGCATGGGATGCGGTTTTCCGGCATGTCGCCCGACAGTTTGCTGCCGGAAATGATCGAATACGATGACCATCCCTGGTTTATCGGCGTGCAGTTTCATCCCGAGCTCAAGTCGCGACCGTTTGCGCCGCATCCTCTGTTTGCCTCGTTTGTCGGTGCGGCCGTTGACCAGAGCCGGCTGGTCTAAGCGCGCATGAATATTGCCGCGCAGCCAGCCGCCAATCCGATCGTGAGCATCGGCTCCGCACGCTTCGGCAACGCCCTGCCGCTTGCATTGATCGCCGGGCCGTGCGCGCTCGAGAGCCGCGATCATGCTTTCGCGATGGCCACGGCACTTAAGGAAATCACGAGCAGGCTCGGAATAGGGTTCGTTTACAAGACCTCGTTTGACAAGGCGAACCGGACGAGCGGCAAAGGCGCGCGCGGCATGGGTCTTGATCGCGCACTCGCGATCTTCGACGAAATGCGGCGCGTGCTCGGCGTGCCCATTCTCACCGACGTGCACGAGACGGTCCAATGCGCGCACGTTGCCGAAGTCGTGGACGTGCTGCAGATCCCCGCTTTCCTATGCCGGCAGACGGACCTTCTCCTTGCCGCGGCTGCGACTGGCCGCGCCATCAACGTGAAGAAGGGTCAATTCCTGGCTCCCTGGGACATGTCGAATGTCGTTGCCAAGATTACTGCGGCCGGCAATGCCAATGTTTTAGTGACAGAACGAGGCACCTCGTTCGGTTACAACACGCTGGTCACGGATATGCGCGCACTGCCGATCCTCGTGCGCAGCACCGGCGCTCCGGTAATCTTCGATGCTACCCATTCGGTGCAACAGCCGGGCGGCCAGGGGACGGCATCGGGCGGAGAACGGGAATTCGTCCCCGTGCTCGCCCGCGCGGCGGTTGCGGTCGGTGTGGCGGGCGTTTTCGTAGAGACACATCAGGATCCGGATCGCGCCCCTTCCGATGGCCCGAACATGACGCCCCTGAAGCACATGGAAACGCTGCTGCGACGTCTCATGGACATCGATCGGCTTGTGAAGAGCCAAGCGTCGTAGGGTGCGCAAAGGCGCCGGTCGGCAGCTTGACGCGTGCGCACATCGCGCGCGACGCCGTGCGGCACGCGGATGCCCCGAGGGCGCGCTATTTTGCGCACCCTACTAGGCAGGCTTGTGCAATTGCGGTGAACACCCCATCATTAGTGCGCATGGCTTGGGGTGCCGCGTCCTTGCGCGGCTGAGATCAAACCCATCGAACCTGTCTGGGTCATTGGCCGGTCTTTTTCTTCAACTCAATCAATGGTTTTGACACTTCGCGCGGATCGTTTTGACAGTTCGCGTCCCGTTCTGTTCGCGTCACGCGCGCCATGGCCTCTCGCGCGAGCCGAGCCTGATCGACCGCTGCGGTGTACCTCGCAATTTCCTTCAGCGTCTTGTGGCCGCTGATCGCCGCGATCTCGTGCACGGTGCATCCCGCCTCGGCGAGGCGCGTGAGCGCGGCTTTGCGCAGCCCGTGGAAGGCGCATTCAGGCGGCAAGCCGGCGTCGTCGCACCACGCCCGGAACTGCTCGCTGAAATCGTTCGCCCCGTAGCTCTTGCCGGACTTCGTCACGAGCAGTGTCAAATGCCCCATCGGTGTCGCGTCGAGCACGCGGCGCAGCTCGGGGTGCACGGGGATGGCAAGCCCCGCCCCAGTCTTCTGCTGCCGCACGGTGAGCACGCCGTTGCGGATGTGCTGCGGGCCAAG
>JBEVJT010000332.1:0-2611 GCA_040510075.1 Xanthobacteraceae bacterium | reverse complement strand
TTCGCAAAATTGCCGCCACCCGCGCGGCTGACAATGGCGCAACTGTGCATCAGCTTATGGCGATCTTCGGATGGAAAACGCCGGCAATGGCATTGCTATACACGCAGGAGGCCAATCGCCGGCGCCTGGCGCGAGAAGCTGGCCACCTCCTCGTGAACGAGAAACGAACATCTATTCCCGCACCTAAGCGGAAGGTGCGGGAAACGGCTGGAAAAACGAAATGAAATCAAATGGATTTTTATGTGGTGGTGCGGTCGAGAGGACTCGAACCTCCACGGGTCGCCCCGCTAGCACCTCAAGCTAGTGCGTCTACCAATTCCGCCACGACCGCATGGATAAACGCGGGCTCTGCAGCACCGCGCCGAAGCGACGCCCCCGATGTAACAAGCGGACTCGACTGGAACAAGGGCGGTTATAGAAGGATGACTTTATCTTCGAATCGCCATCTCGCTCTAGCTTTTTGTGGGGCATGATCTTTTCCGAAAACCAATTCCCACTTTTCGGGATCATGCCGCGCGATTGCGCCGCTCCAGCGCACGCCTCTACATTGCCGGACATGCAGCTGGTCCACGCGGAAACCCCACGCGCGCCGTCGCCGGCGGCGATCGAATGGCGGCTCAGCGACAGGCTCGTTCCGTACGAGAGCGCCGTTGCGGCGATGGAGGCGCGCGCCGCAGCGATTTCCGCGGGGGAAACCCCGGAGTTGGTCTGGCTGCTCGAGCATCCGCCGCTCTACACGGCGGGCACGAGCGCCAAGCGCGCGCAGGTGCTGGCCGCGAACTTTCCCGTGCATGCGAGCGGGCGCGGCGGACAGCTGACCTATCACGGCCCCGGACAACGGGTCGCCTATGTGATGCTCGACCTCAACCGGCGCGGGCGTGACGTGCGGCGCTTCGTTCACACTCTTGAAGAATGGATCATTCGCGCGCTCATGGGTTTCGGCGTCGTCGGCGAGCGGCGCAGCCACCGCATCGGTGTATGGGTGCGGCGGCCCGACAAAGGCGCGGGATGCGAAGACAAGATCGCCGCGATCGGGATTCGCATCAAGCGCTGGGTGACGTTGCATGGGATCGCGATCAATGTCGATTGCGAGCTCGCGCATTTCGCAGGCATCGTGCCCTGCGGAATATCAGAGCCCCGCTTCGGCGTGACGAGCCTCGCCGCGCTCAAGGCACGCGTCTCGATGGAAGCGCTCGACGCAGCGTTGCGGCGCGAATTTGAGGGCGTGTTCGGAAAGACATGACACAGCCCGTCATTCCGGGGCGCGCGCAGCGAAGCGGAGCGGCGAGCCCGGAATCTATAAGCCCAGGCCTGTGGGTATGGATTCCGGCTCTCGGCCTTTAGCCTCGGCCGGAATGACGGTCGCGAGCTACGCGGTGGGGGCGACGGAGAAGCGCTCGCCGGCACGACGCACGTTCATTTCCGCCGGCAAGCCTTCACGCTCGACGATGCCGTCGACACGAGCGCCGGGCGGCCCGCTGCGGCACGCATCGATCATGCTGGCGACGACCTCGGCCGGCCCCTTGAACAGCGCCTCCACATCGCCGCCGCGTCGGTTGCGCACCCAACCCTCGAGGCCGAGATCGAGCGCGGTCACCCGTGCCCACGCACGATACGCCACGCCCTGCACGCGCCCGCGAATGAGCACGTGCTTGATGCTGCTCATGCGACGTCGCCCGTATCCTTCGCGCGCACCCCGCACCAGCGCGAGGCGGACCAGCGCATGATCGAATGAATATAGGGCTGCGGCAGGTCCCAATCGCGCGCGGCTTCCAGCACCAGTTCGAGATGGCCGGGCCGCGGCGTACCCCTGCCCTGGCGCCGCGCGATATAGACGAGCGCACTTGCGTGATGCCCGTCATGCCGCACCGGAAGCATGCGCGTCTCATATAGACCGGAGGCAATGCCTTCATAGGCGTTGATCGCAGCCACGTCTCGCGCGCTCAATTCCCAGAGTACCCCATGCACGCGCGCGCCAGGATGTGCCGCAACGGAGGCGAGTCCATCGGGGTTTATGATAAAACGCCAGCCGGCAAGCGTCGCAGTCCCGATCGGCCGCGCCGTTGGGCATCGCGCGCCCATGAGCCCACGGCTCATATTGGTCCCATAGGCAAAATGGAGCGTCACCAGTCTCTACGAGCCAACCACATTGCCGCCGTTTGGATGCAGCACCTGCCCGCTCATATAGGAGGCATCCGCGCTGGCAAGAAACCCGTAGCACGGGGCGACTTCGTTGGGCTGGCCGGGACGCTTCATAGGTACGCTTGCGCCGTGCTTCGCCACGCGATCGGCGTCGAACGAAGCAGGAATGAGCGGTGTCCAGATCGGCCCCGGCGCAACGGCATTCACCCGGATGCCTTCCTCGGCCAGCGCCTCGGCCAGCGACCGCGTGAAGGTGACGATCGCCCCCTGGTCGCGGAGTAATCGAGCAGCGTCTTGTGACCCTTGTACGCGGTCCCCGAGGTCGTGTTGATGATGCTTGCGCCCTCCTTCATGTGGCGCAGCGCGTGCTTGGCCATGAAAAAGTAGCTGAAGATATTCGTGCGGAACGTGCGCTCGATCTGACGCGCCTCGATTTCGCGAATGTCCTTGGTCTCGTGCTGCTCGCCGG
>JBEVJT010000331.1:0-4438 GCA_040510075.1 Xanthobacteraceae bacterium | reverse complement strand
ACCAGACTCGCGCGGTTCGGCCCACGGGATTATGACGCCAAACTGGAAGGTGGACGAGCAAAGAACTCGCCGGCTTCGCCGGAGGCGACCCGAACCTCTACGTGTATGCCCGCAGCGATCCGGTGAACCTGGCGGATCCCAACGGATTGCTGCCGGTTCCTCCCCTTGGCGGAGGAATCACGGGGGCGGGTCCTGCTGGTTTGACGGTGATCGAGGGCGGTGCTGGCGCCGCCGCCGGTGGCGGCGCGGCGAGCGCTGTCGTCGTCGCCGCAGCTGTCGTCGCTGCCGCTGCTGTGGGAGTTGGAATGGGCCTAATTATCAACCACTTTGCCCGGGATGCCATTCAGGATGGCTTTGATCTGATATTTGGCACCCGTCGAAACCTGACCCAAAGAAGGACCCCTTCAGGGATCCACGTCCGGATGTGTTCCCTCTCAAACCGCAAAAATCTGCGAAGGGTTGGGCTAACAATTTGCCGAGGATCCATCCTCAGCGTTTATCGGATTCCGCCGTGGCATCCATTTCGAAAAATTGCAGGACTCGTCGAGCTTTCTGAGAATCTTATCGACCACTCGGCGTTGCGGCGACAGCGAGCAGACAGGATCGGTTCCGCCCGCATCTCCTGTCAGAAGTGCCGCCTGGCAGCGGCAGCCACCGAAATCAATCTCGCGCTGCGAGCACGAGCGGCACGGCTCCGGCATCCACTCGGTGCCGCGGAAGCGGTTAAAGCTTTCCGATTCCGACCAGATCCACTGGAGCGAATGCTCCCTGACGTTTTCAAATTGCAAGCCGGCGATGCTCGACGCCGTAGGACATGGCAGCACCTCGCCGCCCGGATTCACCGTAAGATAGCGGCGGCCCCAGCCGTTCATGCATGGCTTCGGCCGCTCCTCGTAGTAATCCGGCGGCACATAGAAAATTTCCATCCGCCCTGCAAGGCGCGCCTTTTCTTCCAAAGCGATTTGGAATGCCTCTCGCGCCTGCTCGCGCGTGGGCAGCAAGTGAGCGCGGTTGAGAAAAGCCCAGCCGTAATACTGCACATTTGCCAACTCCAACCGCTCCGCGCCTAGCGAGGCGGCGAACGCGATGATTTCCCGCAGTCGGGGGAGGTTTGCGCGATGTAGAACGACGTTTAGACTTAGCGCGATCCCGTTTTCCCGAACCAGCCGGGCGGCTGCAAGCTTGCGCTCATGCGCCCGTGTGCCCGCGATAGCATCGGCCAATTCCTGTTCGTCGGCTTGAAAGCTCAGTTGCACGGAATCGAGTCCCGCATTCCGCAGCTCGCAAGCGCGGAGTTCATCCAGGCCCACCCCGCTCGTAATGAGATTTGTGTAAAGGCCTGCTGACCGCGCAGCCGCAATCAGTTGCGCCAGCTCCACGCGCAGCAATGGCTCGCCTCCGGAGAAACCGACGTGCAGCACGCCGAGCGCTGCCGCCTCGGAGATCACGCGCGTCCATTCCGATGTCGCCAGATCGCGCGCTGCCGGATAACGCACCGGGTTCGAGCAATACGGGCAATGCAACGGGCAGCGATAGGTCACTTCCGCAAGCAGCGCGTACGGCCGGAAGCTCACGGCGTGAAGACAATCAGGTTGCGGCGATGCAGCTCGTCGAGACAGGCGAACACGTCCTCGCGCAGGTCTTCGTGGCTCACCTCGTATTCCGCGGCGAGCGAGGCGAGGATTTCGTCGAGGGTTGTCTTCCCATCGCAGCGCACGAGAATGTCGTGAGCCGTCGCATTCAACTCGATGATGCCTTCGGGATAAAGCAGCACCCGTTGCCCTGTCGTCGCGTCCGTCTGCAAGCGTGCGCGCGCTGCGAGTTCAGGCCGACTTTTAACGTCGATGCCGCTCATGTCTTCGCCCGATCGGCTGTGTATTTCCAATGAATCGCGTCGAGCATTGCCCAGAGCACGTCGCATTTAAATGCGAGCGCGCGCAGCGCGGCTTCCTGCAAGTCGTAGGTGGCGCAATGCGTGAGCGTCAGCACAAGCGCTTCGTCTGAATCGCGGCGGGCCTGGGTCAGTCTGCGCCGGAAATAATCAAGGCCCGATGGGTCCACCCACGTGTAATGCCGTTCGAAGGCTTCCAGTCGCTTCGCCATCAAGTCTGGCGCAAACAGCTCGGTGAGCGATGATGCGATGGCCACCGGCCACGGCTGTATGCGCGCGAAATTCACGTAAGCATCCACCGCGAACTGCACGCCGGGCACGAGATGCCGCCCATCGAGCGACTCCTCACGCGCAAGCCCGCACGCCTCGCCGAGCCGCAGCCAAGCTTCGACGCCGCCTTCATCTCCGTCTCTGCCGTCATGATCCGCGATGCGGTGCAGCCACACCCGGCGCACTTCGCGCAGCGGGCAGTTGGAAAGAATTGCCGCGTCTTTCTGCGGGATGCTGCGCTGATAGTAAAAACGGTTTGCCACCCAGCCGCAGACAGCCTCGCGCGAGAGCTTGCCTTCATTCATCAGCACGTGAAAGGGATGCTTGTCGTGATAAGCGCGCGCGCCGATGCCGCGCAGCTTTTCCGCAAACGTCTCCTGGTCCCACGGCTCCTGCGATTGCATCAAAGCTCGAGCTCCATTCCGTCTTCGCCGACCACAACGCCCGCGCTTTCCACCTGTGCTCGCTCGCGTGAGCCAGGTGCGAGAATTGGGTTGGTATTGTTGATGTGAATGTAAATGCGGTGTCGCGCTGGCACATCGCGAAGCATGCTGAGGCTGCCGCCCCAAATCGGCAAGTGCCCCATCTGATCCGCCGTGCGTGCCTCCGGGTTTACGCAGCGCATCTCGTCGCCAGACCAAAACGTGCCATCAAAAAGCACCGCATGGGACTCATTGAGAGCCTGTTCCAACTCGACTGTCACCTCAGCGACGTTCGGTGCGATGAGAAGGCGCGCACCGGTTTGTTCATCCGCGATCTGCCAGGCAATACTATGGCCTTCCTTGTCAAATATCTCTTTTCTCACAAACAATGGCGGCGCGCCCGGTAGAAAGATCGCCCGGCAGGAAAGCCCGCTCTGCGAGCCGTCGCGCAGAGCGAGCGGCGAGAACTCCCTCGCGGGCTCGTGCCAGGTCACTCCGCAAAACACACTGAGCAGCGCATCCAGACGAAGCGCGCGGGAAAGCGTCTCACACACCGCAGCGGTGGCCCTGACGCAAAGGGGCCCCCCCTCGCGCAGAAGCGTAAGGCCGAGCACATGATCAAGATCAGCATTGGTCAGAAGGACGGCCTCGATAGGACTGTACCGCAGTGCTTCCGATTGAGGTTGAAGCGGCGCAAAGCTCTCGATTTGCGCGCGTAAATCCGGCGAAGCATTGATCAAAAACCAGCGCACGCCATCAGCGCTCACCGCCACGCCAGATTGGGTGCGCGCAGGGATTCTGCCGGCGCGCGCCGCCCGGCAATTCGGACATGCACAATTCCACTGTGGCAGCCCGCCGCCGGCGGAAGTTCCGAGCAATCGAACGCGAATCTTCGCGCCTCCTCCTCAGGCTTCTTCAGACCGCACCCGCATAGCAGGTGCATTCGAAAAAGATTGGCACGTCCTTAATGCGGGGCTTGATCCACTGTTTCTTTGCGCTGGGTATCTTCTTCATAATCTAATACTCATCATTTTTGATGCTCTTCCGGTTATCGGCTGGCCCTTTTTTGTGATAATTGACCTGATTAACTAATGCTCACAAGCTCCAACTCTCTAGAGGGCGTTGCGGAACTCCGTTGGAGCCATGCCCACCGTCCGCCGAAATACCTGAGCAAAATGGCTCGGACTCGTGTAGCCGACTTCGAGCGCGATTTCGATGAGGCTGCGGGACGTTTCGCGGATCAGTTGCTGCGCTTGCAGCATGCGCTCTCGGGTCACGAATTGCATCGGCGTCATCCCCGTGGTCCGCTTGAACACGCGCGAGAAATGGAAAGCGCTCAGCTCCGCCAACTCAGCCAGCATCTCGATTGAGATGCTTTCTGCGAGGTGCGCACGCACATAGTCCTCGATCTTGCGGAGCCGTGCGATCGGCAAGCCGCCGCGATAGTCAGGCCTCTGCGACGCGACGTTCGTGTATTTCTCGGCGACATAAATCGCGAGAAGGCGTGCGAAGGCAGCGATATGTTTCGCGTTGCCCGCAGTTCCGGCCGAGAGCAGCTCGGCGCATGCGAAACTCAAATCAGCGAGCGTTTCGTCGCGACCAAAAAACTCAGTCACCTCTGCAGCAGTGGCCTTGCCTTGATAAACTGTTTCCAGCGCGGCGCTAAGCTGATCTACCGGAATATGAATGTGGACAACCTCCAGTTCTGCTCCAAACGGCGAGTTCCAGCGCAATTCGTAAGGGGTTTTCGACCGGGTGACGAACAGTTCTCCACGCCGCACGCGGTTGGACCATCGAACCCCGCGGCACGGAGGCGTGCAGTTTTCCGGCGACTCGCCGTGGCTGGAAGATCGCC
>JBEVJT010000330.1:0-4158 GCA_040510075.1 Xanthobacteraceae bacterium | reverse complement strand
TGCACGACAACATTCTGCCCACGCGGCAGCGTGCCGACCTTATTCTCACGAAAGCAGAGAGCCACGCGGTGGAGCAGGTGGCCCTGCGCAAGCTTTGACGCAAGTTACGCGGCGATGTTCTCAGCGCCGGAAGTGAGGATTTCGGGAGCTGCTCCCGCTGCAGTGGCTTGGTGAGTACGCCATCCATGCCGGCCGCAAGACAGGCCGCGTGATCCTCCCCGCAGGCGTTGGCGGTCAAGCGAACAGCGGCAGGCGGCCTTGGCCGTGGTTTGCCTCGGCGGCGCGAATGCGCCGCGCCGCCTCGATCCCGGAGTCACCCGGCATCTGCACATCCATGAGCAGCAGGTCATAGGGAGACCCCGGCCGCATTGGCCGCGCCCCAGGCCTCGACCGCGGCCTGCGCGGTTCTTACCAGCGCGACGCGATGTCCCAGCTTGGTAAGCAGCGTTTGCACAAGCAATGCATTGATCTCGGTGTCTTCGGCAACGAGAACGGCAAGCGCCTTGCCCCTCTTTTGGGTCATTCTTTTACGTGGAACGTCCGTGGACTCTTCGACGAGTTCCCGGCTCGCCGGGTCGATATCCATGCGGGGCAGCCAGCGATGCTGCGCGGATGGGCTTCACCAGATAATCAAATCCCGCCTGTTTCAGAACAGGCAACACGTTCCGTTGCGATGGTGTGATAGGGGCGATGCGCCGCATGGACGAGGGCGTCTCGCGCGCAACGAACTCGCAGGTTTCCAAACCGAGGCCGAAGTCGACCATGACAGCGCGCCAATACCTCTGCGAAAGATGGAGTTTTGCCGGTGCTAGGTCGGGCACCATACAGGTGCGCGCACCCCAGTCCATAAGTCGCCTTGAGAGAAGTGAAGCGGTAATGAAAACTGGCGCAACGATGAGAATGTCCGCTCCCGTGAGGTTCGCACGATTGAAAAGCCGTGGCTGGTCGGATGCTGCAGGGAGCGGCAGGCAGAAGTGAAACAGGGACCCCCGGCCGGGCGCGCTTTCGACGCCGATGTTGCCGCGATTGCAGATTGCAAGCCCCAGTCCGGCGCCGTCCAGTTGACGGGTGGTGTCGCCCTGCTCGAATTCCAGAAAGATGCGCTCCTGCGCTTCACCCGCAATTCCAATTCCGGTATCGCGCACCGAGAATCGCACCGCATCACGTTCCGCCTCGAGCTCTATCGTGAGCGCAATGCCTCCCTGCTCCGTGAATTTGACTGCATTCCCCGCAACGTTGAGCAGCACTTGGCGTAGTCTCGCGGCATCGCCCACGAGCATCTGCGGTACCTTCTCGTTGATGTAACAGGCGATCTCAAGCTGCTTTGCCTGCGCGCGCGGCGCGATCAGCTCGATGGTTTCGTCAACCAGCTGGGGCAAATCGAATGGCCGCGCCGATATGACGAACCTGCCAGCTTCCATTGTAGAAAAGTCGAGAACGTCTTCGACGACTCGAAGTAGGATCTGGCCGGACTGCTTTACCGCGTTGGCATATGTGGCCTGCTCGGCCGACAGCGCAGTGTCCAGGAGCAGATCCGACATGCCGAGGAGGCCGTGCAGTGGAGTCAGGATCTCGTGTGAGAACGTGGCGAGGAAACGCGACTTGGCGCGATTGCCTGCGTCGGCTTGCTCCCTCTGGTGGCGCAAGGCGCATTCGGGCGCCAGTTCAGTCCGCAGTGCGCGCAGTTCCTTACGCGTGACATTTAGTTGTGAGATGACCAATCCCAGCGCGCCGCAGGCGGCGCCGAACAGCGCAGAAGCTCCGATTGCAAATGAATACGGATCATAATTCGCGCCTGGGCTGCTGATCGCGGCTAGAAAGCCAAACGACGTGCCGAACGCCATCGACAGCAGAGCCGTCAATCGCACCAAGGTTAAAAGCCAGCGGCGGGCGAGCAGATTTCGCACGCGTCGAGCTCCCGCCAAGAATGCTCGCATCGTTTGTCGCCATCCGTGGCCGGGCATTCACGCCGGCGGTGCTGCGCCTTGCAGTCTCAAATTCTTGCAGGCGAGAGTGCGCCTTCAACTCTTTGCATTGAATTGTCACGATCAATTGCGGTCGCGCATTGCGCTGATACGGTTGACGCAAAGCTAATTGCGAACGTGAAGTTCCAGACGGGTGCAGAGTGGAACCGTGATCGACGAGCCCTGGGGTCAGTCGTGCTCGCTTGGGTCCGGCGCGTCCTGGAAATGGAGGATTGCGGCAAACAGCGCGGCGGCGTCCTCATGGCCGAAACGCGCCGAGTGGACGAACAGCTTGTATTCGGCCTCATGGGGAGAAAGGCTTATGCGCAGATCGGCCGGCGCGCTTTCACCTACGATGAGTACGGTTCTGAGTTGGTGCTGCCCGGCAGCGGTTCGATATCATCAACGAGGGCAAAATCCGCATTTGTAACTTCGTCGACAAGCTGGACCCGCATATCGGGCTTGGTTTCCGCGGCGACGAACTTCACCCGGTAATCAGGCGCGCTTGGACTAGGCGAAAATTGAAATGTGGTCGAGCCGGCGTTGAAACAAAGGTTCGGAACGGTCGCAAAGTCGCGCGGTGCCGCTGCCGGAATGGTGGCGATCATCAGGAGAATGATGACCTTGGTAAAGCGCTCCATGCGCGCCGACGAGGGCAAAAGAAATTGACCCTCGAGCGTAGCGAGCAGGAATTACGGAAGCGTTAAGGTTAACGATGCGTGCAGGCCATCATGCCGCGCGCTTAATTTCGTCAGTGAGAGCGCGATAGGAGAGCGCTTCAGCGATGTGCACGCGGCCCACATGGTCGATGGCGTCGAGATCGGCCAGCGTGCGGGCGAGGCGCAGCACGCGATGGTAACCGCGCGCCGACAAACGCATCGCCTCGCTTGCATCGCGCAATAGAGCCAATCCGCCCGCATCCGGCCGCGCCACCTGCTCGAGCACAGAGCCTTGCACGCATCCATTCGTGCCTGTCTCAACAAGTCCGAGCGCCGCATAGCGCTCGGTCGCAATCGCGCGGGCACGCGCGACGCGTTGCGCCACCTCGCGACTTCCTTCGGTCGGCGGGGGCAGAATGAGATCGGCGGCGCTCACGGCGGGCACCTCGATGTGCAGATCGATGCGGTCAAGCAGCGGTCCCGAGAGGCGCATCTGGTAATCGGCGGCGCAGCGTGTGTTCGGGCCGCGCTTGCAGACGAACCCTGGTTCGCTGGCGCGCCCGCAACGGCACGGGTTCATAGCAGCAACGAGCATGAACCTGCCCGGATAGGTGATGCGATGATTCACCCGCGAGATGGACACCCGACCGGTTTCGAGCGGCTGGCGCAGCGAATCGAGCGCCTGCGGCTGGAATTCGGGAAATTCATCGAGAAAGAGCACGCCGTGATGGGCGAGGGAGACTTCGCCCGGGCGCGCCCGCAGTCCGCCACCCACCAAAGCAGGCATGCTGGCGGAATGATGTGGCGTGCGGAACGGGCGTTTGTTCGTCAGGGCGCCCCCCTCGATCTCGCCTGCAACAGACGCGATCATGGAAACCTCGAGCAATTCCGCCGGCGAGAGGGGCGGCAGGATCGTGGGAAGCCGCGCCGCAAGACATTGATTTTCCGGCTCCCGCGGGGCCGGTCATAAGCAGATTGTGGCCTCCGGCGGCGGCGACCTCGAGGGCGCGCTTCGCGCTCTCTTGTCCCTTGATGTCGGCAAGATCGAGCAGCGTGCCTTCGTGCTCGCGCACCTTGGGCTCGGGCCGCGAGAGCACTTGGGTGCTCGAAAGTGATTGGCGAGCTGAATGAGGGACGACGCGGCGATGATTTCCATCTCGGGGCTCGCCCAAGCGGCTTCGGGGCCGCAAGCGCCCGGACAGATCAGCCCCTCTCGACGCATTGGCACCGATCGCCGCCGGAAGCACGCCGGCCACCGGCGCGATCGAGCCGTCGAGACCCAGCTCACCCAACACCGTGAAGCCGGACAGCGCGTCCGACGGAAGGCCCCGATCGCCGCCATCAGGCCAAGCGCGATCGGCAGATCATAATGGCTGCCCTCTTTGGGCAGATCGGCCGGCGCGAGATTGACGGTGATGCGGCGCGCGGGGAGCGCCAGCCCGGACGCGATCAGAGCGGCTCGCACGCGCTCGCGCGCCTCGGACACCGCCTTGTCCGCCAGCCCGACCACATGAAACGCCGGGAGGCCCGGTGCG
>JBEVJT010000329.1:0-2553 GCA_040510075.1 Xanthobacteraceae bacterium | reverse complement strand
GCGTTGTCGAGCGCGTTTGCGTTCGGGAAATTGCTGACCAGCCGCTGGAAGGTTCGCTGCGCGGCATTGATATCACGCAGCATCACTCCTTCTGCAAAGAGCTGCTCGGCGAGGGCGTCGTCAAGAAGTTGCGACTTGGGATATTCGTGCTCCAGGGCAGCGACCGCATCGGGAACTGTCGCAGGCGCAAACTGAACCAGCACTCGGGCCTTGCGATAGTGGAGCCATTCCCGCAGTGGCGCCTGCTGCGCCGTCTTGGGGACCGCCGCAAGGCTCACGTCAATGAGATGAATGGCCTGACGCAGGTCCTTGTGCACGAGCTCGGGGGTACGGCGGCGTTTCGCCTGCTCTGCCGGGTCGAGCAGCATCGAATATTTGCTGATGATGGCGCGCGCCCTGCGCGAGAGGTTTTCCGGCCGGTCGCTCGCAGCGGAGGCAAGGTAACTCTCGTATTCCAGCATCTCGCGCGAGGCCTCCCTCAGATAAGGCATCTCGCTCAAATTCAGATCATCATCGAGCTTCGGCTCGACGTTCTCCAGCACTGCCTTGATTTTCTGGGGGTCGGTCGTCGCCGGCAGGTTATCGACCGGGACATTTAGGAGCCTGAGCCCGCGCTCTGCCGTCTCGACCGCAAGCCGATAGTTGAAATCCCGGTATGCGGTCCGCGCCGCCATGTACCACAGCGCCGGCTGCTGCATGAAAGTGGAATCGGACTGCACCAGGGCGATCTGCTCGGACGCCGGAAGCCTCGCCATGATGCGCACGACCTGGCGCATCGCCGCCGGTTTCCGGTAGTCGCCATTCCCCGCGGACATGGCGCTGGACAGGTAGGTCACTGCGCCCTTGAAATCGCCCTGGTGGAAGGCAAGCCAGCCGAGCATGTAGGCTGCATCGTCCTGGTGCGGTGAGGAAGCATCGCGCAGCACTTGCTCCAACCAGGGCTTCGCCTCCGCTGCACGGGAACGAAAGCTCGGCACGAGCGTTCCAAGCAGCTTGTTCTCATAGAGCTCGGGGTGCTCGTTGAGGGTGACAAGCGTGCTGTTCACGGGCTCAGTGGTATCCGGCACGCTCGGAAGCTTGACGACCTTGGTCGTGTCCTGCAGCAGCGAATCGATGATGCGATAGCCGATCGCATAGCGCAGCACGCCGGCAATGATCGACTTGGGATTGCGCTGCAGCGCCGTCTCGAAATCGCCGATCGTATAATACAGAAATTCGCTGAACGGCGCGTCCGGACGCGCGGCCAGGAAGCTCTGAATCGCCTCGCGGATCTCGGGATATTCGGTATTCGGACCATAGATGCTGACCGCCCAATGGGCGCGTTGCGAAAGGTTGAGCAAGGAACCGAGCGGTAATAATGACCACACGTGGGAATGCAGCTTCTTGGACGGGTATTTCTGGAAAAGGTTGTCCAACGCTTCGTTCGCGATCGCGGCTGAGGTTGCGTTCGAGAGATTGCGCGTGAGCTCGCTTACCTGCGGCCACAGCTTGTGGTCGTCGGCAAGCGACTGGTCCTCTTCCAGGACTTCGTTGAGCCCGGTTTCGAAGGTCTTCAGGGCCAGCTGAGACACGTCAGCCGCGACGTAAGATCTTTGTCCCGTCGCAGCAAAGCTCGCGGCATATACGTACCCCGCCGCGCCCGCGAGGCGGTAGATTGGCAGGCCTGCCTTTGCCGCGCGCGGCGTGTCCCCCAATGGATCGATCAGCAGGCCGGAAGCATATCCGTCGGCCGCGTCCTGCATTTCAGCGCGTTTGAGCTGCCGCAGCTCGATGCGCCCCCACAACGCGATGACGGCTGCGGGCGATCCTGCACGTGCCGGCACCCATTCCACGTGCCGGGGCTGCTCTTTCATTTCCCGGGAAAGCTCTTCGATCTCTCTTTGCGCGGCGTTTCTGTCCATTGCAACTGGCGCAAGCTTCGCTGCAAGGTAGATCGCAGTGCCGTCGCTCGCATGAATGATGGTGCTCGACAGCGTGGCGCGCACGCTCGGCTTCGTGCGCTGACAGCGAGAGCCGTTCCGGTCGGCCCCGGGGGCGGGGGAGCCGCCCGGGCTACGTCACGGTGACCGGCAGTTTTTCCAGGGCGCGCAGGCCGGGCCGTTTGCGCCAGCGGATTTCAGAAGAATCCACCGCAAGCCGAAGGCCGGGCCAGCGCGTGAACAGCGCCTCGAGCGCGCACATGCCTTCAATGCGCGCAAGCTGATAGCCAAGACAAAAGTGAATTCCGGTACCGAAGGAAAGGTGGCGGTTCGGGTGCCGCTCGACATCGAGGCGCTCGGGATTATCGTTCGCCTGCGGGTCCATGTTGGCGGCCACCAGCATGGGCATGACCCGATCGCCCTTCCTGAGCCGCACGCCGTCGAGCTCGACATCGCGCCGGACGAAGCGCGGCTTTGAAAACTGGTCCGGATAGACGAAACGCCAGAACTCCTCGACCGCAAGAGAGAGCCGCCTCCAGTCCGTTTCGAGCCACGCGCGCAGCGCAGGATTCTTGAGGAGCTCGTACACGGATCCGCTGATCAGATGTGTCGTCGTTTCCGATCCTGCTCCCAG
>JBEVJT010000328.1:0-10340 GCA_040510075.1 Xanthobacteraceae bacterium | reverse complement strand
GGCAATCTCGCCGTATTGCTCGCCGCCCTAGGCGTATTTGGCACCGGTACCGGATGGCCGGACATCATCGTGGCTGCGATCATGGCGGCGCTGGCATTACAAGGCGCTACCATCGTGGTCCGGCAATCACTGGCGGAACTGCGCCATCCAGTTGCTTTGCCCGCCGAGTAAGTACTGGCAAGGTGAGGTCCGTTGTTGGCATGAATGCGACGTGCCAACGTGCACCACGAGTGTCTGATGACTGGTGGAATGTGCTGCAAAACTCAAGAATTGCTCAGTGATAGTTTCCCCGCCGTAACAGGATCCAACCGACGATCGCGAATCTGTGTGGGCCGCAATCGCGTTACCGAGGTCGCCCGTGAGTTTGTCGTCGGGCGATGGGTCCCCCACATCTTTACACGAAAGTCGCGTCTACGGCCTGGAAAATTCTTCATCAACGGTTGCGAAACCGGCCGACCTGCCGGTGGAGCAACCGACCAAATTCGAAATGGTGATCAACATGAAAACGGCGAACGCACTCAATCTCTCAATTCCGCAACCTTTATGATGCGTGCCGATCAGGTGATCGAATGAACCTGGAAGTCTAATAAACTTCGCGCCGGGGCTGTTGGAGGTGCCCTCCGGGAATTACATGAGCACATAGGTGAAGACCGCGTGATCAGCCGTCGTAATTTCGTACTAGGGGGAACCGCCGTTGGTGCGGCGATTATCTGTCTTGGAAAATCCTCCAATAATGCCCTGGCTGAGTCCGATCCCGCAGGTAAATTTGAGATCGTAAGGACCGACGAAGAGTGGCGCCGGGAACTTACCGGGGAGCAGTATGCCGTGCTCCGCCGCCGCGCAACGGAGCGCCCGTGGTCAAGCTCGCTCAATAAGGAAGCTCGCCCCGGCACCTATGTGTGTGCTGGATGCGCCTTACCGCTGTTTTATTCAAACACCAAATTTGAAAGTGGAACGGGATGGCCGAGTTTCTGGACTCCGATTGCTGGCTCCGTCGGAACATCGGAGGACCGCAGCCTATTCTTAATCCGCACTGAGGTGCATTGTCGCCGCTGCGGAGGTCATCTCGGACATGTTTTCAAGGACGGCCCTGAGCCAACCGGCCTCCGTTATTGCATGAATGGCATTGCGCTTAGGTTCGTGCCCAACTGAAAATCGAGGCGCTTTCTTTAGGCATGGCAACGCGCAGTAGTGCAACAGGGGGTTATGTCGGCTTCTGGCACTTCTCGGACCAGAGCCAAATGCAATGGCATGTCCGCTGCTGGCGAAAGCTGACATTGCATTTCTAATTGCTATTCCCTTCGCCAGCTCTTCGCGAACGCCGCTTTCGCCCGATTTGCTGTGCGGTCGTGTGCTTGGCGACGGAGTCGTTACGCGCGCGGCACGGGAGGCGCAACGAAGGTTTCGCGATCCGCCGCAGCTTTGAGGCCGCAATTACTGCGTAGAGAATTTGCCACCCGAATTGCCACCGGACGGGCAACGATAACGGGGGATAGGGGGATGTGGAGCGCGAGGGTGCGAAGAAACGCTTATACAACGGGACACGGTGACACTAAGGCGGACGAGGCGGGATAGGTTCTCAAATCCGCCCTGCAATATCGCGATTTTCCCGTTTTTGAGAAAGGCGCGGGGGAAGGGCATTTTGTCTCTCCGTTACTGTTGCTGGAATGAAGAGTCCGCGACGGGGCCGATCGCTGCCACCGCGGGCAACAAAAAACCCGGCGCCGTGATGGGCCGGGTCCGCTCGCACCCCGCGAGCCTGTACCATTATTTCCGATTTACTATACAGTGTCAACAGGATTATTATTTTTACACCCCTTTTTGGATGAGCCCGCCGTGCTTATGTTCCCTTTTTGTTCTAAACGTCGACGCGTCGATTTGCAAGGAGGAAAAAGCATGCGACGCCCTCCCGGGCATCGAGGGGCGGCGTAGGATCGGTTTCCAGAACAGCGATTCGCGCCACCATGAATGTCGTTCTGCCGATCGCCTCGCGCGCAGACCGGCGCCACTTTCTTGGCGTCGAGCGTTCAGCCTGCGGCCGGACATGGCGCGACAGGCTGGATGAGAGGGGCGCGGCGCAGGCGCTTGCGATTGCGCAGCGCCACGATGTCCCTGAGCTCCTCGCGCGCGTTCTCGCCGGCCGGCGCGTGGAGGTAGACGAGGTCCTCGCCTTTCTCGACCCGAGCCTGCGGTCGATGATGCCCGATCCGTACTTGCTCAAGGGCATGCAGGTCGCGGCGGAAAGGCTTGCCGATGCGGTGCTTCGAGTCGAGACCGTCGGTATCATCGGCGATTACGATGTAGACGGCGCGACGTCCGCGGCCGTCTTTGGCCGCTATCTCGCGCATTGCGGGATGCGCCCTCTCATCCACATTCCCGACCGGCTGTTCGAGGGCTACGGTCCCAACGCGGAGGCGATCGAAAATCTCGCGCGGCAAGGGGCCAGCGTGCTGATCGCGGTTGACTGCGGCACGACCAGTCACGAGCCGCTTGCCGGCGCTCGCAAGATTGGGCTCGACACGATCGTGATCGACCATCACCAGGCGGACGAGCAGTTGCCGGAGGCTTGCGCCGTCATCAATCCAAATCGCCTCGACGACGTCTCAGGGCTGGGGCATCTCGCCTCGGTCGGGCTGGTATTCATGAGTCTCGTGGCACTCAATCGCGAGCTGCGCAGGCGGAGTTATTGGACTTCGGAACGGGGCGAACCTGATCTTCTCGGCCTGCTTGATCTAGTCGCGCTCGGAACCGTTGCCGATGTGGTCCCGCTGAGGGGGCTTAACCGCGCCTTCGTGACGAAAGGTCTTCTGGTCCTTCGGCGAAGAGAAAATGCCGGCCTTACCGCGCTCATGGATGCGGCGCGTTTGCGCGAGCCGCCGCAAGCCTGGCATTTGGGTTTTGTGCTCGGACCACGCATCAATGCCGGCGGGCGCATTGGATGTGCCACGCTCGGCGCCAATCTGTTGACAGAGGAAGACGCGCCGGAATGCGTGCGCATTGCAGGCGAACTCGACCGGCTCAACCGCGAGCGCCAGCAAATCGAGGCTGCGGCGCTCGCTCAGGCGGAGGCCGAAGCGCTCGCGGCGCTCGGAGCGGAGGAAAACGCCAGCACCATCGTGGTGGCGGCGGAAGGCTGGCATCCGGGCGTGCTGGGCCTTGTTGCGGCGCGCCTGAAAGAGCGCTTCGCGCGGCCCGCTTTTGCGATCGCGCTCGAGCCTGGAGGCACGGGCACGGGTTCGGGGCGCTCGATTGCAGGCGTCGATCTCGGCCGCGTGGTGCGCCGAGCGGTCAAGGAGCAGCTGCTCACTAAAGGTGGCGGCCACCCCATGGCCGCCGGGGTGACCATGCGCAGGGAGAAGTTGGGGGCGTTTCGCGCGTTCGTCGAGGAGCAGCTCGCCTCCGCGGTGGTTGCGGCCTCGCGTGAAGATGCACTCCTGATCGACGCAGCCATGACCGCCGCCAGCGCGAATGTGCAGACGGCCGCCATGCTCATGCGAGCAGGGCCCTTCGGGGCGGGAAATCCGGAGCCGGTGATTGCGCTTCCGGCGCATACCCTTGTCTATGTCGAAGAGGTCGGGCAGGCCCACGCGCGCGTGCGGCTGCGTGCGGGTGACGGGTCGATCATGAATGGCATTGCGTTTCGCGCGGTAGGCCAACCGCTGGGAGCGGCACTCGCGCGCGCGCGGGGCATGCGCGTGCATGCCGCCGGCACGTTATGCATCGACCAGTGGAACGGCACCGAGCGCGCACAGCTGCGCCTCGTCGACATCGCGCCGGCCGAGTAGTTTTAGAAAGCCGTCATTCCGGGGCGCCGCGAAAGCGGCGAACCCGAAATCCATAACCCCAAACAGTTATGTGCACCACCGCAGCGCAACCACTTTCATCGCAACTGCACGGCCTGTGGGTATGGATTCCGGGCTCCGCTCGCTCCACTCGCGGCCCCGGAATGACGGCCTACGCCAATTTGTGACGCAGTTGCATTAGCCTTGCTCCCGCAAGCGGGCGAGCAGCTTCACGCCTGCATAGCCGTCGGCCGGCTCCATGCCGACCTTGCGCTGAAACTCGCGCACCGCGCGCATCGTGTCATTTCCGACCCGGCCATCGGTGCCGCCGGTATCGAAGCCAAGCGCGGTGAGGCGTTTTTGGATTTCCTGAACTTCCGCAAGCGTCGGCGTGCGCTCGGCGCCAGGGAAAGGCTGCACGAAGGGACGCGCTCCCATCACCCGATCGCCAAGATGCAGAATGGACAATGTGTAGTTCATGGAAGGATTATAGGAGCGTACCGCATAAAAGTTCTGGCCCAGCAGAAAACCGGGGCCGCCAGGCACCGGAACCCACAGTTTCGCCTTGGAGTTCGGATGCGGGAACGGTTGTCCGTCGGCGCGGACCACCCCGGCTCGTTGCCACGCCTCGTGCGTGCGCGAGGTTCCGTCGCCGCCTCTTGCTCCGCGCACTTCATATCCCCAGTGCTCGCCTGCGCGGTAATTGCCGCGTTTCACGAAATACTGCGCAGTGCCAGCGAGCGCATCGTCAGGCTTGCCGAACGGAGAGACGCGCCCGTCCCCGTCATAGTCGAGCCCCATATGCAACCACACCTCGGGCATCCATTGCGTATGTCCCATCGCGCCGGCCCATGAGCCGCGCATCTCGCCGGGCGTGCTCCAGCCGCGCTCGATAATCACAAGCGCATTGAGAAGCTCCTGCTCCCAGTAGGGACGTCGGCGCGGCTCGCCCCAGGCGAGCGCGGCGAGCGCGGGCATGACCGGGCGCATATGGTTCTTCTGCACGTCGGGATCGCCGTATGCTGATTCGATTCCCCACAGCCCGAGCATGACCGACCGCTCGACGCCGAAATCCTTCTCGATACGGGAGAGCAATGGCGCAAATTCCTTCGCCTTCTCCTTTCCCGTAGTGATGCGCCAGTCCGACACGCGCCGATTGAGATACTGCCAAACCTCTTCCTTGAACTCGGGCTGGGAGCGATCAAGGGCGAAGACCGACGCGTCCGGCTTTATACCGCTCATGACCCGCGTGTAAGTCGCGTCCGAGACGCCGCGGGCTTGTGCGCGTGCGCGAAATGCCGCCACCCATTCCTCAAACGATTGCCGGCTTGCCTGCGCAGACGCCCCCACGCGCGACCCCACCGCTGTGGCTGCAGCGAGGAAGCCGGTCAGCAGCTGCCGCCGCGCGAAATGTGAGTGCTTGCTGCGGGTCAAGATTTCTCGTTCCACTCGCCGCTCGTGCGCGCCGTGACAAAGCAAATCATGCGCATGCGCGCTTGTTGCTCCATCACGAATTTGGCTGAATTTGGTCGCCGGAGCAGCATGAGACCGGGCGGCCATCCTTCGAGGCTCGGCGCATCGCGCCGAGCACCTCAGGATGACGGGGTCAGAGGGCGTTTGTGACGCAGTGGTACTAATCCTTGGCGCGCTCCACATACGAGCCGTCCGCGGTCATGACCACGATCTTCGTGCCCGTGCCGACGAAAGGCGGGACCATCGTCCGCACACCGTTGGAGAGCACGGCGGGCTTGTAAGAGGACGCGGCAGTCTGTCCTTTCACGGTGGGCTCGGTATCCACCACTTCCAGCACGGCTTTCTGCGGCAGCTGAATGGCGACGGGCGTGCCCTCGTGCACTGAGAGCGTCACTTTCATTTCCGGCTGAAGATACGCCGCCTGGTCCCCGATAATGTCCCCAGGCAAGGCCACCTGGTCGTAGGTCTCGCTATTCATGAAGTGAAAGCCGTCGCCGTCCTGATAGAGGTACTGGAATTCGCGGTCCTCCACATAGGCCCGCTCCACCTGCTCGGTGGTCTTGAAACGCTGCGCGACCTTTACCCCGTCACTGATGCGCCGCATGTCCACCTGGGTGGTGGGAGTGCCTTTGCCAGGATGGAAGCTCTCCGCATTGAGCACGACGTAGAGCTTGCCTTCGTACTCGACAATGTTTCCTTTGCGCAGCGAGCTTGCGATAACTTTCACGATCGGGGTTCCTTGATAACGTTGGGTGGTCGCAAATCGACCTGCACCTTACCTAACCTGCTGCCATTCGCCAGCCCCTCGGCGACCGCAACTTCCGTGCACGGAGCCATCCATGGCGCTCAGCCCATCGTCCTATGCGGACAAGCGGCCGTTCCTATTGGGCCGCATGCGCATAATCGCGGCGCTGCGGGCGTATTTTGCCGATCGCGGCTTTGTGGAAATAGAAACCTCGGCGCTCGTTCGCTCGCCCGGTAATGAGACGCATCTGCATGCGTTTGCGACCGAGTGGATCAAGCCCAGCGGGGCACGCGAGCAGTTTTATTTGCGCACTTCGCCGGAGGTTGCCTGCAAGAAGCTGCTCGCACTCCGCGAGCCTCGGATCGTGGAGTTCGCCCGCTCTTTCCGCAATCGCGAGAGCGGCGTTCTGCACCAGCCCGAATTCACCATGCTCGAATGGTACCGGTCAAACGAGCCCTACGAGCTGCTCATGAAAGACTGCACCGATGTGCTTGCACTGGCGGCACGGACGGCAGGCGCCCGAGCTTTTGTCTTCCGCGGCCGCAGCATGGATCCATTCGCCGAGCCCGAGCGGATCACCGTCTCGGAAGCATTCCAGCGCCATGCGAGAATGGATCTCACAAGCTTGCTCCCGCCGCGCCCCGTGGCGGCGTTTGCCGAAGCTGCTTCCAAAACGGGCGTCCGCGTAGCGCCCGATGATGTGTGGGGCGATATTTTCAGCCGTGTCCTTGTGGAGCGCGTCGAGCCCTGTCTCGGATCAGGCCGCGCCACTATCCTCGACGAATATCCCGTCGTGCAGTCGCCGTTGGCACGCGCAACGAACAAAGATCCGCGCCTTGCGCAGCGGTTCGAACTCTATGCCTGCGGCATCGAGCTTGCCAATGCCTGCGGCGAGCTCAGCGATGCAGGTGAGCAGCGCACGCGTCTTGAACAACAGATGGGTGAGAAGGAGCGCGTCTATGGGGAACGCTATCCGATCGACGAAGATTTCATGACGGCGCTTGTCGGCATGCCTCCGGCAAGCGGCGCCGCGCTGGGGCTCGACCGCTTGGTGATGCTTGCGACCGGCGCCACCTCGATCGAGCAGGTCATGTGGATCCCGTTCGAGACCTGATCAGCGTGTCACGACCACATTCAGGATGGCCGTGTTGCCGTCATTTGTCGCGGCGAGCGACCCTCTTAACGCACCGTCGAGCTCGCCGCGTTCCTCGACCCGCGCGCCCTGAAATCCAAAATGCATTCCCAGCTGCGCGTAATCGGGGCCGTCGATGGTTACGCCGTAATGCAGGTTTGTGTTGGCTGCGGCACCATCCGGATAGTGGTGCAAGTGGCCGTGGCGCATCGCCGCGTATTTCTTGTTGTTGAGAATTACGATCAGCACCGGCAATTCGTGTCGTTTGGAGGCTGCCAAGGCCTGAATGATAGGGTTGTAGAGAAAGGATCCATCGCCCACGAGCAGCACAACCGGCCGTTCCGGAGCGGCGAGCTTGATGCCGAGCGCGGTGCCAATGCCCTGGCCCAATCCACCGGATCCGCGAAAGAAGGACTGGGCGCTACGCTGCGGGAGAAATTGACGCAGCAAGGTGGAGTGGGTGATCGTCTCGTCCACGTAAATCGCACTGTCCGGCACAATGTCGTTGAGCGCGCCCAACAGCGCGATCGGGTCGAGGCCGCTCCCGCTCGAAGCCTTCTCACGCGCAACGCCAAGCTCGCTTAAGCGCTGCTCGTGCTCTCGTGCCCAGCGCTTCCGGCGCGCGCCGATGTGAGAGGTTTCAGACCTGCTCGGCTTGGCAGCCGTCTTGAGCAGCGTGAGGGACTCCGCGATGTCGCCTTCAAGATAAAAATCGACGTGAAGATTCTGATAGATCATGTCGGCTTTGAGCGGATTGTCGTGGATGGCGACAATCTTGCCCCGCGTCGGGCGCTGTCTTGCCGGGTACCACGGCGCGCGACCGCCGACGAGAAGCACAAGGTCGGCGTCCTCGACAGCCCGGTAATTGGCATAGCCAATATACAGGGGATGATGCGTAGGGAAATTGGCATAGGAATTTGAACGGCCGTTCGTGACCGGAATTGCCAGCAACTCCGTGAGCTCGACCAGCGCGGAAAAGGCGCGAGGGTCGCGCCCGGAAGTTTCCGCCACGACTACCGGGCTCTTTGCGGACCCGATCAGCTCGGCGACTTTTTCCACGTCGGCTGCCGCCGGCTGCAGGCGGGGAGCGGTAACGACATCCCGCTGGACGAGCGGCGGGCTCCAGTCGTGCAACATGTGCTCGAGCGCGACGTTGAGGTACACCGGCCCCCGGGGGACCCGTTGCGCCATCTCGCCGGCGCGAATCACGCTTTCGTACAAGGTGAAGGGGCTGCTGACCGAGCGCGCCCACTTGGTGATCGGTTGCATGAAGCGCTCGATGCCCCCGAATGTGAGCCCGCCGTACCATTGATGCTCGATGTCGAGATCGGGATCCTCGCCCAGGCTTTGCGACTCCCCCGACATGACGAGCATCGGAATCTCATTCTGAAATGCCGCATGCACCCCCATGCTGCCCTGAAGCATTCCGACGCCGGCATGCAGGAGCACGGCCTGCGGCCGGCCGGTGATCAGGGTGTATCCGGCGGCCATATCGACGGCGAGCGTCTCGTGCCAGGACTCGATAAAGGCCGGTCCGCGCTTGTGCTCAATGTTCTGGCGAGCCAGCGCCTCCCACACGGGTGACCATTCGGATCCCGGGGACGACATGATGTAATCGACGTTAAGCCTTCGAAACGCCTCCAGGATGGCTTCGCCGCCGTCGAGATAGTTCCTCATCTTCGATTCGCTCCAGAGCCGGCCATCATCGCCCAATATGAGGTGCCGGACCAGCGTTGCCCGGCACTGTCATGTTCATCAGAATACTATTCGATGTCGGGCTAGTGTCCCGATTGCGAAGTTCGCATCATTCTGCGGCCGCGTTTGCGAACTTCGGAATCGAAGGACACTAGCAACTTATTGATCTAGTGTGGCTTTGGTTCAGCAGTCAGCATTTCGGACTCGCGGCGAGAATGATGCGGACTTCTGAACCGCCACACGAGACATATCGAGCAAGCCGAGCAGGAGAATGGCAGTGCAGTCGGCCCGGAAAACCTTGTCGCGCCCAGAACAGCTTGTTGCAGCAGGGTTGCTCAATCGTGAGCGCCTGGCCGAAGTCATGCAAGTGGCCGAACGGTACGCGCTCGCGCTCACCCCGGACATCGTCGAACTGATCGATGACTTGCACGGTCCCATTGCACGCCAGTTCGTTCCGACGAAAGCGGAACTGCAACTCTTTCCTGAAGAAACGTCCGATCCGATAGGAGACGAACAGCACAGCCCTGTTCCCGGCATCGTACATCGCTACCCCGATCGGGTATTGCTCACCCCGGGTTATGTTTGTGCCGCCTATTGCCGCTTCTGCTTTCGACGTGAAGTGGTAGGCCGCCAGCGTGCGCTTTCGCCAGCTCAGTTGCGCGCGGCCCTCAAATACATTCGCAATCATCAAGGAATATGGGAAGTCATTCTTAGCGGCGGCGATCCGCTTGTGCTTTCCGTGCGCCGCCTTGCGGAAATTATGCGCGCGCTTGCCGCAATCGATCACGTCAGGGTCATACGCGTGCATACGCGCGTGCCTGTGGCTGCGCCCGGGCGCGTGAGGCCGGAACTCGTGCGCGCGCTGCAATCGTCGGGAAAGGCGACATTCGTGGTGCTGCACGCCAATCACGCGAAAGAGCTTACCCGCAACGCTCGCACAGCCTGCGCGCGTCTCGTCGATGCCGGTCTGCCCATGCTGAGCCAGACCGTTTTGCTGCGCGGCGTGAACGATGATGCGGACACATTGGGCGAACTCATGCGCGTGCTCGTGGAAAACCGGATCAAGCCCTATTACCTGCATCATCCCGATCTTGCGCCGGGCACTGCTCATTGGCGCACCGATATCGCTCATGGCCAGTCTCTCATGCGTGTATTGCGCGGCCGGCTCTCGGGACTATGCCAGCCGAATTATGTGCTCGATATTCCGGGCGGTCACGGCAAGTCGCCTATTGGGCCGACCTACATCGCATCCATCGGCGAATTGAACGAAACGGCCCGTTACGAAATCGAAGATTACAATGGCAAGCGCCACCTCTACCCTCCACGACCAGGCTCGTCTTCGCCTACAAATGGCGTACAGGGCAGCCAGATCGCGCCCCGGCGGCGTGGACCGGGTTGACGATATTCCGTCAGCGGCACCAGGTCTCGCAGGTGCTGCGGCGATGGAAATTGTAAAACACCGCCGTGACGCAGCGAGCGTGCCAATCGCCTTGCACCAGCGCGATCCGCTCGC
>JBEVJT010000327.1:0-17888 GCA_040510075.1 Xanthobacteraceae bacterium | reverse complement strand
GCTTTGGTTCAGACGTCCGCATTTCGGAGTTGGGGCGAGTATTAGGCGCACTTCTGAACCGCCGCGCTGTCGCCGTTCACATCGTTGCCCTCGCAAGCCAGTTGGGGTAAATTCCGCGTAACGCCCGCGGAGGACGAGCATGGCCGAGCACGCAGCCACAGAAGTTGCCACCGCACCGGGAAATGACCTCCCCGCGCACGAAGCGACCTATGAGCGCTTCGTGCATCTGGTGTTTATTGGCTGCGCGCATGTCGCAAATATAGTCATCGGACTGGCCATTGGCGCCGTGACCGGCCACTGGCTGGTGGCATTCACCGTCTTCGTCGTCGCAACCGTGCTTGCCGTGCACGGATTTCTCACGGGAGCGCGTGGGCCAAGCGCAAGCATGGTCGTGGTTTCGCTGCTGGCGCTGGCGCTATCGTCAGGCGCGTGAACGGCTGACCGGGCGAGACGAGAGCCCGTGCCGATCGACATTGTTGCCGTTGCGACCGGAGCCGCGCATGGGAGCGTCGATCCGTTTGTATTTCGCCTCTCGATTTTCGTGCTCGCCGTGTTTGTCGGCTATTACGTCGTCTGGTCGGTCACTCCGGCCTTGCACACACCTCTGATGTCGGTGACGAACGCGATCTCTTCGGTGATCGTCGTAGGAGCGTTGCTGGCCGTGAGTGTGGCGCTTTCCGCCAATGAATCGGGGCCGATCTGGGCGCGCGCGCTCGGATTCATTGCACTGAGCTTTGCAGCCGTGAATATTTTCGGCGGGTTTCTCGTCACCCAGCGCATGCTCGCCATGTACCGCAAAAAGAAGAGCTGATCATCTCATTCGTTCGTCCCCGCGCAAGCGGGGACTCCAGTGCGGTGTGCTGGATTCTCGCCTGCGCGGGAATGAGCGGAGTGACCCCTCACCGGACGCGCATCAAAGAAACCGATGCATCACCAGCGCATCGACGAATCCGAGCTTTGCGTGGTCGAAGGCGTCAGGCAGGCGGCCGACTATCTTGAATCCGCAATCCTGCCAAAGGCGGATGGCGCCCTCGTTGCTCGCAACCACGAAATTGAACTGCATGGCGAGAAAACCGCGCGTACGCGCGCGCTCGATCGAATGGGCGCACATGGTGCGGCCGATGCCGCTGCCCATTGCATGCGCTGCTACCATGTAGCCGCAATTCGCCACATGCCTGCCGCCGCCATCATTGTTCGGGCGCAGATAATAGGTGCCGCCGATGCCGCTTTCCCGTTCTGCCACGAACACCTCGTGCGCCGGCGAGCCCCAATAGGCGAGCGCTGCGGCTCTGCTCATGTCGCGCGGGAGTGGATAGGTCTCGCCCGCTCGAATGATGGGCTCAAGCAATGCCCAGAGCGCATCGTCATCGTCACGGAGGGCGGGACGAATCATCAGCGCGTCATTGCCCACTTGTGCACGCGACTGATAAGGAGCGGCGGCATCCATGCTCAAATGGCTCCTGATCGTTGCGGTCGGTTACGGCGGCGTTGTCGCCCTTGTCTATCTCGGACAGCGCGGGCTCCAATATTTCCCGGAAAAGTTTCGCACCGCGCCGGCAGCCGCGGGACTAGCCGAGGCCGAGGAGATTGAGCTCGCCACCAGTGACGGCGAGCGCGTCATCATCTGGCACATTCGCCCGCGCGAGGAAAAGCCGATCGTGCTTTATTTCCACGGCAACGCGGGATCGCTTTCCTGGCGTGTTGAGCGCTTCCACGCACTCACCGCGACCGGGTTTGGCCTCGTTGCGCTGAGCTATCGCGGCTACGGCGGCTCGTCCGGCCGGTCGACAGAAAGCGGACTGATCGCCGACAGCATGGCCGCATTTGCGTATGCGGCGGAGCATTATCCGTTTCGCCGCATCGCCGTCTGGGGCGAATCCCTCGGCAGTGGCATTGCAGTCGCGGCTGCGGCGACAAAACCGGTCGCTGCGGTTGTGCTGGAGTCCGCTTTCACCTCGGCCGCAGACGTGGGTGCGGCGTTCTATTGGTACCTTCCCGTGCGGCTACTGATGAAAGACCAGTTTCGCTCGGACAGCGTCATCGGGAAGGTGACCGCGCCGGTTTTGATGCTGCACGGCGAGGCCGACGCGGTGGTGCCGATTGCGCTGGGCGAGCGTCTATATGCACTGATCAACGCGCCGAAACGCTTCGTGCGGTTTCCGGGCGCCGGGCACAACGACCTCGGCGCGCACGGCGCCGTCGCCGAGGCTATTCGATTTATCGAAACGGAATCGGCGCGGGACTAGAACGTGGGCCGACGCGGCGGGCGGCCAGCGCCCGGCGCACCGGGCGCGGGCCGTGGCTTCATGGGCAGCAAGCCCTCCCGCTGCATGCGCTTGCGCGCGAGCTTGCGGGCGCGACGGATCGCCTCGGCTTTCTCTCGCGCCTTTTTTTCCGAGGGCTTTTCGTAATGACCGCGAAGCTTCATTTCGCGGAAAATGCCTTCGCGCTGCATCTTCTTTTTCAGCGCCTTCAGGGCTTGATCGACATTGTTATCGCGGACGAGAACCTGCACGCAGCAGTCCTTTGCTATTGGTCTTGCAAGTGCAGAAGCCCGCCGATCTGCCGCAAAGCGCGATCGCGCGGGCTCCCGATTTGTCCGCGCATGTAGCAGAAAGAGCCCAAAGAGTCCAACGCTGGCGCACTCAATCGGGCGCGATCAGTGTCACGTGTCCCATCTTGCGGCCGGGACGCGGGGCGCTTTTGCCATAGAGATGCAGACATGCGCCCCGATGACTCAGCCATCGGCCCGCCTCTTTGACCTCATCGCCAATGAGGTTGATCATCTCGATGCGGCCGTGCCGGCGCGCTCTTGCCAAAGGCCACCCCGCGACCGCCCGCACATGCTGCTCGAACTGCGAGGCCGTGGCGCCATCGATGGTCCAGTGACCGGAATTATGCACGCGTGGGGCAATTTCGTTGACCAGCAAAGTTGGCCCCAGGACGAACATCTCGACAGCCAACACGCCCACGTAATCAAAAGCTGCCGCAATCCTTTCAGCAATCTGCTGCGCCTGAGCGGCAATCTGTTCGGGCACGCCGGCGGGAACGCGCGAGCGCGCCAGGATGTGATTGCGATGCTCGTTCTCGATCGGTTCGAAGCATTCGACGGCGCCGTCACGGGCGCGCGCCGCCACGATGGAGATCTCGCGTTCGAAAGGAACGAACGCCTCGAGAATGGCCGGCTGTTCGCCCATCGCCTGCCATGCGAGCGCTGGATCGATGTCGCCGCGGACGGCTAGCTGCCCCTTCCCGTCATAACCGAAACGGCGCGTCTTCAGCACGGCAGGCACGCCGATCGCATCGATAGCGCACGCGAGCGCCTGCGCGGAGGAGACCGCTACATAACGGGCGGTCTTGATCCCAAGCTTTGTCACAAAATCCTTTTCGCTCAACCGGTCCTGCGTGATCGCCAGGATTTGCGGGTCTGGAATGACCGGCTTGCGAGCGGAGAGGAAGGATGCCGCATGGGCCGGCACGTTCTCGAATTCGTAGGTGATCACGTCGACATCGGCGGCAAAACGATCAAGCGCGCCCGTGTCGGCATAATCGGCGCAGGTGACCCGATGCACCACGTCGAAAGCGCACGAATCGGGAGTAGGAGCAAATACATGGCAGCGGAGCCCCAGGCGTGCGGCAGCAAGCGCCAGCATGCGGCCAAGCTGGCCGCCGCCGAGTATGCCGATGGTTGATCCGGGCTCGAGCACGCGCCGCAAGCTAACTTGGGCGGCGGCCGACGGCTTTGGTCTGCCGCGCACGCCACGCGTCGAGCCGCTTGGCTGCGCGCGCATCGGAGAGTGCGAGCACGGAAGCCGCAAGCAGCGCCGCGTTGATCGCGCCGGGTTTGCCGATCGCAAGCGTGCCCACCGGAATGCCCGCCGGCATCTGCAGGATGGAAAGGACGCTGTCCTTGCCTTCGAGCGCATGCGTGTTCATCGGCACTCCGAAGACCGGCAGCGGCGTGAGCGAGGCGGTCATGCCGGGCAAGTGGGCGGCGCCGCCTGCGCCTGCGATGACGACTTTGAAACCCTTGCGCTTGGCGGCTTTGGCAAATTTGAACAGCCGATCGGGCGTGCGGTGCGCCGATACGATCAGGGCCTCATAGCCGATGCCGAGCGCGTCGAGTGTTGCGGCGCTGTGCTGCATCGTAGCCCAATCGGATTGGCTACCCATGATAATCGCGACTGGCTTGCCGACCATTCTTCCGCAACCATGGCCAAAAGCGGCCAAGAAAGAAGCCGGCGATTATAGGTGGGGCCCTGTGCCTCGCAAGGCGCGTCACCGCCCTCGCTGTCCATAGCGCAGTTGCCGCACCTTGCGCCCCTATTTCTGCCCTGTTCCCGGTGGATGTGAAGGGCGGGAACGAGCAGTGCTCGGGCGTCGAATCGCGGCGTTTGCAGCGCGGCTCGCATTGGGGGGCGCATGAAGGCGCGAAAGCTTACCGCGTTGGGCGTTGTCGCTGCCGCGGGCTTGTGGATCGCGTCCGGCCATTTTCTGCCGCACGAAAGCGCAAGCCGCGCCGCACTTCGCACTACCGATACCGGCCCGAAGAAGCTCTTCCGCGTGGCGGTTATGCGAACGAGCGTGCTCCCCCACGCCCGCAAGCTCACGCTGTCCGGCCGCACTGAAGCCGAAAAGCGCGTTGTTCTGACCGCCCGGACCGGCGGCGTGCTCACAGAGCTGCGCATGAAGCGCGGGACCTCGGTGGTGAAAGGCGACATTGTCGCCGTCCTCTCGGATGAAGCGCGCGAAGCGCAGGTGCGCCAGGCGGAAGCAGTGCTCACGCAAAAGCGCACTGAGCTCGAAGCCAAGCGCCAGCTCATTGCCAGCGGCACGCTGCCGCGGCTGCAGCTCGTCGATCTCGAAGCCCAGGTGAAGGCGGCGGAAGCAGCGCTTGCCGGGGCCGAAGCCGAGCGCGAGCGCGGCGTCGTGCGCGCGCCCTGGTCGGGCGTGGTGCAGGATGTGGCGGTGGAAGTGGGTCAGGCGGCATTCTCGTTCGCCGGACGCGAGCTCGCCACCATGGTTGCCCTCGATCCGATGCTTGCCGTCGTCGAAGTGGCCGAGCGCAGGCTCGCAGGCATCAAGCTCGGCGATACCGGCGAGGTTCGCCTCGTCACTGGAGAAAGGGCGCGAGGAAAGGTTCGCTTTATTGCGAAAACAGCGAGCCAGACCACACGTACCTATCGGGTCGAAATCGAGCTTCCCAACCCGGACGGAAAAATCCCTGATGGAATAACGCTCGAGGCGGCGCTGCCGCTCGCGCCCATGCCGGCAAGCCGGATTCCGCGCTCAGCGCTCACCTTTTCCTCGCAAGGCGAGCTTGGCGTACGCGCGGTTGCCGCCGATGAACGCGTCGAATTCATTCCCATCACCGTTGTCGAAGACGATCAGAGCATGATGTGGGTCGCGGGAATCCCGGACGGCGCGCGCGTAATCGTGCAGGGGCAGGACTTCGTGCGTGAAGCGCAGGAGGTCGAGGCGGTCGGTGCCCACGAATTAACTGCAGTTGCGCGATGAGCCGCTCGCGCGCACAGCTGCAGAGAGCCTGAGCCGTATCGATGTTCCGTTGCATAGATTACGCGATCAGCCATGCGCGGCTGACGATTGCGACGCTGATCTTTCTCCTTGGCGCGGGGTTTGTTGCTTATTTGACAATTGCCAAAGAGGCGGAGCCGGACGTCAAGATTCCGATCATCTACGTGCAGCTTTCGCAGCGCGGCATCAGCCCCGAAGACGCAGAGCGCCTCCTGCTGCGTCCCATGGAAACCCAGCTCAAGTCCGCTGGCAATGTGAAGGAGATGCGCTCGACCGCCTTCGAAGGCGGCGGCTTTGTTCTGCTTGAATTCGAGGCCGGTTTCAATTCGAAGGCTGCGCTGGCGGACGTGCGCGCCAAGGTGGACCAGGCCAAGCACGATCTGCCGCGCGACGTCGACGAGCCGCAGGTGCTCGAGGTCAATCTCTCGCTCTATCCCGTGCTGGTGGTGGGCCTCTCCGGCGACGTGCCCGAGCGCACGCTCCTGCGCATCGCGCGCACGGCCAAGAACGCGATCGAGCAGGCGCCGGGCGTGCTTTCGGCGGAGCTGCGCGGCTCGCGTGATGAGGCGGTCGAGATCATCGTCGATCCGACCCTCCTGAGCAACTACGGTATCTCGCTCGATCAGCTCGGAACATTGACCCAGAGCTTCAATACGCTGATTGCGGCGGGCGCGCTCGAGGGCGACACGGGGCGGTTCGCGGTGAAGGTGCCCTCGCTGTTCGAGAAGCCGCAGGACATCTTGAATATCCCGCTGGTCGCCTCCTCGAAAGCCTCGGTCACCTTGCTCGATGTCGCGCAGATCAAGCCGACGTTCAAAGACGCAACCTCGATCACGCGCGTGAACGGCCGTTCCGCGATGACCTTGGAGGTGTCGAAGCGCACCGGAGCGAACCTGATCGAGACCGTCGATGCGGTCAAAGCGGTGGTGGAGCAACTGCAGAAGTCATGGCCCGCCTCCGTGCACGTCACGTTCACCCAGGACAAGTCCAAGATCATTCGACAAATGCTGGGCGACCTGCAGAACTCGGTGGCAACCGGCGTGCTTCTGGTGGCCATTGTTATACTGTTCGCACTTGGCTTCCGCGCCTCGTTGTTCATCGGCATTGCCATTCCGGCCTCGTTTCTCGCCGGCGTGCTCGGCCTGCAGCTCGCGGGGCTGACGATCAATATCGTGGTGTTGTTCTCGCTGATTCTGGCCGTCGGCATGCTCGTCGACGATGCGATCATCGTCTCCGAATTCGCCGAGCGTCGCCTGGCGGAAGGGATGGCGCCGAAGGAGGCCTATGCCCTGGCCGCAAAGCGCATGGCTGGCCCCGTGATTGCCGCAACCGCAACGCGCGTGGCGGCCTTCTCTCCGCTCCTGTTTTGGCCGGGCGTGGTGGGCCAGTTCATGAAATATCTGCCCATCACCTTGATCGCGACGCTCTCGGCCTCGCTCGCCGTGGCGTTGTTCTTCACGCCGACTTTGGGTGCCCTGTTGAGCCGGGCGGGTGCCGCCTCGCAGCATGACCCGGTGCAGCGCGACGGGCCGTACCTGCGCACGGTGCGTGCGGCCTTGCGCAACCCGGGGACGACTCTGGCGCTCGCCGCGCTGCTCCTCGTCGTGGTGCAGGTCGCTTACGGAAAGCTTGGGCGCGGGGTCGAGTTCTTCCCCAGCGTCGAGCCCGATTACGGGCAGGTGGTCGTGCACGCGCGGGGCAATCTCTCGCTCGAGGAGAAAAACCGGCTAGTCGACGAAGTGGAAAAGCGCGTGCTGCAATTCGACGGTCTGAAAACCGTGTATACCCGTGTAGGCGAGCAGCCGCGCGGCATGAGCGAGCTGACCGAGGATACGATCGGCGTCATTCAGTTCGAATTCGCCGATTGGCGCCGGCGCAAGCCCGCGCACCAGATCATGGATGCCATCCGCGCGCAGTGTTCCGACATTCCTGGCATCCTCACCGAAGTAACAGCGCCCCGCGCCGGACCGCCGACCGGAAAACCGATCCAGGTGCAGATCAGCGCGCTCGATCCCGCAGAGCTGCCGGCGGCCGTCGCCAAGGCGGCGGCAATCGTGAGCCGCCGCAGCGATATTCGCGATTTCGACGACGGGCAGCCGCTTCCGGGGATCGATTGGAAAATCGAAGTGGACAAGGCGGAGGCGGCCAAATACGGCGCCGGAGTCGGCACGGTCGGAAGCGCCGTCCAGCTCGTCACCAATGGGCTCAAGGCGACGGAGTATCGGCCGGTGGAGAGCGACAAATCAGTAGACATCCTGGTTCGCTTCCCGCCCGAGAAGCGTAGCCTCGACCAGATCGACGAGCTGCGGGTGCAGACCCAAGCCGGTCATGTGCCGATCGGCAATTTCGTGCAGCGCAAGGCGACGCCGCGCGTGGGCTATATCAACCGGGTCAACGGCAGTCGCGTGATGACGATCTCAGCCAATCTTGCCGAGGGCGTGCAAAGCGCGAAAGTGCAGGAAGCGATCACGAAGGATCTTGCTGCCACCGATCTCGGTCCCGGCGTGACCTTCCGGCTCAAGGGCGAAGATGAGGAGCGCGCAAAGGCGTCGGCGTTCCTGCTCAAGGCATTTGGCACCGCGATCTTCATGATCTTCGCCATCCTGCTCGCGCAATTCAACAAACTCACCTCGGTTACGCTTGTGCTCACTGCCGTGGTGCTCTCCACCTTCGGCGTGATGCTCGGCCTCCTGGTCATGGGTCAGGCATTCGGCGTCGTGATGGCGGGCATCGGCGTGATCGCCAATGCGGGCGTGATTGTGAACAACAACATCGTGCTGATCGACACCTATGACCGCCTGCGCCGGGAGGGCGTCGCCGCCTATGAGGCGATTGTCGAAACCTGCCGCGAGCGTGCTCGGCCAGTGGTGCTTACTGCAACCACGGCCATCCTGGGCGTGCTTCCCATCGCCTTTGGGGTGAACATCGAGTTTCTGACGCGCGAGATCACGGTCGGGGCCCCAGCCACGCAATGGTGGATCAATCTGTCGACGGCGATCGTGTTCGGGCTCGGTTTTGCGACCATGCTGACGCTTATCGTCACGCCGGCAGCCCTGATGGCGATCGAAAATCTGCGCACCTGGCGCGTGCGCTGCTCGGCCTCTGTGCGCACCTGGTTTGCCCGCCCGGCGCAAGCGTAGCTGGCGAGTGCCTCAGGCAATGATGTCCGGGGTGAGTTGGTCCTCGATATGGGCGATGCGATCGCGCAGGTAGAGCTTGCGCTTTTTCAGCCGCTGCACCTGGAGCTGGTCCGACCCGGGCGAATGCTGAAGAGCGGAAATTGCGGCGTCGAGGTCGCGATGCTCCTGCTGCAGGCGCGCGAGTTGATCCTGCAACTCCTTTTGTTCTTCTTTCGATATTTCTACCAAAGGTTGAAACGTACCTCCCGCCCACGTCGAAAAACCGTACCTCTTCGAGACGGCCGGCTTCAAGCGGTCGAAGCTGGGGGATTAATCAATGCGGGGATTGGTGCACTGCACAATGAAATCGCGCTTCGAAAAACGCCCTTAAAGGTGTAGCATCGGGCGTCAGTGCAACAGGCTGAGGAGAACCCCCGGACATGTCCATAGAAGCCCATCTTGCGGAATTGCAACGACGGCACCGGGCTTTGGAAGCCGAAATCAATGAAGCCCGTGCCCACCCCTCGGTCGACGACCTTCAGATCGTGGCGTTGAAACGTCGCAAGTTGTTGGTGAAGGACGAAATCGCACGGCTGCAGCAGGAGGCTGTCGTCCATTAAGCCGTGCGGCTAATTGTTTGGTGACGTCGCAACTCGTTTGCCCTCGGGAAACGAGAAAAGTAGTGGCGCGCACTCATGAGATGGACACGATCGTGATCTGATAATCACGGCGATTGCCTCCATCCTTCACTCGCAAGCGGCGCGGTTGCGCCGCTTGGCTTTTTGGGGGGTCCGCGCCGCTAGAGCGGGATGAATTTTCTTCGAATCGCTATCGCGCTCGAAAACCGGTTCCCACCTTCGGGTCAAGCCCGAGGGGCATGCTTTTTCGGGATCATGCTCTGGACGGTCAATCCGGCCTACGCTCCGTCTCCACGCGAAAAAGATGCAGCACGCGATGGAAGATGGGAGCCAAGACGAACCCGGTGGCAATCACGATCACCAGCCCCGAGAAAATTGCGTAGGAGCCTGCAAAGATCTTTCCCGCTGTCGTTTTCAGCTCTCCCATCGGCCCCATGCCTGACAGGATCATGGCTGCATTCACATAGGCATCGACAATCGACATGCCTTCAAATGTCGCATAACCCGTCATGCCGATGGTCAGGCCGATCAACGTGAGCATGAGCCACAGCGCAATCGCCTTGAGCATGCGGGCGGCAAAACGCCGGCGCGATATCACCTTTTGGTGGCGCTTCTCGTAAGCGCTCAATACACGAACGGGCATATGCGAGTGGACCTGTAGGGCCGAATAGCGCGAGCATCGTCGGAACATCTGTATTCCGCCGTTCGTGGGCGCAGCGCAATACGCACCCCAGCGAAAAGCTGGGCCCACTCGCCTGCGTGCCGGTTGCGCTCTTTATTGGCTGCTGCGCCAGTGGTGCCCGACCGCAATCAGCGCTGGAGACGGTAACCTAACGGCGACCTGCGGGTGTTGGCACCCAGATGCTCCTCGCGTACCGTTTGGCGCACCACACGATCATTGCGATCACCGCGGAGAGTACGGCCGTGACCAAGGGCTCCGCCCATTGCGGTGGAAAGTGTGATGGATGGGCAAACGTATCGCCGATGAAGGTTACAAGCGCGCTGATTGTCGCCTGCCGGGCGAGGCTTTCGACGCTTCGGTCCATCTGCGCCAGGAGCGCAACCGTGACTACGCCGCCCACAAGCCCGCAGATCGTAGCGAGGCGCACGTGCTCGAGGCTGAACGCTGCAAAAACGCTGCCCCGCGTCATCACCAGAAAGCAGGCGAGCCAGGCGCCCGCAAATTTTTCGGCGGCAGGGCGCAAGAGGCCGCTCGCCTGAAAGTCGCCGAGGCGTTCGTAAAAGTTGAATTTCCCACTTGTCATGGCGGTGCCTTGCCGTGATATGTCGCCGCAGCGTACTCAATTTCCGCTTCACATGGGATCAATTCCGCGTGGGCTCATGCCCGGCAGCTTCGAATGGAGGAAGCGCGATGCGACTCGTTTTTGCATTTGCTGCAATTGTGGGTTTGCTCATGGGGGCTGAAGCGACTGCGGCAGAGATAAAGATCCTTGGTTCTCCGGCGAGCAGGGAAGCGTTCGACGAACTGATCCCCGCCTTTGAAAGCGCCACCGGCCACAAGGTGGTTGTCACCTGGAGCGGCACAAAGGATATCAAGAAGCGGATCGCGGCCGGCGAGGTCTATGACATCGTCGTCGTGGCAAGACCTGAACTCGACCAAATGGTCAAAGAGGGCCGCATTGTGCCGACAAGCGTGACAGACATGGTGAAATCGCGAGTCGGCGCAGCCGTACGCGCGGGTCATCCGAAGCCCGACATCGGATCAGCCGACGCGCTGAAGAAAACGCTGCTCTCGGTGAGTTCGATCGGCTATTCGAGCGGGCCAAGCGGGGATCATATGGCTGAACTGTTCAGGAGCATGGGCATTGCGGATCAGATCAAAGGAAAGCTGAAACAGACGCCGCCCGGCGTGCGCATTGCGACCGTTATCGTAAGCGGCGAGGTCGAGCTCGGATTTCAGCAGGTGAGCGAGCTCACGCATGAGCCCGGCATTGATTATATCGGGCCTCTGCCGGACGAGGTGCAGAAGATCACCGTCTTCTCCGGCGGTATTCACACCAAGGCATCAGACCCGCAGGCCGCGAGCGCCTTTCTCAAGCATCTCACCTCGCCGGCCGCCGCCCCGGTGATCAGAAAACACGGGCTCGACCCTGTCTGATCCGACGCGAAGGCAGGAGGGTGGTCGCTGCCGCGCCCGCATTTGGCGGAGGGTTTAGGTTGAGTGGAGCGAGGCTTCGCGAGCACGCGTTGCGGCGGTTTGGGCGCTTTGAACTGAATTCGAAAGGTCTTTGGCCGCGTCTTCCCGAATGAGGTCGGCCGCCTTCTCGGCCAGCATGATCGTGGACGCATTGGTTTGAGCCGAAACCAGAAGCGGCATTACGGATGCGTCGACAACGCGAAGTCCATCGATTCCTCGCACGCGGAGCCGTTCGTCCACCACGCCGCCGGCATCGCTCCCCATTCGACACGTGCCCATGGGATGATAACCGCTCACGCCGAAGCTGCGCACGTATTCGAGAAATTCATCGTCGGAGCGGCAGTCTGGCCCTGGCCGATGCTCTTCGACAACGTAAGGCTCGAGGGAGCGCGTTCTAACAAGCGCCCGGGCAAGCTTACCGCCGGCCAAAGTGACAGACTGATCGTACTCGGAAGAGAGATAATTGAACTGCATCGCGGGCGCCGTTAGCGGATCTCGCGAGCGGATTTTCACGCTGCCCCGGCTCGTCGGCCGCAACGGATAATAGGCGATGGTGAAGCCGGAGAACGGATCTGGTTTGCTTGATCTCGATTCAGCGCTCACGGTGCCAAGGAAAAATTGGGCGTCCGGGCGCTTCGCATCAGGAAGAACGCGGGCGAACATACCTGCGAAATAGACGCCGACCGACAATGGTCCTGTTCGCCATACTGCCCATTTTGCCGCTATGGCGGCCCGACGCCAAAGACTGTTCACCTGGTCGTTGGTGGTTATCGGCTTGGAACATCGGTAAGTAAGCCGGGCAGTTAAATGATCCTGCAGGTTTTCGCCCACGCCGGAAAGATCCCGGACAACTTCAATTCCATGTCGCTGCAGAAGTGCACCGAGCCCAATTCCCGACAGCTGTAAAATTTGCGGCGACTGCAGGGCACCCGCGCAGAGCAAAACCTCGCGACCCGCCCGCGCGGTGCTCACCTTGCCTTTTCTCACGTAGCGGACACCCGCGGCGTGCGTGCCCTCCATCACCAGCGTATGCGCAAATGCGCCCGTTTCCACCGTAAGGTTCGCGCGGCTGCGCGCGGGCTTGAGATAACTGACAGCAGTTGAGCATCGCAGGCCCCGGCGCACGGTCAGCGGGAAATAGCCCGCGCCCTCTTGCTGGGCGCCGTTGATATCGTCATTGCGGGGAATGCCGAGCTCTTCCGCCGCGCCGATAAACGCCTCGACCAGCTCGCTGCGCTCTACGACATCCGAAACGTAAAGAGGTCCATCACCGCCATGATACGGGCCCGCGCCGCGGGAGTATGTCTCCGACTTGATGAAATAACGGAGAGCCTCGCGCGCGTTCCAACCTTTGCCGTACTGCTCCCAGGCATCGAAGTCGTCGGGGTGACCGCGCGTATAGATGAGACCATTGACCGAACTTGAACCACCGAGTGTGGTGCCGCGAGGGTGATCTACTCTGCGACCGCTCATGTGAGGCTCGGGCTCGGTGCGAAACATCCGAGTCAGAGCCGGGTTGTTCATTGTCTTGGCATAGCCAATCGGAATGTGGATCCATGGATTTCGGTCGGGTGGGCCTCCTTCCAGCAGGAGAACAGAATATTTTCCGCTAGCCGACAACCGGTTGGCCAGCACGCAGCCGGCTGATCCGGCGCCGACGATCACGTAATCAAAAACTGTGCCGTTCATTCGCGCTCGTCCTGCTCGCGGTCCCTTGTGGAGGAACCCAGCCTACAACCGGCGGCCGTTTGTTTTGTCGAAGAGATGGATGTCGGCGGCATCGCAATCGATGCACACGTCGGCGCCTTCGCGTACACGCGGGCGACTCGACGCGCGGACACGCACCGACGCATCACCGATCAAAACGGTGACGATCGTCGCATCTCCGAGCTGTTCGACAAGGTCGATTCGACCGGCCATACCCGTGTCTGCGAAACGAAGTGCGCTCGGACGAATGCCGGCGACGACGGGACCGCTCGCGCGTGTGGCTGTGACCAGCGGCCAGTGTCCGTCCGCGATGCTCACTTGGCCTGCCTCAAGATGCGCGTCCAGGAGGTTCATGGGCGGGCTTCCAAGAAAACTTGCCACCTCCATCGAGCCGGGGCCAGCGTAGACCGCATCGGGTGTTCCTACCTGGACGATTCGCCCCTCCATGAACACTGCCATGCGGTCGGCAATGCTCATCGCCTCTTCCTGATCATGGGTGACGTAAATAGCCGTGACGCCGAGGGAGCGCTGCAGCCGCTTCAGCTCACCTCGCGTCTCGAGCCGCAGCTTTGCATCGAGATTGGAGAGCGGTTCGTCGAGCAGGAACAGTCGCGGTTTGCGCACGATGGCGGGGGCCTGCGCGCAACGCTGCTGCTGGCCGCCCGAGAGCTGACCCGGTTTGCGATCGAGCAGGTGGGCAATGTGCACTCTCGCGGCCGCGTCTTGCACAGCGGCATCAATTTCAACATTCTGCATGCGGACCATGCGCAACGGAAAAGCGATGTTCTGATACACCGTCATGTGCGGGTAGAGCGCATAGCTCTGGAACACCATCGCCACATCCCGCTCGCCCGGCTCGGTGTTCGTTACGTCCTTTCCGTCCAGAATGACACTGCCTGTGTTGGGCGCATCGAGGCCGGCGAGAATGCGCAGCGTCGTTGTCTTTCCGGAACCGGAGGGTCCGAGCAAAGCGAAGAACTCGCCGGGTGCGATTTCCAGGTCGATCCCATGCAGTGCGGCGAAAGTCCCATGGTGCTTCGTCACGCCGCGCAGAAGGACTTGGCCGCCGACGCTCATCCGCGTCCACCGCCTTTCATCGCTCCTGCGGTCAACCCTTTCACGATGTGACGCTGCGCGAGCAGTCCAAGCAGGATCACGGGGGCCATTGCGATCATGGCCGCAGCGGCAAGCTTGCCCCAGAGCGTCTGTTCGACCGATACGAAGTTGAACATCGCGACCGTCACCGGGCGCACATTGTTTCCGCCGAGAACCACCGCAAAGAGAAACTCGTTCCACGCATTGAGGAAGACAAAGATGCTGGTGACGGCGATGCCGCCGCGCACCTGCGGCAGCACCACGTAAAGGAATGCGCGCAGCCGGCCGGCGCGGTCGATCAGCGCAGCCTCCTCCATTTCGCGGGGAATGTCCTCGAAATAGGAAACGAGTAGCCAGATCGCGAACGGCAGGGAGAACGTGAGATAGATCAGAATGATGCCTGGGTACGAATCGAGTAATCCGGCGCGCTGCAGAACGAGATAGTACGGAATGATCAAACCGACCGGCGGCAGCATCTGGGTAGCCAGGATATAGAAGCCCGCGCCTCTGCCCGCCGGCAATTTGAGCCGCGCGAGCGCATAGGCCGCCGGAATGGCGAAGAGCATGCTCAGGACGGTGGCGGCAGTCGCAATGATCAGACTGGAAATGAGATTGGGAAGGATGGTGGTCGCGCCGAGCAACACGTCGCGATAATTGCCCAGCGTCGGAGAGAAGAACAGCGTCGGCGGATAGGCGAGCACCTCGAGCTCGGGCTTCAACGAGGTGAGCAGCCCCCACAGGATGGGAAACGTCCACAGGATGAGAAATGCGCCAGTCAAGCAGAGCAGCGCCGCGCCGGCGACGGGGCTGCGCCTCATCGCGATCGCCTCAAACGAAACAAAATGAAAGAGACGCCGAGCGTGATGACGAGCAAGACTACCCCGAGCGCCGCGCCATAGCCGAAATTGAGCGCGTCAAAAGACGTTCGATAGACGTAAAGATTGAGAATCTCGGTTGCGGTGCCCGGACCGCCTCCGGTCGCTGCGAAGATGGCCGCAAAGGCAGACAGCGCGATCATCATGCGCATGATGATGACGATCACTATGGCGGGACGAATGAGCGGCAGCGTGATGTGCCAGAAGCGCTGCCAGGCGCTGGCGCGATCAAGGCGCGCCGCTTCGAATATTTCGATGGGCAGCGCAGCGAGGCTCGCCAACAGCACGAGAAAAACGAAAGGCGTCCATTGCCAGGTGTGAATGGCGATCACTGAAATCAGCGCGAGCTGCGGGTCACCTAGCCAGTTGTGGCTGCCGAAGCCGAGCGCGCGGGTGACGAAATCCACGATACCGAAATCGGGCGCCAGCACGAGCGTGCGCCAGAAGAGGCCGACCACCACGGGCGCCAGCACGATGGGTACGATCACCGCGACACGGAGTAGGCCCTGGCCGACGGGGATGCGGGAGACAAGCAATGCGAGCCCGAGCCCGATGAGCACCTGCAGGATGACGGTGACTGAGGTGTATATGAGGGTGAGTTCGAGCGCATGCCAAAAACGCGGATCATCAAACATCCGCGCGTAGTTTTCCGCGCCCGCAAAACCCGAATTCCAGGGCATGGCCAGGTCGATTCGGTTGAGACTTGTCCATACGAGATAGACCAGCGGAAAGGTCGTTATCAGGACGAGAACCAGGAACGCGGGCAGGAACAGCGAGAGCGCAAAGGCGCGCTCCCCTGCGGCTATGGCTGCCGTTCTGTTCGCCAATGCTAGCCGCGCATGATCTGATCGAGCCGCGCCTGCGCTTCGTCGAGGGCTCCCTTCGGCTTCTTCTGGCCGACGAGCGCCGACTGAATGGCGGTTGCCATCGTGTCGCCGATCGCCGGCCATTGCGGCACGCGCGGGCGCCAATCGACGTCGGTGTCCTGTTCCAGCGATTGCAAGGCCGCCTCGACGAAATTCTCGCCGCTCGACTTCATTGCGTTCGTGAACTCCGGAGAGTGCCACGTCGAGAGGCGGTTCACGCCCGATCGCTTCGTGGGGCCGCTGAATTTCCAGGAAGTTCTCGCCTGCGTCTCCTGGGATGCCGCCCAGATGATGAAAAGCCAGGTGGCGCGCTTGGCTTTTTCAGAGAGCGAGGCATTGATCGGGAAGCCCCAATTCCAGATCGAGGTCACGCGTTTGTTGCCCGGCCCCTTGGGCCAGCGAGCGAACCCGATCTGACCGACCACCTTCGATTTCTCGGGATTGTTCAACACTGCGGCGGAGGAATGGGCATCGATGTAGGCACCAAGGGTGCCCTGGGCAAAAGCATCGGCGATGTCAGGCCAGTTCCAGTTGCGTACCGCCGGCGGCGCATATTTGGTCAGCGTGTCCACATACCACGTGAGCGCCTGCTCGGCTTCTGCGCTATTGACCTTGATCTTGCCGTTGACGATCCACTGGCCGCCGAAGGAGCGGAAGATGGACGGATAGATGTACATGTTCTGCCCGGCCCCCGCGAAAGCTCGCAACGCCGCCCCCCACACGCGATTGTTCGGGTCGTGCACCGCTGCTGCATTTCGCACGAAGTCCTCGAATGTGTCGGCGGACGTTAGATTCTTCGTCTCATAGAGGTCGCGCCGATAGACCTGGACAGTGACTTCGCCGTCGTACGGAATAGCGTACGGCTTGCCTTCCACGCTGTCCGCGTCGCGCCAAGCCTTCAAAATGTCCTCGTACTTGAACCAGCTCGTATCAGTGAGGGCCGGATCGTTTAGATACTTGTCGAGCGGCTCGACCCATTTGTTTGAGACATAGAGCGGATAGTACATGGGGTCCGTAGCCGAGGTCGCATAGGTTGCGGTCTTGGAGGTTAAATCCAGCATCGCCTTTTGGCGTATCTGGCCAGGGGGTACCTTCTCGTAGCGGACCTCGACACCGGTGAGCGCCTGGAATTCCGGCGTTATCGTGATCAGGTTCTCGAAATAACTCGCCGGGATCACGGCCACCGTGATCTTCTCGCCTTCGGCCTGACGCCAGTTAAGCTTGGCGCTTTGGTAGGGGCCGAGATCGGCAGCTTGGGCGCCCGACCGACGAATGAAGTAGGGAGCAGCAAATGCTCCGGCACCGAGCACGGCAACGGCTTGGAAGACCTCGCGCCGACTTGCGGCATGGTTCTTTTTCCGATTCTGCTCTTTGTCTCCCATGCGAGTCCTCCCAATTTTCAGGCAGAGCGTATCTGGATTTCACAAATCAAGCACCAGGCGCTCGCTCTTGCAGCAGGCTCAGCAGATCATGACTTTGGTGTTGGAGGCCTGTTCCTCTTCGCTGAGGATTGCGTCGTGGTGCTCGGGAATACCTGCCACTACGCGCTGCTCGCACGCGCCGCAGATTCCGAGCTCGCAGGAATAGTCGACATCGATGCCCGCATCGAGCAATACCTGCAGGATGCTCTCGCCCTCGGGAATAACGAATTCCAGTCCTGAGCGCGCGAGTTCAACGATGAAGCCGCCCTTCTTCGACGCTTCAGGTTTTGGCGTGAAATATTCGACGTGGATCTGGGAACGCGGCCAGGTGGCGGTCGCCTGTTCGAAGGCCTGGAGCATGGGTGTGGGCCCGCAGCAATAAAGATGCGCGTCCGGCGGCGCCGCGGCGACAATCCCTGCCACGTCGAGCACTTTGCCTCCGTTCTCGTCATCGAAGTGAAAGCGCGCAGACCC
>JBEVJT010000326.1:0-14068 GCA_040510075.1 Xanthobacteraceae bacterium | reverse complement strand
CGCGGATATCGCCTTCACCCTCGAACATGCGGCAGGCTTTGCCCAGGCGCGCGCGGACGGCGTCCTTGGCGATCTTGCAGCCGAAGACGTCGAAGCTATCCTCGATGAAGCGGGCAAGTTTGCCAGCAAGATCATTGCGCCGCTCAATACGGTCGGCGACCGGCAGGGCACGCCGTTCAAAGACGGCGCCATCACCACGCCGCCTGGTTGGAAGGAAGCCTATCGCGCCTGGGCGCAGGCGGGCTGGAACGGACTTGCCGCGCCGGCGCAATGGGGCGGGCAGGAGCTGCCGCAGGCCGTCAACGCCGCGTGCATGGAAATGTGGAATTCCGCCGCGATGGCGTTCGCGCTCGGGCCACTTCTTACCATGGCGGGGGTCGATGCACTGGTCGCGCACGGCTCGGACGAACTCAAGCGCGCCTACCTGCCGAAGCTCATCTCCGGGGAATGGATGGGCACCATGCAGCTCACGGAGCCGCAGGCGGGGTCCGATGTGGGCGCCTTGCGCACGCGCGCCGACCGCAATGCCGACGGCAGCTACCGCATCACCGGGCAGAAAATCTTCATCACCTATGGCGAGCACGATCTCACCGACAACATAATCCATATGGTGCTTGCGCGGCTGCCCGATGCGCCTTCCGGCACCAAAGGCATCTCGCTTTTCCTAGTTCCCAAATTTCTTCTCAACGGCGACGGCTCCCTCGGCGCGCGCAACGACGCCTATGCGCGCTCGATCGAGCACAAGCTCGGTATTCACGCTTCGCCAACCTGCACCATCATCTATGGCGATCATGGCGGCGCGACGGGTTTTCTCGTCGGCGAGGAAAATCGCGGCATGAACTGCATGTTCACAATGATGAACCAGGCGCGGCTCGGCGTAGGATTGCAAGGCGTGGCCATTGCCGAGCGCGCGACCCAACAGGCGCTCGCCTTTGCGCGCGAGCGGAGGCAGGGCCGCAAGAGCGAAACCCAAGCGACGGCAAGCCCGATCATCGAACATCCCGACGTGCGGCGCACGCTCCTCACCATGCGCGCGCTCACCCGCGCAGCGCGCGCAATCTGTTATGCCACCGCGGTGGCGCTCGATCGCGCGCATCGCGCGCCCGACGAAGAGAGGCGGCGCGCTGCGTACGATCGCGCATCCCTGCTCACGCCCGTCGCCAAAGCGTTTTCAACGGATACGGGCACCGAAGTCGCTTCCCTGGGCGTGCAGGTCCATGGCGGCATGGGCTTCGTCGAGGAAACCGGCGCCGCGCAGCATTACCGGGACGCGCGTATTCTGCCGATATACGAGGGCACAAACGGCATTCAGGCAATCGATCTCGTCACGCGCAAATTGCCGCTCGAGGGCGGTGGCGCCGTCCGAGCCTGCATCGGCGAATTGCGGCGCACGATCGAGCGCGTCGGGGCGTCCCATGATGCGGTGTTGAGCGCAGCACGCGTTCGGCTGACCGACGCGATCGATGCGCTCGATCGCGCCACACAATGGCTCCTGCGAAGCGCTCACAACGACCGCGACGCGGCGCTTGCGGGAGCGACACCTTATCTGCGCCTGTTCGCGGTCGCGGCAGGGGGCGCGTTTCTCGCCGAAGAGGCGCTTGCGGCGGTGCGCCTTTCGGGCAATGGGGCCGATGCGTCCGGCCGCGCGACTATTGCGCGATTCTTTGCCGAGAACATTGCGGTTGCGGCGCCCGGGCTCGAGCGTACGGTGACGCAGGGCGGCGAAAGCATCAACGCCGCCGAAGCGGCCCTGGCGTAATGTCTCTGAAAGGCCGCACGCTCTTCATCACCGGCGCCTCGCGCGGCATCGGTCTCGCCATTGCCCTGCGCGCCGCGCAGGATGGTGCCAATATCGTCATTGCAGCGAAGACGGCCGAGCCCCACCCGAAATTACCGGGCACCATTTTTACCGCCGCCGATGAGGTCGCGCGCGCGGGCGGCCAGGCGTTGCCCATCGCCATGGACGTGCGCGACGAGGCGCAGGTGAAAGCTGCCATTGAGACAGCGGTCGCGGCGTTTGGCGGGATCGATATCGTCGTGAACAACGCGAGCGCGATCTCCCGCACGCCGGTCGTCGGCACCGACATGCGCCGTTTCGATCTGATGCATCAGGTCAATACGCGCGGAACGTTCATGGTTTCCAAATACGCCATTCCGTATCTCGCCAAAGCAGAGAATCCACACATTCTGATGAACTCGCCTCCGCTCGACATGCGCGAGAAGTGGTTTGCGGGCTCGACTGCCTATTCGATCGCGAAGTTCGGGATGAGCCTTGTCGTGCTCGGGCTTGCGGGCGAACTGGATGCGCAGGGAATCGCGGTGAACGCGCTGTGGCCGCGCACGACCATCGCCACCTCCGCGATAAAGAACTTGCTCGGTGGCGATCGGGTAATGCGTATGTCGCGCTCCCCCGATATCGTGGCGGAGGCGGCCTATCGCATCTTTCATAAGCCGGCGAAGAGCTTTTCTGGACACTTCCTCATCGACGACAGCTTCCTTTATGCGGAAGGGGTGCGTGATTTCGGGCCCTATCGGGTCGACGCGAGCGAGCCGCTTGCGCCTACATTCTTCGTTCCCGAGGAGCCGCCGCCCCCTCCCGGCGTATTGGTGGCCGGCGAGCGGTGGGCATGACCACGCTGCTCATCACCCATCCGGCCTGTCTTGACCACCTCATGCCCTCGGGACATCCCGAGCGGCCGGACCGGCTGCGTGCAATCGAGCGCGCGCTCGAGCACGAGCGCTTTCAGCATCTCGCACGCGCCGAAGCGCCGCGCGCCGAGCTCGACATCGTCGCCCTCTGCCATCCCACGGATTACGTGACGGCCATCCGCGATGCGACCCCGCAGGCAGGGCTCCGCTACCTCGATGCGGACACCTCGATGTCGCCCGGAAGTTACGAGGCGGCGCTACGGGCCGCGGGCGGCGCGGTCTTTGCCGTCGACGAGGTGATGGCCGGGCGGGCAAAGAATGGTTTCGTTGCCACCCGGCCACCCGGCCATCACGCGGAAACCGCCCGGCCCATGGGCTTTTGCCTCTTCAACAACGCGGCCATTGCCGCGCGCTACGTACAAAAGAAATACGACGCCGAACGCTCGGCGGTGATCGATTTCGACGTGCATCACGGCAATGGCTCCCAGGACATCTTCTGGTCGGACCGCACCGTGATGTACGGCTCCACGCATCAGATGCCGCTCTATCCCGGCACGGGCGCCAAGAGCGAGCGCGGCGAGCACAATACGATCGTGAACGCGCCGCTCCGACCCGGGGACGGCGGAGACAAGTTTCGCGAGGCATTCGAGAGCGTGATCCTGCCGCGCCTGCGGGATTTCGCGCCGGATTTTCTTGTCATTTCCGCGGGTTTCGACGCGCACATGCGCGACCCGCTAGCTAATCTCAACCTGCTCGAAGCCGATTTCGAATGGGCAACCCGCAAGCTCCTGGAAGCGACGGAGAAAACCGCGGGCGGGCGAGTCGTTTCGGTGCTCGAAGGCGGCTACGATCTTGTCGGGCTTGCAAATTCAGTCGCCGCGCATGTGAGCGTGCTGATGCAGGGCTGAGCCGATCCCTCGCTATTGCTCGACCTGATGCTATATTCAGAGCGATTGTGAGTGGGAATCATGGCGGATAATGCTGAAGTCTTGGGCCTGCCGTTTGAGCGAGCGATCGAAGAGCTTGAATCGATCGTGAGGCGACTCGAAGAAGGCAAAGTGCCCCTTGAGGAATCGGTTGCCATTTACGAGCGCGGGGAAGCGCTCAAGCGGCGCTGCGAGGAACTGTTGCGCCTCGCGGAGGCGCGCGTCGAGAAGATCACCTTCGATGCCGCGGGCAAACCCACGGGTACCGAGCCCCTCGACGCGCCGTAATGGCCGCTGACGCGGCGCTCCGGAATGACGTCGGAATGACGGGGATGCTGATTAACGCGATCTGTTCTGGCGAAGATCCGGCAATTTCTGCTTGTGGCGTCCCAAATCCTTCCAAGGATCCTCTTTAAGGCTGTCGAGGCGCTTGCTGATATTGAGCACCGTGTATTGATTGCCGCCTCGCGTGCGGCCCAGCTCTTCCCAGCTTACCGGAGCGGAAACGGGCGCGCCGCTGCGCGCGCGGGTCGAGTAGGCGCAGATCGAGGTCTGCTCGAGCGAGTTGCGGAAATAATCGACAAAAATCTTTCCCTTGCGCAGGGACTTGGTCATCTTGAGCACATAGCGCTCGGGGTGCTCGAGCTGCATCGCCGAGGCGATTGCCCCCGCAAACCGCTTGGTCCTGTCCCAATCCGCACCCGCCGTGGGCAGCACCACGTGCAAGCCTTTGCCTCCCGACAGCTTCACGAAGGAGGTGAGACCGAGTGCGGCAAGCCGGGCTCGCACGTCGCGTGCGGCGGCGACCACGTCACGCCAGTCCACGTCCTCGCCCGGATCGATGTCGAAGACGATGCGGTCGCAGATGTCCAGGCGGTCGATCAGCGAACCGCGCACGTGCACTTCGAGCACGCCCGCCTGCACGAGCGAGAGCAACCCTTCAAGGTCTTCAACGGCGAGCACCTGGCGACGGTTCTTGTCAATGACGAGCTTGAGAGTTTTCTCACTGAGGCCGGCCGATGCATGCTTCTGGAAAAAACATTCGCCCTTGGTGCCATCCGGGCAACGCACCATGGCAAGCGGCCGATCGCTGACGTGGGGCGCCATCCATTGCCACACCGCGCGATAGTAATTCGCGAGGTCCTGCTTGGTGACGCCGACCTCCACCCAGTAGACACGGTCGGGGTGAGTGAGGCGCACATCGTCGCTCGCCGGCGCCTCTGCGTTGGTTTTGCTCGCACGCGCGCTCGGCGCCTGCTTTGCCGGCCTCCCTGCGGCCGATGCTGATTTCTTCTCCTGTGCACCTTTGCGGGCGGATGCTCCCCGATGGGCCATGACCGGCAACTCCCGAACCACTTCCTGCGGCGGCTTGTCCTCGCGTACGCCCTTGAACGCCGCCTGGCGCACGAGATTGTCCGCGGTCCAGCCGCGAAAATGGGATTCGATCACAATCCTGGGCGCGACCCAGCGCACATCCTTGCGGCGGGCTTCCTCACGCGGAATTTCATCGAAGGGCGGCCGCGCGATTTCCAGGGGCTGCAGGCGCTTCCATAGCGTCCGCGCGGTTTGATGCGTGTAGCCGGTGCCAATCCGCCCGGCATAGATGAGCCGCTCGTCCTGATAGTAGCCTACGACGAGCGCGCCGATCGCCTTGGGGAGAGCCGTCGACGGCGAGTAGCCTCCTACAACGAACTCCTGTGCATTCGAGCATTTCGTCTTGATGAAGCACTCGGAGCGGCCGCTGCGATAAGGCGCATCCTCGCGCTTGGAAACGATACCTTCGAGACCGATCGCGCAGGCGCGATCGAGCACGAGCTGTCCGGATTCTTCGAAATGCTCGCTGTACCGGATAGGCTCGCTTTCGTCGGATGGAACGAGTTTCTGCAATTGCGCCTTGCGCTCGATGAGTGGAACGTCGAGGAGATTGCGCCCGTCCAGATGCAGGAGATCGAACACATAATAGATGAAGCGCTCCTGCTCGCCAGCCTTGAGCGCTGCCTGCAGGCCCGAGAAGCTTGAGAGGCCTTGCTCGTCCTCGATCACCACCTCCCCATCGATCAACGCGCTCCGCGCAGGCAGCTGGGAGACCGCAGCGCCGACATTTGGGAATTTGCTCGTCCAGTCGAGCCCTTTGCGCGTGAGCAGCCGCACGTTCTCGTTCGCGAGCTGCGCCTGAATGCGGTAGCCGTCAAACTTGATTTCATGCACCCATTCGCTGCCAGTAGGTGGATCCGCACGCAGCGTGGCAAGCGAGGGCGGCACGAAAGGCGGCGGGCGTGCAGCCGGAAAATCCTCATCCTTGCTTTTGGCGTTTTTCCGCCGGGCGGCCTTGGTCTTACTCTTGCTCTTCGTGGGAGCGGCAGCTCGGGGTGCGCGTGCCTTTTTCTCCGGCTTGGGCTCGATGGATTTCAGCAAGGCCTTGAAGTTCTCCTTCACCGGCCTGTTCGAATGCCAAACCCGTTTTCTGCCCTTGCCTTCGGCAATCTCCGGGAGCGAGCGGCCGGTCACGACCGATAAGTCCTTCTCCTCCAGGATATCGGGATCATTCGGCCCGCGCGCGGCTTCATCGCGTGCCTTGATCAAAAGCCAGGGCTCTTTTGCCTCTCGGTCCCGCGCGTGCATGCGCACGAGGTGCCAGCGGCCGTGCAACTTTTCGCCCGCCAGCGTGAAATCGAGATGGCCTTTCGCGTAGCCCTTGTGCGGATCGCCGTCGGGAATCCATTTGCCGCGATCCCAGATCATCACGGTGCCGCCCCCATACTCCCCCTGCGGGATGGTGCCTTCGAACTTGTTGTATTCGATCGGGTGATCTTCGACGTGAATGGCAAGGCGCCTCTCGCCCGGCACCAGGCTCGGACCTTTGGTGACGGCCCAGCTCTTCATGACGCCGTCGAGTTCGAGGCGGAAATCGTAATGCAGGCGGCGTGCCGCATGCTTCTGAATGACGAAGCTGCTGCCCTTGGCGCGCGCGGTGTGGCCGCGCGGCTCAGGCGTCACGTCGAATTTGCGTTTCTTCCGATAGACCTGCAGTCCCATGGATGCCATGCGGCTTTTTCGCTCACTTCGTCCGACCTGATGGGACCGATCATGGCCCTTCCAGCGTTAGGCGACAATCTTGGAGCAGCCTTTTGAGCATCCGCAATGCGAGCCGGTCTGTCGGAAATTGCCCAGAGTGATCATAGAACGCGGCGGTAGAACGCAAGGTTCCGCTTCCGGAACGCAGAACTGCAGACGCTACAACTATGTAGCAGAGTGAGCCGTTTGCCCTGGCTGGATGATGTGGTTAACATCCTACAGAGAACGACTTGGCGGATGCCGAACGGAGTTTCCATTGGCCGACGTATCTGAACCAGCCTCGAAGACGCCGTTGCTTGACCTCGTCAAGACGCCCGCCGACTTGCGTCAGCTGGATGCGCGGCAGCTGCGCCAGCTCGCGGACGAGCTGCGTCAGGAGACCATCGACGCGGTTGCCATGACTGGCGGCCATCTCGGGGCAGGATTGGGCGTCATCGAGCTCACCGTCGCCCTTCATTATGTGTTCAACACGCCCGATGACCGCCTAGTATGGGACGTCGGTCATCAAGCCTATCCGCACAAGATTCTGACCGGCCGGCGCGATGGCATCCGCACCCTCCGGCAGGGCGGCGGATTGTCCGGCTTCACCAAACGTGCCGAGAGCGAGTATGACCCATTCGGTGCGGCACATTCCTCGACCTCGATCTCCGCGAGCCTGGGCATGGCCGTGGCGCGCGACCTAGCCGGAAAATCCAACCACGTGATCGCGGTGATCGGCGACGGCGCCATGTCGGCGGGCATGGCCTACGAGGCGATGAACAATGCCGGCGCGATGAACTCACGCCTCATCGTCATTCTCAACGACAATGACATGTCGATCGCGCCGCCTGTGGGTGCGCTCTCGGCGTATCTCGCGCGGCTCGTCTCCGGCCGCACCTATCGGTCCCTGCGCCACACGGTCCAGAAGCTTGCGAAGCTGTTGCCGCCGTTCCTCGAGCAGCGTGCCCGTGCAATCGAGGAATATGCGCGCGGGCTGGTGACGGGCGGCACCTTGTTCGATGAGCTTGGGTTCTTCTACGTCGGCCCGATTGACGGCCATAACATCGATCATCTTTTGCCGGTCTTGAAGAACGTGCGGGACGCGAAGAACGGGCCCTTCCTCGTCCATGTCGTGACTCAGAAAGGCAAGGGCTATGCGCCGGCAGAGAAGTCGGCGGACAAATATCATGGCGTTGTCAAGTTTGACGTGGCGACCGGCACGCAGGCGAAGTCAAAGGCGGCTGCGCCCGCTTATACCAAGGTCTATGCCGAGGCGCTGATCAAGGAAGCCAAGAAGGATCAAAAAATCGTCGCCATTACCGCCGCCATGCCTGCGGGTACGGGCCTCGATCTTTTTGCAAAACAGTTTCCGGACCGCTGCTTCGACGTCGGCATTGCCGAACAGCATGGCGTGACCTTCGCCGCGGGGCTCGCCACCGAAGGATTGAAGCCCTTTGCCACCATCTATTCGACCTTCCTCCAGCGTGCCTATGATCAGGTCGTCCATGATGTCGCGATCCAACGCTTGCCGGTGCGCTTCGCTATGGACCGGGCGGGGCTCGTCGGCGCAGACGGCCCGACGCATGCCGGCGCCTTCGATGTCGCCTATCTCGGTTGTCTGCCCGGCTTCGTCATCATGGCGGCGGCGGATGAGGCAGAGCTCGTGCATATGGTGGCCACAGCCGCAGCGATCGACGATGGGCCTTCAGCGCTGCGTTACCCGCGCGGCGAGGGGGTCGGGGTGCCAATGCCGGCGGAGGGCAAGCCGCTCGAGATCGGCAAGGGACGCATCGTGCGCGAAGGAGATAAGGTGGCGCTGTTCTCGTTCGGCGCGCGGCTAGCCGAATGCTTGAAAGCGGCGGACGAGCTTGCGTCGCTCGGATTGTCCACCACGGTTGCCGATGCTCGCTTTGCCAAGCCGCTCGATGTGGATCTGCTGTTGCGGCTCGCGCGCGAGCACGAAGTGCTGCTCACAATCGAGGAGGGGGCGATCGGCGGGTTTGGCGCGCATGTGCTGCACACGCTGGCCGAGCACGGTGTGCTCGACAGCGGTCTGAAAGTCCGGCCGATGGTTCTGCCCGACGTGTTCATCGATCAGGATTCGCCGGCAGCCATGTATGCAAAAGCCGGACTCGATGCCAAGGCCATCGTGACCAAGGCTTTCGACGCGCTCGGACAAAATCTGCGCGGCGAGGCGCTCAAGCTCAGCCGCGCCTGACGTCGCTTATTACGGCTTGTGCAGAACGACGCGCATCGCATCAAACAGATTGACGGGCACGCCGATACGGCTCGCCATCTGCATCGGACAGGCAGAGGCTCCGATCAGCCGCTGCAGCTGAAACAGCATGAGCGATAATGGAACGATCTTCCAGGGCGTGTCGATGCGCTCGACGCGCAAGTGCAGGTTCGCGGCCAAGCGGCGCATGCTTTCACGTGTGAAAAACCAAAGATGCTGAGGTGGCGTCATCAGCCGCCATCTCTTTCCCGTGATCCTCGCGAGCGGAGAGCCAAAATTCCCCGTCGTGATCACGATGATGCCCTCGGGGGCGAGATGGCGCTCACATAGAGCGAGGGTTTCGCGCGGTTGCGGCAGGTGCTCGATGACGTCGAACAGGACAATGACGTCGAGGGGCGCTACGCGCGCGAGCGTCCTCTCGTCTGCCACGCCGTGCATGACGTCGAGGCCGGCGCGGCGCGCATGATCGGCCGCATCTTTGGCGAGTTCGATACCGCTGACATCGTAATATCGCGCCGCCTCCATGAGAAAGAAGCCGTATGCGCATCCGAGCTCCAGGAGCCTTCCGCCGGACCGGTAACGGCGGATGAACGTAACCGCGCGTGCAAATTCCTGCCGCAGCACGGGCTCGGCTCCGAGATAATCGGCATAGCCGTCCGCGTGGCGGCCGCGGAAGTAATCGGCCGTGTAGTAGGAACCGGGATCAAATTCCGAAGCGCCCGCCGAGCCCAGCCCGCAGTCGCGACATTGCAGGATATCGCAACCGTTCGCGTTGTAGCGCAGCCGATGTTCGGTCTCGCACCCGCAGGCGGGGCAGGAGCGCGTGATGTCCCCGGCCGATTCCGGCATGCCCCCGCGTGCGCCGGCCAGCTACTGGGCGGGTTTGGGTTTGGCGTCGGACCGTTTGGACAAATACTTGGTCGCCAGGGACGGATCGAGGTCCTTCATCGCGCTATCGGGCAGCCTGTTCCAAATCTCGTCCATGCCGAGAAGCGGAATGCCGAGATACCCGCGGAGGGTCAGTCTCTGCCCATCAGGGCTGACCGTCATCATCGCGTTGTAGATCTTGCCATCGCGAGGATCGAGAATATTACCCTCCTCGTAACGCAAGCCCTGCCGACGCATACCGCGCACGAACGACAGCCCAAGCAGTGGTGCATTTTTCCGGTCGTCCACGCATCTGGAGCAGACGGGGGGGCCATGGGCGTCCTCTCCGGGCCGGGGGAACAGCTTGGCGATGACACCCTCGTACCGGCCGTTACGCTCGACGAACAGGAACCAGCCCACCGTCTTGCCCTGTTCGTCTCGCTTTTCCCAAAGGCCGGCGACCGACGGTTCGGCCCGCGCGGGGAACGTCATCATGATTGTGAGCATCAGCGGAATTGTTGCTAGTGCCAGCGTTGCGATTCGCGATTTCATCGGAATGCCGTCTCGACTATTTAGATGCGGGGTGCAAGACCCTGATTGCGAAAGAATGTGGTATTTTCGCGGAAAAAGAACAAGCTTGCCAAGCAGCCCGATACCACGCGGGAGTAGCGTCGTTGCCGGCAACCGGAAGTCATAAAAGTGATGGGCTCGATGATGCTGTCGGGGAACGGATCGACACCCAGGGAGCGAAACCAAGGCGACTCATGTATCAATTTCCAGCGGTTCTCGGCCGATGTCTTTGACCTTCACGCTTGCCTCACGAAATCTTTTTCACGATCGCCTGCGCTTCGTTGCGACAGTTATCGGCATCGTATTCTCGATCGTGCTCGTGACCATTCAGTTGGGCCTCTATTTGGGGTTCCGCTACATGGTCTCGACCATGATCGACCATGCCAGCGCCGATCTGTGGATCATGCCGGTTGGCACCAAATGCTTCGAGGACCCGTCACTCCTCGACTATCGCAAGCGTTTTTCCGCGCTCGCCATCGAGGGAGTGGCAGAAGCCGATACAGTCGTGCTCGGGTTTGCCCAATGGCATCGCCCCGACGGCGGCAACAACCCGGTGTTCATTATCGGCTCGGATCTACGCAACGGTGGCTTGCGCCCGTGGAATCTGGTGGCGGGCAGCATCGGCGCGCTGGAAATCCCGGGAGCAATTGCCGTGGATCAGTCCTATACGAGCCGGCTGGGCATAGACGGGCTTGGCGCCACGGCAGAAATCCGGGAACGCAAAGTGGAGGTGCTCGCGCTCACAAAGGGCATCCGCTCGTTCACCACCACACCTTACGTCTTTACGCCGCTCGATCGCGCGCGCCTCTATACTGGCGTATCGCCCGACAAAGCGACATATTTTCTTGTGCGACTTGTCGACGGCGCGCAAGTCGACGGCGTGCAACGGGCCTTGCAGGCGAACATCTCGGATGTGGAAGTTCTTACCCCCGACCAGTTCCGCGAGCGCAGCCGCACTTTCTGGCTGTTTGACACCGGGGCTGGCGCCGCATTGTTCGCAGGCGCCCTGCTCGGGCTCATTGTCGGAACCGTGATCGTCGCGCAGACGCTATATGCCAGCACCAAGGATCACCTGAACGAATTCGCAACCCTGCGCGCTATCGGTTCATCCAGGATGTACATCCATAAGGTCATTATCATGCAGGCGCTGTTAAGCGCCGTGATCGGTTTTGGCGTCGCGACGGCGATCGGCTTGCTCATCATGCAACAAACGGCCGATTCCGCGTTGCCGATCATTATGACTCCGCAGTTGACGGCATTGATTTTCGTGCTGACGGTGTTCATGTGCATCGTCTCGGCGATTGCCGCGATCGTAAAGGTCATGCGCATCGATCCTGCAATGGTCTTTACGCGCTGAGAACTGGAGACAGGAGTGAGGCAGGCAGCTCATAAAGCGGTTTTGGTCGCGCTGGGTTTCGGCGCTGTTGCAATCGGGCTTGCCTGCCCTGGGCAGCCAGTCGCGGCGCAGGAGCGTGCGCAGGCTGCGCGGGTGGAAGGGCCGGAGGAGAAGCGCTGGCAAGCCGTGGCACCGGGACGCGTCGAGTCCATATCGGGCGAGATCAAGATCGGCGCGGAGATCATCGCCCCCATCGCCGACGTTCTCGTCAAGGCGGGAGACAAGGTGCTCGTAGGAGAACCTCTGGTGCGCCTTTCCGACAAGGAAGCCCAGGCGCGCGTAGCCAATGTTCTGGCGCAGGTCGCCATGCGCAAACGCGCACGCGACGATCAAGCGCCGTCGAGCAAGGCGGCCGACCGGCGCCGGGCCGAGGATGCGGTTGCCGACGACAGGCGCTCCGTCCGCGAAGCACAGGGCGCATTCGACCGCGCCGTTATCGAATGGCGGGCCGGTCGCGCCTTAGCCGCCGAGCTCGATGCCGCGCGCAGCGCCCTATCACGTGCGCAAGAGCGTCTGACGCGGCACGAAGCCGATCTGCGCAAGCTCGAGGCTGATAACGGAGTGCCTTTGCCGACGCAGGCCGAGGGTCAGCTCAATCTCGCGCGCGCGGAGCTTTGGACCGCCGAGGCGGCGATTGAGAAAATGATCGTGCGCGCGCCGATCGCCGGGACGGTGCTTCAGGTCAATGCGAAGGCGGGAGAACTCGCCACCCCTTCCGCCTCGCAGCCCCTGGTTCTGCTCGGCGACATCTCTGCATTGCGGGTGCGGGCGGAGGTGGACGAGCGCGACTTCGGCGAGGTCAAGATCGGCCAATCTGTGCTGGTGCGCCCGTCGGCTTTTCGCGGCCGTGAAGTCGCAGGCAAAGTCTCGTTCATTGCGCCCATCGTGGAGCCTGCTCACAGCAACCCGCGGCTGCAACGCAATCAGGCGGACGTCGACATTGTGGAAGTGCTGATCGAGCTGGCGGAGCCTGGCCCGCTTGCCGTCGGCATGAAGGCCGATGTTTATTTCCGGCCCGAGGCGGCGCAGCGCTGAATACGTGTCGTCCGCTCATTGCGGGCCACTGGCGTCACGGAGTGGATTTCGCGGCGAGGAGGGGCGTCTTTAATCGTTCGCTAGCTCCTGGGGCGGCATTACGGTCAACTTTGGTTAACCAAATCCCGCACTAAATGGGCAAGTTGCGGCGCGTGCAGCAAGCGACTTCTAGGCTTCCTGTGCGGAGTTTCGATCTGGGGCTTGATCGAAAATGGGGTCTGACGGCCGAAGCCCATTCGCTTTGATACGCAGTGTGGCTTTCAAGCACTAGTTCAGAGCCCTCGATTCGTGTTGCTATCGGAGCATCTGTTTTCAACCACAGAGGCACCAAACAGAGGGGATCCCGATGAAAAAGCTTCTGATCGCATTCGTCGCCACGCTCGTGGCGGTCAGTGTTGCCGGCTGCGCCGGCATCGGCAAGGGCAAGGGCAAGGCTCCGCCCCCCGTCGTCACCAAGGGCTAATCCGAACTGCGCTGCAGGGCCGGCCTGTGCCGGTCCTGCAGGCCGCATTGCTTGTCGCCGGCCTTTTGGCAGGCGAGCTTCACGGTTCGGCTCTAGCCGTTTGACTTGCCGGAGACGCGGATTTGTCCGCGCGCTCGGCCAGTAGGTTTAGAGATCTCTTTAACTCAGAGGACCCAATTGGCCTCTGGGTCACGCATTCACTTCTGTCGTTCCCTGCGCATCCGGGCGAACTCAGATTCTGAGAAACGCCTGCGACTGATTGCTTTCGGGTATTTGCGCAGAGCGAGTGTTTTCCTTTGCGCGGTTACAAATAAATATCCACACCCGCCTCGCTGCGCGCAACAATTGCGCAACAGAAATTCGGGAATGCATCGAATTTCAGTGCTTCTGCATCGACAATCAAGACGCGTGAATCGTACTCTCCGATTCGTTGTTGCTCGTTATGATTCGAAGGTGCACCAACACGGGGGCTGCTACCATGCTTTCGCGTTTGCTTGCCGGTGCGACGGTTGCGGCCGCATTGCTGTTTTCATCATGCGCAAGCGCCGATCCCGGCTATTACCCGTGGTCGAACTTCGTTGCCATGTTCACCGCCGAGCCGCGCACGGTCGTGCCCTTGCAGACGAACCACGAGCCGGGAACCGTCATCGTGAGCGCGCGCGAGCGGCGGCTTTATCTCGTTCTCGGGAAGGGCCAGGCCCTTCGATACGGCATTGGCGTCGGTCGCGACGGATTCAGCTGGAGCGGCACCGCCACGATCACTGCAAAGCGTGAATGGCCGGATTGGACGCCGCCCGAGCAGATGCTCAGGCGCAAGCCGGGTCTTCCGCGACACATGCGGGGCGGACCCTCCAACCCGCTGGGAGCCCGCG
>JBEVJT010000325.1:0-3603 GCA_040510075.1 Xanthobacteraceae bacterium | reverse complement strand
CGCTTTCCAGGACGGAAGTCTCGTTGAATTTGCACGTGATGCACCAGGCGGCGGTGAAATCGATGAAGACCGTGCGGCCGGCGGCCAGTTCATTTTGCAAACGCTCGGGACTGAAGGCGATCCAGTCGCCTTTTGTCAGGCCGGAGGCTGCGGTCTTCGCGGCGGCAAATTTTTGACCGATGAAATAGAAGCCGCTCCCGAGGACGAGGAGCAGAACGAGGACGAGAACGAAGGAGCGCTGCCTGCGCGGGACGACGGGCGTGGAAAAAGAACCGAGCATCCAGCAGGCGATGCTGAGGGCGAGAAGAAATGCGCTCACCCAGAGGGCGGCGTCGACGCCGCGCGCGACGCCGATTACCCAAAGCAAAAAGAGCAGAGTGGCGAGGAGGAGAAAACCCATGAACTGCTTTACCCGCACCATCCAGGGACCGGGCCGCGGGACGAAGCGGAGCCAGGCCGGCTGGGCGCTGAGGAGGAGATAGGGCGTGCTCATCCCGGCCGCGATCGCGAGGAACATGAGGACGATGATTGCGGCCGATTGCGCGAAGGCGAACCCGAGCGCCGTGCCCAGATAGGGCGCGGTGCAGGGGGTGGCGAGAACCGTTGCGAAAACGCCCTGGAAGAAGGAGCCGGCGTATCCTTCGCGCGTGCTCCAGCCGACCAGCCCGGTGGCAGCCGCGGCCGGAAGCGTGATCTCGAAAACGCCAAAGAGGTTGAGAGCGAAAACGAGGACGACCGCGCTCATTGCGACGACGAAATAGGGGTTGGTAAACTGGAAAGCCCAGGTGATTTCGCGGCCCGCGGATTTGAGAGCGATCATGAGGGCCGCGAGACCGATGAACCATGCAAAGATGCCGATCGCGAAAGCGAGGCCATTGCCGAAAATGCGCGTTCGACTGTCGCCGGCGTGCTGGATGAAACCGAAAATCTTGAGCGAAATCACCGGCAGGACGCACGGCATGAGATTGAGGATGAAACCTCCAATGAAGCCGAAGAAGAGGAGCTTCAACAGGCTAGCTGGCGACTCTCCCGGCGCGGCGATTTCCCTCGCACTGGTTCCGGGCGCGGCAACGTTCTTTCCTAGCGAAAAGGCGTGATCACCGGAAACGATCAATCCATCAAGGGATTGCACGCTTTGGTTCGCAGACTCGATCGGAATGATGAAGGCGATCGAACCGTCGTTGGACTGTTCCCGGCGCGGCTGGCCAATCAAGGTCGAGGCATCGGGCAACGGGAAAAAATCAACCGAGGACTCCCGAGCGAGGCTCTTGTCTGCGATCGTTAGGCGAAACTCCTTTGCCTGACGACTCCAGTGTAATGCACTGCCCGCACCCGGTGGGAGCGGCTTGGGGAGGCGGTCCCGGAATTTCGCGAAGAGTTCCCCATTGGCGGGAGTGCTCTGGGCCCCTACGGGCAGATCCAGCTGCACCTTGGCGCTGCCGGGGATGCAGATCTTCTCGCAAACGAGCCAGGTCGCTTCGCCAGCGAGTTTGACAGACGCCGACTCCATCCTGGACGGCGGAGTAAGCTGCATCATGAGCAGGACTTCGTCGTGATAGCCGTAAATCTGAATGTCTCCCGGTTCGCTTAGCTTGAGCGGAATTGGCCATTGGATCGGGCCGGTTTTCCAACCGGGTGGCAGGTCCCATTTCAGCTCGGTCGGGATGCCGGCGTCGCCCGGGAACTCCCAGTAGGTGTGCCAGCCGGGCGCCATTTTCAGGAGCAGTCCGGCCGTGAACGGTCGGTCGGGAACCACCGCCGTCGTGTCGGCGAGAAGCTTCGCTTCGACCAGTTGCCGGCCGCCGAACACCTGGCCGTGCGCTGTCGGAGCAGCAAAGAGCGCGGACGCCAAAAGCAGCGCGCCGGCACATGAACGCAACGGGGCCATCCAATTGACTACCATCGTTGCCCGGGAGCGGCAACGCAGCGTGAACTTTCCGGGAAGCGCGTGGACCGCTTCTCCCATCCTGTCAGCCTGATCCGGCAAAGCACGGAGAAGGGCCTCACAATTGCAACTTGCGCCGTCCCAAGATGAGAGACCGCGGATTGCAATTGTGAGGTCCCTCGCCGTCTACGCGACTCGGGATGACAATTCCTAATGGCGACACGTAGGCGGTGGCCGCGTGCCGAACCAAACCGCCTATTCTTCGCCGTCGTAGTAGTCGGCCTCGGCGCCTTTCACGATCACTTCCTCCGAGCCTTCCTTGAAAGCCACCCATTTGCCACTGTCAGGATAGTAACAGGAATCACCGCGCGGATTATCGGCGATCACGTAGTAGACAAAATCCTCGTTCTCGGTGGCCGAGAGCTGATGCGCCTGGCCTGGCGCGAAGAAAAAGGAATCGCCCGCGCTCACGTCCGTCGTCCCTTGGTGGTCGCGCACTTTCCCCCGGCCCGAGACAACAACATAAAGCTCGGTCTCCGCGCTGTGCCCGTGATAAGGACAATAGCTTTTTCCTTTGGGAATTCGGACCTGCGCGAGATCAAACGGATGCCGCTTGGCGAGATCGAGCGAGTCCTTTTCGCGCCCAAGCGCGATCGAGACGTCTTTGACGAATTTGTGGAATTTGCCTTTCGGCGATTTGCGTTCGTCTTCCGCGAGATCGTTGAGATTCACTTTGCGCATGGAAATCAGATGGCGCACACCACACGGAAAGGCAACTCACCACGATGGCTTACTTCTTTAGCCCTTTGGCTTCGACCTTTTGGAATTTGCCGCTGTTCCGATTCGCCAACCCATGCAGCATACTTACCTCATCGGATTTTTCCTGGCTGTTCAGGTAATAGATGACATGGAGATGCGCCTTTTTCGCCAACTTCTTCTGACCCTCCTCCGCGACCCGGTAGATTTCCTGAGGCGGGATCGGCTTCAGTCCGCCCCCACCTTGTGACTCGGTCGCATTGCCATCGGTCAGCATGTAGATCGTTTCCGGTTTAAGGGAGAACGCTTCGGCCAGCGCATAATCGTGCCGTGTTCCGCCAGGTTTTCCCGGCTTCGGCTTACTGGTCTTGTAATCGACTTCACCCTGAATGTGCGCGATCGCCGCCTGCTTGTTTTCCTCGGTTGCAGGGACCAGTTCTGTTTTCCAGGAATAAGCCCCGCCAGACCAGCGCACGATCCCAAAGCTGGTTTGCGGGGTGAGACTTTGCACAAGCTTGATCGCCTCCTCGCGGATGACCTGAAAATTCTGATCCTTCCCGTGCCTGACGAGTTTGCGGCCAGAGGCATCGCCCGTGCGCGTAAACATTGAATCCGAGACGTCGATCATAATCACGACGCTGGTGCTGATATCACGGATGCCAAAGAAGTTGATCGCGGTCCCGTTCCCGCCGCCGCCTGCTCCGCCTAACGACAGTGCTCCAGTGGCTCCGAACGCCGCCCGCGCGCCGCCCGCGCTCATCATGGTGCGCGGCGCGCTATCAGCTGTCTTGATTTCTGGCATGGGAGGCAATGTGACTTTCGCGAGGCCCGTAGTAAGGACGCGTTTCGGCACTGCAGGCGGGGCGCTGATCGATTGCATCTTTTTCTGCAATTGAACGCGATGCTCGAGCGCGCGTTCGCTCGGGTTGGGAGATTTCGGCCCGGCGTTGAAAGTAAGCTTG
>JBEVJT010000324.1:0-19909 GCA_040510075.1 Xanthobacteraceae bacterium | reverse complement strand
CCTGCGCTTCGACCGTGCGGCTATCCAAGGTGAAAAGCAGGTCGCCCTGCTTGACCATCGCCCCGTCGCGGAAATGCACTCCGATGATCTCGCTATCCACCCGCGCCTTGAGGGCAACGCTGGCAATGGGAGTAACCGATCCGAGCACCTCGACCTGAACGGGCACGGTCTGCTTGAGAGCCGTGGAGACTTCCACTGGAACGGCGCGAGCGGCAGGACGCGGCGCCTGCGCGACTGCACCATTCCAGGACGAACGAGTTGCCGCCGCCACGGCTACTGCCGCGACGATCGCGAGCAGCCCCAGTACCCAAGTGCGCGTCTTCATCGAAAATACCGGATAGGCCTTCCTTCGGCCTGGCGACGGGTCGCCCGGGTTGGGAGTGTGCTCAAAACCGCTCATGGCGGGGCGGGCACGCGGAGCTTCTAACATATCGATGGGAAGGGTACATCCTTCAATCCGGCATGGCTCCTAAAAACCTCGTAACCTCATATATTTCGACAAGTGTCCCTAAAACCATGCATTAGTCGCTGCAATGCGCATTGCCACCTGGAACATCAATTCGATCAAGCAGAGAATCGACAACCTTTGCGCGTGGCTGTCCGAGCGGTCGCCGGACATCGTCTGCTTGCAGGAGACGAAATGTATCGACGAGGCATTTCCGCGCGAACCACTGGAGGCGCTGGGCTACAACGTGGTTGTGCACGGTCAAAAGGCCTTCAACGGCGTGGCGCTCCTCTCCAAGTTTCGTTTTGACGAAATCACGCCGAGGTTGCCCGGGGACGACAGCGATGATCACGCGCGGTTTCTCGAGGCGGTCATCTCCGTGGGACCACGAGCGCTTCGAGTGGCATCGCTTTATCTGCCGAATGGGAACCCGCCTGATACTGATAAATTCTCTTATAAACTCAATTGGATGGGCAGGCTTTTTGATTATTCAAATGAGTGCATGCAGCTGGAGGAGCCATTGATCCTCGCAGGGGATTTCAACGTCATTCCGACAGAACTCGACGCCCGCAATCCCGCCAAATGGGTGGGAGATGCGCTGTTTGATGCGCGCACGAGACAGAGATTTCGCGCCCTATGCAATCTGGGTCTCACCGACGCCGTAAGAGCGGCCACGGACGGTCCCGGTCCCTTTACTTTCTGGGACTATCAGGCGGGAGCCTGGCAGAAGGATGACGGCATCCGCATCGATCATCTCGTGCTATCGCCGCAGGCTGCCGACCGCCTCGTGGCGGTGGGCGTCGATAAAGACGTGCGCAGCTGGGAGAAGCCGTCGGATCACGTGCCGGTCTGGGCCGACCTCGACCTATGACGCGCTTAGAGCAGGATGAGGTTCTTCGAAAAACCGGTTCCCACTTTTCGGGATCATGCTCTAGTAGCGCCGGAAGAAGTTATCCAGGATGCTCCAGGGCAGCTTGTAATTCACGCCGACGCGAACGAGATGGTCGTCGAGCGAGACGCGCTGACCGCTTGAAAAGACCGGATTTGGTGCCGGATTGAAGTAGGATTTGTCCTGCAGGCCCACATAGAGATACTCGACCTTCGCAGACAGTTCCCTCGTGAGCCGCATCTCCACGCCAGCGCCGGCTGTCCAGCCCCAATGGGAATGCGCCTCGCTAATCAGGCCGGGCGGACCCACCTGGTCGTTATGCACGGTTGCCCACACGGCACCGCCGGTGGCGTAGAGCAACCAATTATCATAGGCGTAGCCGACGCGGCCGCGGAAAGTCGTGAGCCAATTTTCTCTGACTTCGTTCTGAAAGGCTGCATTGGGGGGAAACTCGAAGGTACTTCCGCGCTTCCACAGATAGGAGGTGTCACCCTCGTACCCGTAGACCCAACTGCCATTCTGGATGTTGTAGCCGCTCGTGTATCCGATGAAGCCGCCCTTAACGTCGAACCGTGGCGTCTGGTCGAGGCCGGTAACATCGCTGTGCACGACCGCGCTGCCCCACGCCCCACCGCCTTGGATGCCGATGTAGGCCCCGCTCCAGTTGGTGATCATCGGCGCTGCAGGAACGGCCCGGTACATGGGTGCAACGCTGAGATCCGCCGCAACCGCCGGCGCTGCCGCAAGTATCAGCGCAAGCGCGGCTGCGCCTGCCGCGAGCAAGGATCCGGATGGTCGTGTGCTGAGATTTTGCATTTGGAATAGAAGTACGCTCTGAAGCGATTCAGGTCCATTACCATTTGGGCACGTGAACCCGATTAATTGGGGGTGTGGCCAGGGGGCAACAGAATTCGGCGTTTAAGCCAATCTTCCAAGTACTTGTGGGCCAATGTGCGGTCGTTTTCATTGGCCTGAGCGACCGCGTCTGCGTACATCTCGGTGATCCAGGTCTCCTCCGGAGCAGCTCCGTCCTTCGCGACGATGAGCCAGAACAGTCCGAGCGCAGCCTGGCGTGACACCTCTTCACCGCGGAACAGCATGCCTCCCAGCAGAGCCTGCGCGCGATGCTCACCCTTGTTTGCTGCGAGTCGAAGCCATCGAGCGGCTTGGATCGAATCCTTGGGCTTCTCCAGGAGGTAATGCTTCCCCAGAAGATACTGAGCTTCGGGATCGGCGTAATAAGTGGCGGCGTAGCGGAACATCTCACGCGCGACATTTGCGTCCCGCTGCAGGGTGCCCGGAATTCCGTTGAGATGATATTGGCCCAGCGCGACGAATGCCTTCGCGAGATAGCCTGCGTTGGAGCCGTCGACGTTCTCGTTCGCAAACAGGGCTGTCAGGCGGCGGAAATAATCATAGGCGCGCGACTCGTTCATAGGCACGCCGTCCCCGTCCGAATACATGCGACCAAGCTTCCAAAGGGCTCCGGGAACGCCCTGCTCGGCGGCGTATTCGAGCTCGAGCACCGCCTGGTCCGTTCTACCTTGACGCAGTGCCTGCGTGCCCGAGCGGAATGCCTCAAACGGGGTCGAGGGTACCATTGAGCGGGGCGTCACCAGCGGGTTGACCGGGACAGCCACCAGCGGGGTTGCGCTGCCCAAGGTGTTCATTTCCGGCGTCACCGACCCTGCCGCATTGGGCATGGGGACCACGGTCGTAGATCCCTCCGGCCGGCCATCGAAGCTGACGGCGGGCGATAGCCCGAAAGCGAGCGCCAGCAAGCCCATGCTCAGGAGAATTTCAGATGTGCGCATGACACATCTTCTCGAGCGTTTCCTGCCCATGGAGGGCAGTCGTCGTCGGCAATACTTCTCGCATCCCGGGGCTGCCCTGCAGCCCTCCGTACCGGATCACGAGCACTTCGCCTTCCCTGTAGTTCTTGTTCTTGACCTGATCGAAGCGCGCTTCCTCCCCGTCAAAGCGCGCCGAACCGGCAAATTGCAAGTCCGCCATCCCGGCAACCTTCGTAGCCCCATTCGGCACGAAGTTGCCTCTGAGCCCGACGACACCGCTGGTGACGGATAGCGGCTTGCCGCCGGGTTGGACCACGATCTGGTCCGTGCTCCATTTCACCTGTTGCGGCTTCTCGACGACCGTACGCCCCGTACCGGTCAGGCAATCGCCGTGATCGAGAAGCTCCCGCAGCAGGCGCGGAACGTCCCGACTTTCACTTACATATTTGGCGATATAACGGCCGGCGGGCTTCAAATCTGCGCTACAGCGGCCGTTTTCGTCGGTGGTAGCCAGGGAGCAGCGAGATGCGCGCTCGGCTCTTTCCGTCAGATGCCGGCTGGGCAAGTTTGCCTTCAGCGTCGCGTGCATTGCGCCCTCGTATCCTTGTCTCTGCCGCCCGCCTCGAGCCTTCTCGACTCGTGTGCGCAGTGTGCTCGCTTTGATCTCGGGGGAGCGTATGGCCAAATCGCGGCGCGGCTGCGCCGGATTCCGGTCAGAACCTCAATGTTTTAGCCGTGTTGCACGGGCGCCACAGAGTTAATAACTGGTTAACAAAAAATGTCACAGACTCACTTTTTACGACAAAACTGGCGCCCGCGAACAGGCTGCGTAGCCGGAGCCGGAAGGGGGCGGTGCTAGAGCCAGCGCCGACGCGGAAGCCGGGCGCCGGCGCCACAGTCACTCCGCAGCTTGCACCAGCGAAGCGGCCCGCTCCTCGCGCACGAGGTCCTGGAAAATCTTGCGCGCGCGCCTGATCGCGATGTCGGGCTTGAGAAAAACCTCCTGATAGCCTTCGTCCGGATAGTCGAACATCGTCTGTTGTTGCTCGAGCGCCCACCGATCCTCCTCCGCGACAGGCGGAAACATTTCCGCCACGCGCTTTGCCGCCGACTTCTTCGGATCGCCTTTGGACATGTGATGCGCCGGGCAGTTCACCACAACTCGCCAGACGTGCCGGCGTTCGTCGATCGGCGTGTGGGTGTGAACGAGAACGTAGCCCCGCTCTTCGCCTCCTTCCCGCAAGGCGCCCGGATATTCACGCTCGGTTTCGCTGGTGTCGAGTTTCCCGGGAGGCGCGTTGCGCATGACCACGCGGGTGATTGCCGGCGACATCATGCAGTGGGTGTGATGACGATCGACGACGTCGTAGTGGAACCAGTCGACCAAATATGGCGGTTGCGTGTAGTTGGAGGTCCGGCGAATCGTCATGGCGTACCGGTTGCCGTCCACCTCCCCCTCTTCAAGCTCTACCGGGATGCGGCTGTTGGCGACATCGCCGATATTGCCGTCATGCAGCGGGTAGAAATGCGTGATGTCGAGGAGATTTTCGATCAGGAGGAGATAGTTCGCAGGCACTTCCATCGGGCCCACGACAACAGTCTCCCAAGTCTCATCGCCGATCTCCGGCAGACGCGGGGGCCGGCGGTTTTCGGACCGCGCCGGATCGCCCGGCCAGACCCACACGAGCCCGTCCTGTTCGATGACCGGGAACGGCCGCACCACCGCCTGCGGCGAGATGGGCCCGGTCGGGTGCGAGGGGATCATGACGCACTTTCCCGACATGTCGTAGCGCAGGCCGTGGTAGGCGCATTCGAGCGTCCCGTCCGGCATCAGCCGTCCCTTCGACAGGGGGAAGCGCTTGTGCGCGCAGCGGTCGTCGTAGGCGACGACGTTGCCGTTGCGCGTGCGCCAGATCACCACGGGCCGCTTGGCAATGACGTGGCCGGTCAGCTTCTCCTTGGGGAAGTCGGCGGACAGCCCGGCGACGTACCAAGCATTGCGAATGCAGACGTGCGTTGCGAGCGCGCTCTGCGCAGGGGCAGCAGACAGCGTCATGGTCGTCTCCTCTTTTCCATCCGGCTGCGGCCCATCGTGAAGCCGTCAAGCCTTACAAATCCAATACGAGCGGCGATACTTTTGCGCGGGCGCAGCAGATCATGACGTAGCTCTTGCGCTCCTTTTCGCTCAGTACAGTATCCCGGTGCTCGGGCTCGCCTTTGACATAGCGCGTGATGCAGGTTCCGCAGTAGCCCTCGCGGCAATCGGTGTCGATGCTAAAGCCGTTCGCACGCAGAACGTCAACGATTGATTCCGAAGCAGGCACATCAAACAACTGACCCGTGCCGGCGATCTCGATCTGAAAGGGTGCGTTGTCGTAGGCCTCATGCTCGGGTGCCGTGAAATATTCGAAATGTACTGCATGCGCAGGCCATGCGCCGGTCGCGTTCTTCACTGCGCTCATGAAGCCCTTAGGCCCGCAGTAGTAAAGATGGGTACCGAGTTGATAGCTCGCGAGCAGGGCCGCAATGTCCAGTCCTTTCGAGGGATCACCGCCATCGTGGTGCAGCACAACCCTGCCCGCTTCGATCTCAGGCCCTAACCGGTCGAGGAAGGCCGTGCGGTCAGGCGAGCGCGTGCAATAATGCATGCGATACTCGGTGCCGCGCGCCTTGAGCGCAGCAACCATTGCCATCATCGGGGTAACGCCGATGCCGCCCGCGAGCAGAAGGTGGAACTGCGCTTCCTTGCCGGCGAGCGGGAAATGATTGCGGGGATGTGAAACCGTGAGCATCTCGCCTGGCTTGACGCCATGCAGCGCCGCCGACCCGCCGCGGCCATTGGTCTCCCGCAGAACCGCAATGACGTATCGGTGCCGTTCCGACGGATCATTGCATAACGAATATTGGCGCAGGAGGGCGCCGGGCAGGTGCACATCCACGTGAGCGCCGGCCTCGAAAGGCGGCAGAAGCTGGCCCTGCGGATGCACGAGCTCGAAGGAGAAAATGTCGAGGGCTTCCTGCAGCGCTCCCTCGACGCGCAATTCAAGCGTCGTCTTCAGGGTCTGGGGATCGAGCATGAGCCCCAATATCGGCCTCCGATGCTGCTTCTCGCAATGTATATACGGCCGTCGGTTCAGACAAACGTGAGGATCTTCACCCCTCCCGCATCACTCCTGCAGCGCCTCTCTCAGGTGTGCTGCTCGGGCCCCTTGATGATCTGGACCAGGACCTGCTTGCCTCCCTTGATCATAAAATGCCCGAAGTGGCGGTTCAGCTGGTCACCGCGGGCATCGAAATCGCAATCCGACCCGGCTCCCATGAAATCGATGTCGGTTCCTGCGCGCACCATTTTCAGCGCGGTGAGAATGTCGTCGACCTTCTCCCCCGGGGCATTGCACACTGCGGGAATCTGCTTCGTGTAGGTCAGCGACTCGGTGCTCTTGGCCTTTTCCATGGCAAGCGCGAGCGTGCAGACCTGGTCATGGGTGTTGCCGGCAAAAAGGTACAGGGCGTTCTCGTCCGTGGCGCCCATGAGACGCTGGAAGCGTTTGTAGTTCGGCGTGCCGAGCGGCGGGGCCGGCTGAAAATGCTCGATGCCTTCGGCGGTTTCCGCCCCCACAGCTTCGATGAACTTGCCCTCGGCATCGGCCATGATCGAGAGCGCCATGATTTTGCTCTTGAAGCCGCCCCTCACGACCTCGCGCACGATCGAGACGAAATCGGTAAGAAGGCCGAGACACATCACCGCATCCGGCGCAGGACGGGCGCCGAAAATGCGCTGCACTTCCGCCCGGTAGGAAGGCTGATCCGGGTTGTAGATGACTGTATCGAGAACCTTGGCGCCGCCGTCGGCAAATGTTTTCTTCGCCGGCTCGATCATTGGGATGACGAAAGGGTTCTGCTGCGCGAGAATGGAAACGGTCTTCCAATTGCGCGACAGCATCGCCTTGGCCATTCCCGGTCCCCAGTCTGTGGCCTTGGCCTGGTAACGCCACACAAGCCCTTTCGTGTCGCCATCCGTGATCGCGTTGGCGGCCCCGGAAACCATCATGCAGGTGTTGGCGCTGATCAGCACGGGCTTGATCGCCATGGCGATCGGGCTGCCCCAGATACCAATCACCGCCGCGGTGTTGTGGATTTCGAGAAGCTTCTTCGTCGCCGCAAGGCCAGCGGTGGGGCTTGACTCGTCGTCTTCGAAGAACAGCTTGAACTTGCGCCCACCCAGGATACCGCCCGCATCGTTGATCATGGCCGTTGTAAGTTCCGCGGCCTTGCGCATATCGGGACCGTAGGCGCCCTGCGAGCCTGTAAACGGCAGAAGCACGCCGATGGGAATGTCAGGGCCGCCCTGCGCGCGCGCGATGTAAGGCGCGGCGAGTGCAAACGCGCTCGCTGCGGCTCCTTTGAGCAAGATGCGGCGTTTGATGCGAGGGACGTGAGTTGTTTTCATTTCCATTCTCCTCGGGAAGGACGTTGAGCGGCGCCGCGCATCGACCTATTCGGCCGCCGCGGGAGTTTCCTCTTCGAGCTCGTTTTCGATCATCAATGCATCGTTGAAGCGGTTGAAGAAATCGCAGAGCGCGATGCGCAGCGTGAGCTCGACGATCTGCGCCTCGCTGAAATGCGCCCGCAGGCGATCGAACATCCGATCGCGAATGCGATTTGCCTGGGTGGTGACGGCGATCGTGTATTCGACGACGAGCTTGTCGAGTTCGGTGAGCTCGGAATTGCCTTCGATTGCGGGAAGCCTCTCGATCGCGGCAAGGGAGAGCCCTTCCACCTCGAGCGGTCGCGTGTGGTGGGCCACGCAGTATTCGCAGGCGTTGAGCTTCGAGGTGACCACAATCGCAAGCTCGACATAACGCCATGGGATGTTCTGCTGCGCTTTGAGCTCGAGCAGAAGGCCCATGAGGTGCGTAACCGCCGACGGGACATGCGCGAACACCGCCACCTGATTACGGAACGGGCCATAGGTCGATGCGAAACGCTCGTAAATCGCCGCCGTTTCAGGCGGCAATGCCGAAGACGGGATCTTGCTCACTCTGGCCATCGGCTGTGATTTCACACCGGCTGCGTTTGTCACAAACTGTGATGCACTTAGGTCGGCGTGGGCACACCCAACCGCCCGCGCTTGTGACCGCGCAAACGATACTCGGGCAATATGCCCTGCGGACGATAAATCAAGAACAGGATCAGGCCTAGTCCGATGAGAATGAGACGAAGCGCCGCAAGCTGCGTTGCATCGAAGACGTAAATCACGTCCTTGAGAAACCGAGAGCCCTCGACGAGGAACATGATCGTCACGGCACCGATGAGAAGCCCCTTGTTGCTCCCACGACCTCCCGCGATCACCGCCATGAAGGCGTAAGCGGTGACGATCGTGGAGAACTGGCTGGGATCAATGTAGGTCATGTAAAATGCATGCAGCGAGCCGCCGAGCCCGATGATCGCGCCGCCCAATGCGAATGCCCGAACGCGCAGGCCGACGACATTCTTTCCAAGCGTTGCCGCCACGACCGCGTCTTCTCTTACCGCGCGCACCGCGCGTCCGAAGGGCGCGCGCACGAGAATTTCCAGAAAGGCGTAGAGCGCGAGGACAACCAAGAGGCACAAGCCCAGGAACCACATCTCGTAATGCTTCTCGGGAAGCCAGGCGGCGAACGGACGCGGGATACCCGGCAACCCCAGTGAGCCGTTGGTCAACCATTCCTCGCTCAGGATAACCAAGCGGACAACCTCTCCGAAGCCGAGCGTGAGGATGGCCAAATATTCGTCGGAAAGCCGCAGCGAGATCAGGGCTGTAGCGCCGCAGGCTGCGGCACAGACAATCATGGCGCCGACCGTTGCCACGAGTGAATTGGCACCTGCCAAGGCGAGCAGTGCGCACGAATAGGCGCCGAGGGCCATAAAACCGGCGAGCCCGAAATTCACCATCCCGCAAAGCCCCCACTGCAGGTTAAGCGCGAGGCCGAACACCGCCGCGATGCTGACGAGCGTAAGTATGGTCACCAGATAGGCTGCCATTGATTTGCTACTTACGCAGACGTTGCATGCCGAGCAGACCCTGAGGACGGATGAGAAGAATAAGAGCGATGAACATGAAGCTGACCACCTGCCGATAATTGGGCGGGATCACAAGCGTCGAAGTCTCCTCCACCACACCCACGGTGAGTGCCCCTATGATTGCGCCCAGCGGGTTGCCCAAACCGCCCAGAATGGCTGCTGCAAATACGGTGACGACGTAGTTCCAGCCGAGCAGCGGATCGATTGCCCGATCCATTCCGGCAAGCACGCCGGCGATCCCGATGAGCACCCCGGTCAGTGCCCAGGTCCAGCGTACGATGCGGCCCGGATTGATGCCTCGCACGGCGGCAAGGGCCGGGTCATCAGAGACCGCGCGCATGGCGCGGCCGAGCCAGGTATGACGCAGGATGATGTAGACGGCGCACATCGCGGAAACAGCCGTCGCAGCGGTGATGACCTGCTCGGAATTGACCTGAATGCCGAGGATCTCGTTGGGGCGCGCGAGGGGGATCTCATAGCTTCGTGCCTGGTTGCCGAAGATGAAGCGGGCGACGTTTTCCAGAACAAAGGACACGCCCATCGAAGCCACAAGCAGCGTTATGGCACTGCGCTCGCGCAATGGCCGGAATACCGCCTGATCGATGCCGACGGCAACCGCTGCAAAAACAACGGCGCCCAGCGCGGCAGACCATAGAAGCGGCAACGCCAGCCAGGCATTGAACCCAAACGCAATATACGCGCCCGCCGTGAGCATCGCCCCAATGGCAAAATTCGGGAATCTCAGGATGCCGTAGGTCAGAGTGAGCGCTACCGCGGGCAGCGCAACGAGCATGCCGGTGACGAACCCATTGAATACGAACTGCCTTGTCATTGCCGCAGCAGGCCCTTCATCCGAGATAGAGCCTGTGCAGATCGTGTTTGGTGCGAATCTCGTTGGGGGTGGCGAGCAGCCGAACCGTTCCGTTCACCAGAACCATGACCATGTCGACGATGCCGAACGCTTCCTTCACGTTCTGCTCGACAAGCACAATGGTGAGACCTGTGCCATTGGCTGCTTTGACGCGCTCGAAAATCGCACTCACCAATTTCGGCGCAAGGCCCGCAGAAGGCTCATCCAACAGCAGCACGGTGGGGCTCGCCATGAGCGCGCAGGCAAAGGCGAGCATCTGACGCTGGCCGCCTGACAGATATCCGGCCCGCAGCTTGAGGCGGCCAGCCACTTCGGGAAACATGGCGAGCACGCGGTCGCGCTGCTCGGCGCTCGCGCGGCGCGCGCCCAGGAACTCGCTGCTCACCCGCAGATTTTCGCCAATGGTGAGATTGGGAAAGACGTTGTACTCCTGCGGCACATAGGCGATCCCAGCCATGACTCGCTGTGACGGGGTCAACTGCGCAATCGATCGATCGGCGAGCCGGATCTCGCCGCGGCGGGTGGCAATCAATCCGGCAAGAGCCTTGACGAACGTGCTCTTGCCCGAGCCGTTCGGGCCGATCACGCCGAAGATTTGACCGGGTGGAACAACTGCCGACACACCCTTGACGATGTCGGTAGCCCCGTATCCGGCAACAACGCCTTCGGCATGAAGCGCCGGTGTCACAAAACGCCCCCAAGATACGCTTCAACCACGCGCCGGTCCGACACCACCTGCTGGAAGGTGCCCGACGTGAGATTGCTTCCCGCAGCGAAGACGTAAACCTGATCGCACAGTCCGGCGATCATTTCCATGTCGTGCTCGACGATAATGAAGGTGACGCCTTCGGCACGCAGCGACCTGATCACTTCCGCGATTTCGGCGCGCATGACCGGGCTCACTCCGGCGGCCGGCTCGTCGAGCAGGATGATCTTGGGCTCGATCATGAGCGCGCGGGAAAGCTCGAGGAGCTTCTTCTGTCCACCCGAGAGAAAATGGGCAGGATCGTCGGCGAGCTTCCAGAGACCCACCCGCTGCAGTATGCCCGTCGCTGCCTCGACTGCTTTCCCTTCCTCGCGCGCGACGGCATGAAAGTACGCGAATGTCTTCCAGATCGACTCGCCGCTTTGCCGCAAGCGCGAAACAAGCAGGTTTTCGAGCACGGTGAGCGCGCCAAGTTCCCGCGAGATCTGAAACGTTCTCGTCAACCCGCGGCGCGCGCGTTCATGCACGGGCAGTTCGGTTATATCCTCGTCGGCAAGCATCACGTTGCCAGCAGTCGGCCGCAGCAGACCACCGATGACGTTGAGGAGTGTCGTCTTTCCCGCTCCGTTCGGGCCGATTATTCCGGTGATGTTCGCCCGCGGAACTTCGAGGCGAACGTCATTGAGCGCAGCAATGCCCCCGAAGGATTTGCTCACGCCGCTAACCCGCAGCATGGCGGCTCAAGCCTCCTTGAACGATCGGCAGCTTTGCTGTTGAGCGACGATCATTCCATGGGAAACTATGAGGGTCAATTGCGGCTGCCGATCGTGAGACGCAGACCAAACAAGGACCAGCGCGCGCTGTTTGCGCATCCGTGAGATGAGGCGCCTCCGCAGAGACTTCTTCGGCCGCAGCGTGCATGCCGTCGCGCCCGACCTGATCGGCGCGGTGCTCTTGTTCAACGGCGCAGGCGGAATGATCGTGGAGGTCGAAGCGTACCACCACACCGATCCTGCCGCCCATTCCTACACGGGAAAGACTGCGCGCAATGCGGTGATGTTCGGCCCTCCGGGTTATGCCTATGTGTATCGTTCCTACGGCATTCACTGGTGCCTGAATTTCGTCTGCGAAGCCGAGGGCTCGGCGAGCGCCGTGCTCATCCGCGCAGTCGCGCCCACGGACGGACTTGCCGCCATGCGCCGCCGACGAGGGATACGCGACGAGCGGCTTCTGTGCTCCGGGCCAGGGCGGCTTTGCGAGGCGCTTGGCATCACCGCGAGAGAGAACGGGCTTCGCCTCGATCGGTCGCCATTTGCGATCTATCCGCGCCAGTCGGACGTGGAAATCAGCATCGGGCCGCGCATCGGCATCACCAAGGCAATGGAGCATCCCTGGCGTTATGGGCTGACAGGATCGCGTTTTGTGAGCAAGCCATTCAAGGCATGACTCATCTCTCGGCGTCCGCAGACAAAATACGCGGGCGATGGCTGGCGCTTCCATAATCGACGCGCGTGGGGATGAACAACAACGGCAAGGCGCTCAGGGCAATGGGCACAAAGGCATATGGCGGGCTTCCTGCGAAATCCCAGGCGACGCCGCCGAGCACGGAAATCGCCAGTCCCTCGCTGTAGCTGATCAGGAACATGCCGGCGGACATGCTGGCTACCTCGCCGGAAGCGCTCAGCAAGGCGGGCAGAGCGAAACAAAGCATCAGAAGCGTAGCGAGCACGAAGCCGAAACACCCGGCAAAGAGCACGGTCCAGAAACTCGCAGTGCTGACAATCCCAATAATGCAAACGATCAGCAGCATTCCGCAACAAACAAAGGGCCAGGCGCGGCGCTCGAGCAAGCGTGAAATGGCGATCAGCGCGAAAGACGCCGGCAGCTGCCCGAAGTTCAACGCGGTGAGCACCGGACCGATCAGATCGGTCCGGCCTGCATCGCTGAGATAAGGCGGGACGAACGCGTTGGTGCCGAAATAGACCGCATTGACGCTTCCAAACAAAATGCCGAACTGCCAGACCTGGTTGCTTCGCCAGTTCGGCCAGGCGCGCGACGGAGATGCTGTGGATTCCGCTTGGCTGCGTCCTGGTGCAAGTACGAGCGTTAGCATTGCAAACAGGAGGAGCGGAACGCCCCAAAGGGCAAGCGCGCCCCGCCAGGAACCTCCGGCAAGCGGCAGCACGAGCGGGATTGTCAGCATGACCCCCAGTGTTTCGCCGACGAGCAGGCCATTGCTGAAAGTCGCCGTCGCAAGGCTCACTCGATGCGGCAGCCATTGTCGCACCAGCGCCGGCAGCGCGGTCTGCATGAAGGCAAGCCCTGCGCTCATGACAATCGTGGCGCCGTACAGCACAACGATGCTCAGGAGAGCGCCGCGTAAACCCGAGGCGATGCCCGCCACCAAAAGCCCCAGGACCAATGTCCGGACCGCACAAATGCGGGCAACAAGCAGCGATGCGGGCAGAGCGCCAAGGCCAAATACGATGATGGGCAATCCGCTCAGCACGCCCACGCCGGTCCCGGTGAGCTGCAGATCGTCCTGGATCAGCAACAATACAGGCGGGACGGCAAGAACGGTCAGGCGCAGGCCGATGCCGGCAAGCCAAAGCAAGCTGATGCTGACCCAGAATTTTCGCGGGCGGCTCACGCCGCGCCCTTGAGCCGCTCCAAGGCCTCATTGATCTTCGCGCGGCGTGTTTGCGCCGCTTCGCGCTTCTCGCGTTCTTCCTCGACAACGTCCTCGGGCGCGCGCCGCACAAATTCTGTATTGCCCAATCTCGCATCGATGCGGGCGAGATCTGAATCAACGCGTGCCATTTCTTTCTCGAGCCGCGCTCTTTCCGCCGCAAAATCGATGACACCAGCGAGCGGCAGGGCGGCGATTTCGTCGCGCACGACAAGTTGCACCGAGCCGGCCGGGGCCTCGCTGGCAAAGGAAATTGACGAAACCCGCGCAAGCCGCCTGATGCTTTCCGCCCACCGCTCTGCGCGCACGGCAGTCGCAGGCGCAACGGCGACGAGGACGAGGCGAAGCTCGGCCCCTAGGACGACATTCATCTCTGCACGGACGGAACGGATCGCGCTGACGAGATCTATCACCCAGCCGATCTCCGCTTCCGCAGCCACATCGTCGAGCGCCTCGTATTTCGGCCAAGGCGCAAGCGCCAGGAGACTCGCCCGAGCGGAGGCTGCCGTTACGTTCCACAGCTCCTCGGTGACGAAAGGCGTGAACGGATGCAGAAGCTTGAGAATCTCGTCGCGCACCCAGGCCGTCATTGCGCGCGTTTCGTCCTTGGCGCTGCCGTCCGGCCCCTGCAGCAACGGCTTGGCCAGTTCAAGATACCAGTCGCAGAAGACATTCCACACAAAGCGGTAAGCGGCGCCCGCGGATTCATTGAAACGATACGCCTCGATGGCCTCGGTGATCTCGCGCGCAGCCTTTGCGGTCTCGTGCGCGATCCAGCGGTTGAGCGTTTCGCGCGCGGAGTTCGGAGTAAAACCCGGCACCGTGACGCAGCCATACATCTCGGCGAGCCGACACGCATTCCACAGCTTGGTGCCGAAATTCCGGTAACCTTCCACCCGTTTTGCTGAGAGCTTGATGTCGCGGCCCTGCGCCACCATCGCCGCAAGGGTGAAGCGCAGCGCGTCCGCGCCGTACTGTTCGATCAGCTCGAGCGGGTCGATCACATTGCCTTTGGACTTCGACATCTTGGCGCCGCGCTCGTCGCGCACGAGCGCGTGGATGTAGACGGTATGGAACGGCACTTCCTGCATGAAATGCAGGCCCATCATCATCATGCGCGCGACCCAGAAAAAGATGATGTCGAAGCCGGTCACGAGCACGTCGGTCGGATAATAGCGGGCAAGCTCCTGCGTTCCCTGCGGCCATCCCAAAGTCGAGAACGGCCAAAGCGCGGACGAGAACCAGGTGTCGAGCACGTCTTCATCGCGCCAGATTGCGTGCGCGCCAGCGACGGCTTCTCGCTCATTTGCCACCACGCGCACATCATTGCCGCCATAGAACGCCTTCGCCTGTTGGAGAGCCTCTTCTTCCGTGGCGGCGACAAAGATTGCGAGGCGTGCGCTGTCGGCAGTTGATGAGATCTGTTCCCGGGCCGACGGCAATCCATACCAGGCGGGAATCCGATGACCCCACCAGAGCTGGCGCGAGATGCACCAGGGCTGGATTTTTTCCATCCAGTTGAAATATGTCGCTTCCCAATTGCGCGGCACGAATACGGTGCGGCTCGCGAGCACGGCGGCGATCGCGGGCTGCGCCAGTTTGTGCGCGTCGACATACCATTGGTCGGTCAGAAACGGCTCGATCACCGCACCCGATCTGTCGCCATGGGGCACGACATGCGTGTGTTGCTCGGTCTTCGCGAGCAACCCCTCCGATTCCATGCGCGCCACGACCTTTTTGCGAACGGCGAAGCGATCGAGAGCGTGATAGGAGAGCGTCTCATCCAAGCCGGGCAACGCTGGCAGGTCGCGAAGAAAAGCATCGTTTCCCCTGAGACTTAGGTGAGCTTCCGGATCAAGAACATTAACGAGCGGCAGGTTGTGCCGGCGCCCCACCTCAAAATCATTGAAATCATGGGCCGGCGTGATCTTCACCGCCCCGCTTCCTTTCTCAGGATCCGAATAGGCATCGGCGATGACCGGGATGCGCCGTCCGACGAGCGGCAGCACCGCGTGGCGGCCAACGAGATGCCGATGCCGCGCGTCCTCGGGATGCACCGCGACCGCGGTGTCGCCCAGCATGGTCTCGGGCCGGGTGGTCGCGACGACAATGCTGTCGTCGCTGCCCTCAACCGGATATCGGAAATACCAAAGGCTGCCTTTCGTTTCGACCTGCCGTACTTCCAGATCTGAGATTGCGGTGAGAAGCTTCGGGTCCCAATTGACGAGCCGCTTGTCCCTGTAGATCAGGCCTGCGCGGTAGAGCTCCACGAATACCTTGAGCACCGCGCGCGAAAGCCCTTCGTCCATGGTGAAGCGCTCGCGCGACCAGTCGCATGAAGCGCCGAGCCGCTTGAGCTGTCCGGTGATCGTGCCGCCGGATTCCTGTTTCCACGCCCATACGCGTTCGAGAAATTTCTCACGCCCCAGGCTGCGCCGGTCAGGCTGCTGGCGCTCCATCAGCTGGCGCTCGACCACCATCTGCGTGGCGATGCCGGCGTGATCGGTGCCCGGCTGCCAGAGCACGTCGCGGCCGCGCATGCGCTCAAAGCGCGCGAGCACGTCCTGCAACGTGTTGTTGAGCGCATGCCCCATGTGGAGCGAGCCCGTCACGTTGGGCGGCGGGATGACGATGCAAAAGGGTTTGGCGGCCAGGCGCTCGGGCTGCCCGCAACGGAATGCGCCTGCGTTCTCCCACTCCGCATAAATGCGTGCTTCGATGGCGGAGGGTTCGTACGATTTGCCGATCATGCGCCTTGCTTTAGAGCATATTCGTTGGGAGGCAATCGCGCGGTCGTCATTCCGGCCGAGGCTCAAAGCCGAGGGCCGGAAGCCATAATCCCAGGCCTGTGGTTACGGATTCCGGGCTCGCCGCTGCGCTGCGCTGCGCAATGCCCCGGAATGACGAGCGGCGCAAAATTTTATGGGCGGCCGCGGGAAACGCGTTCGATTTCGGCGCGCACGAGTCGCTCGACCAGCTTTGGCAGATTGTCATCGATCCACGCCTTGAGCATCGGCCGCAGCATTTGTTTGACGAGCTCTTCGAGGGTCGGACCGTTCTGCACAAATACGGTCTCTGCAAGGGTATTAAAAGCGGTATCGACGGCGCGGCTTGTGTCCGCCGACATGAGCCTGTGCTCGTTCTCGTCACGGCTCGGATAGCGCACGGCGCTTGCGGGCTGCCGCTGTGGTTCCTGCTCTCTGTGCGCAGAAGGCGATGTCAGAACCGCCTGAATTTGTTCGGCAGGCTCCCCATACTGTTCCTCTGCGTCGACCTCTTCGTAGACTTTTTCGCCAGCCTGTTCCTCTACCGCCGCGAGGATGTCGTCCTCGGGTTCTTGCTCGATGGACGCAACCTCGGGGATCGGCGGCAGTGCCCGTTCGTTTGCCGGGTCTTCGAAAGCCCGCAGCGGCGAAACAAGTGGCTCTGTCGCGGGCCGGCTTTCTTTCGGCAGACTTGCGTTTACCTGGCTGGGAGGTACCGAAGCGGACTGCCCTTCTCTCCTGCCCTCGTTTTCATGGCGCGCCATGCGGGCAGGATCATCGGCGATGATCCTGCGAATGGAGGCAAGGATTTCCTCCATCGAGGGTTCTTGACCCTTTGCGGGCTGTGTCATTCCCAATCCCGATGCCCCCAACGAACCGAATCCGGCGACAAGCGTATCCACAAGCGCGGAAACAGTATGGCATTTCGAAGATGCAAGGCAAATGTTCAGCGGCCGTCCGGGATACGCACTCCGACCCAGGCGTCGCGGACCTGCTGGTAGTGGGTCATCGGGTCATAGACTTCAGTCCCGAGCCCGAGCACCTGCGGAGAGAGGCTGCCGACCGCGGACAGGACCGTATAGGAGGCGACGACCCGATCGCGCTGGGCGGTCACCAGCGCCACGCGCGCATTGACGAGAGCCAGCTGCGCGTTGAGCACGTCGAGAGTGGTGCGCTGACCGACCCGTGCCTCCTCACGCACGCCGTTGAGCGCCACTTCGGCGGCGGTGACCTGGGCCTGGGTGGCATTGACCTGCGCCTTCGCGGCTTCGAGCTGCCCCCATGATTGCACGATCAGGGATTCGACCTGATCGCGCGCGGTGTCGAGATCGAGCCGGCGCTGCGCCAACGTCTCTTTCGACTGCCTGATGGCGGAGTATTCTGCGCCCCCCTGATAAAGCGGCACGCTCACCTGCGCGCCAAGCGAAGCCGACAACTGTTCGACGACGGCAAGGGACGCGGTCGAGCCATACTGTTTCTGCACATTTCCGACGGCCGAGACTGTCGGATACAGTGCGCCTTCGGCGATTTTCACCTGAAACATCGCTACATCGATGTTGTACATCGCGCTCGTGATACTGGGATGCTGCGAGCGTCCGCGCGCCTTTGAACCGGTGAGCGTGCGCGGGAACAGGCGGTCAACGGGCGCGCCGGGTGCAAGCCGCGCGGGCGGATCGACCCCAATCACCTGCTTGTATTGTGCGCGGGAGGTAACGTAATTCGATTCGGCGATGGCGAGCTGCGAGCGACCGGCGGCGAGACTCGATTCCGCCTGGGCGACGTCGGTGCGGGTCACCTCGCCCGCGGTAAAGCGGTCCCGGGTCTGGCGCAGGGTGACCTCGAGCACGTTCACGTTGCTGCGTTGCACTTCGAGGATCGCGGCGTCCCGCAGGAGGTTCATGTATGCGGTGACCGCATTGAGCAGTACCGACTGTTCGGTGCTGCGCAGAATTTCCCGCGCCGAGAATACCTGGCCCTCGGCTTGCCGCGTGCGGTTTCCCGTCTGAAGGCCGTTGTAGAGCGTCTGGGTGGTTGTCAGCCCGACATTCGAGACGGCGTTGCTACCTTTTGTCTGCGTGTAAAGCGGCGGGCCGACTGGGCCCGAGAGCTTTGTGAGAGTGTCGAGATACTGCTCGGTAAGGCTTGCGGTACCGCTCACTTTCGGCTTGTAGCCCGAGAGCGCCGTGGGGACGTTTTCATCCACCGAGCGCGTAGCCGCGCGCTGGGCATTGAGCTGCGGATTGTTCTGATACGCGAGCACCAGCGCGCCTGGGAGGGTGCCGGCTGCCGTTGTGCCGATGACGAGCCGTGGCTCCGGCGGCACCTCCTGCGCGGCGATCGGATGGAGCGGTGCACAGAGGCCGCAGGCTACCGCCCCCATGGCGGCAAGCTGCACGCCGAGCCGTCCTCGGGAGCCCCTACGCCTACGCAACATACTTCCCCCACGCGCCAAACGCCGCTTGGCCCGCGGACCGTAGGAACGGAAACATCCATAATTGCGGCAGACCGAAGCGTGAATGCCCTGAATCGCCCTGAATTCTTGCGAAAAGCCGTGCCGTGGTGTTCCGGCGCCACACCGGGGCTGCGCTGGATAAGAGGGCGGCCACAGGCGGGAGGAGCAGAGCATGATCCCGAAAAGCGGGTACCGGATCATGCTCCGCAAAAGCTAGAGCAGGATGGCGTTCGAAGATAGAGCCATTCTGCTCTAAAAGACGAAGGCTGCTCTAAAAGACGAAGGCAGGCGGTGCGGCAAAACCCGGCAGACGCGCGGCAGATGCGTCAAAAACGGGCCAGCCGCTGAAATCGCCGTCGATCCAGCGATAAAGCATGGCTTTCGTGGCGGGAGGCTTCCCCACGATGGCGGCCAGGCGCCCCCCCTCCTTCAATTGCGGTCCGAGCGCGCGTGGGGCCACTTCGCTGGCGCCGCTCAGGAAAATCAGATCGTAGGGCGCCGCTGGCGGCCAGCCGGCGATCAGGGGGCCGGTGACCACCTCGACCCGGGTCCCGCTCATCGCGGCGAGCGCGTCTTTTGTAAAACGGGCGAGCGCCGCATCTTCTTCGAGGGCGACCACGGATCCCGCAAGCCTTGCCAGCACCGCCGACGAATAGCCGGTTGCACAGCCCACATCGAGCACGTGGTCGGTTTCCTGTACGCCGGCTGCCTGCACGAGTTTGGCGATCACCATGGGTTTGAGGAGGCGGCGCACGCCGGTCCTGCCCCGTGTGACGGGTACGTCGAGGTCGGCGTAAGCGAGCGCCTGCTCCGCGTCGGGCACAAATCGCTCCCGCGGCAGATCGAGCATGGCAGCAACGATGCGCAGGTCGGTCACGTCGTTGGGACGAACCTGCGAATCCACCATCGTGCGTCGCGCGGCGGCAAAGTCCATGCTTTCGCCCTCCAACCTGCTCTACTTTCGTTATGGCACGGATGGCATCGCCGATGGCAAGTGCCGGGCGCCACTTTGGGCATGTCGCCTCGCAGCGTCATGCCGGACCGAGCTGGCGGCGCCGAGCCCTGCAATTGCCTAAACCGCTGGCCCGGATTACTTAGCGTTCGTGGGGCCACGTGGCGGAGTGGTTACGCAACGGTCTGCAAATTCGTCAGCGTCCGTGTCTCGCAGTGTCGTCTCATCCTTCCCAGTCCCTGAAAATCAACAAAAAAGAGCTTGAGAGCACTCGCTCGTACCGT
>JBEVJT010000323.1:0-3100 GCA_040510075.1 Xanthobacteraceae bacterium | reverse complement strand
GCTGCGCGCTAAGAATTTGTGCAGCCGAAAGCGGCCAGGAGCGGGTATTCGCGACCGACAGCTTCCCAACACGTCGGACAGCAATGGCCCGGTGGCACACCATACGGCCGATACGCATCTCGGCGGTTTGCTGTTGCAGATGGTACAAGCTCCGCCATCCATGTCGGTTTGTGCTCGACCTAAAGGGCGTTCGTCCGTGAACGCCCCTGAACGCAGAAATCGGCAACGCCGTGAGCCTTTTATCACCCAGGCGGCGCGTTGTGCGGCCGCCGTTCGGCGGGACGACAATCCTGGCTCGACCAAAAGGGCGCTTAAGTTTCCTGTCCCCGACCTGGGAACACCAAATGCGCGAAGCGCGCGCATGTTCGTGCGAGGGGGAAAAAAACGGGGCACGCCGTCATGGCGTACCCCGTTTGCCTGAGTGCCGATTTCCGATATCGCGTTGGGCGTCAACTTTCGCTCTTGTGCATCAGCATCATTCGGCCATCGCAATCGTCGCGGCCCTAGTCCGTCCCGGCACCGATCTGCTTCGCCTTGCCGTGCAGTTCCAGGATGTCCATCCCCGCGCCGTTACGGTCGACCGCGAGGATATACCCGCGATTGTCGACTTCGAGGTTGTTGGTCATGTATCCGTCCGGCTCGGTGAGCGCATTGCTTTGCGGCACATAGAACGCGACCTCGACCGGAGCTTGCGGTTCGCGGATGTCCCAAGCGCGCACGCCCCCGGTGAAGTAGGCTAGGAAAGTCAGCTTTCCGTAGTACGGATTACGGAAGTTCTCCTCGCTCGAGTGCACACCGTAGCGCGCCCCGCGCGTGCAGTAGTTGCCGCGCGGCCACTTTTCGCCTGCGCGCGGATCGACCGACATCGTCGACAAGACCATCGGCCCCTGCCACGGGTTTTGCAGCCCCTGCAGCGGCGGCGGCCCGTTGGAGGCGGCTTTTGAATTTTCTACCGTGACGTCGACAACGAAGCTCCAGTGCGGCGCTTCCTGGCACCGGTCGGCTGTCGACTCCGAAGCGAGCAACACGATATCGCGCGTCTTGAACTCCGTGAAGTTCTCGTAGCCCTTAGGCTTGACCCCGAACACCGGCATCGACGTATGGCCACCCTGATCCGGCGACATGTACAGGATCGAGGCTTGCGGCACTTCCAATTGCGCATTCGTCGGATTGTCGGGGTCGCCGACAAAGGTTCCGTATGGTGATGGAAGCAGTTTTTCTCTGTCCAGAACTTGAAGCACGCCATTGTCCCCGACGCCCCACGCGAGATAGACGCGGTTGCCGATCGCCGCGTTGCCGCGTGCCAGCAGGCCCGTCGCGTTGGGATGATCCTTCGCGGAGATCGCACCATGCAGCGAAGTCGGCACAGGCCCTGTTCCGCTGAATTGTCCACCCGGCAACCCGTGGGTGCGGAGGTAAAGCGGCACCGCCGGATTGCTCCAATCGGCGAGGATCATCGACTGGCCCTGGCGCCATTGCGGTGTTCCGTAGGCCGGACCTTTGCTGCCTGGAAGGTAGGCGATGCCGGTCTTGCACTCCCACCAGGGCTTGTGGGTGTTGCGAAGGTTGCGCATCGATGAGACAAACACCGGTGCCGAGACGTTGGTGACGTCCCAGACCTCGTAACCCGATAAGGCGGCATTCCCCGACTGGACGTTGCGCAGCAGGTAGACGTGGCCCGAGGCGCCTCCCGGCAAATCCGAACCCAGGCACATGCGATTGGATTGGGACTGTGCTCCTGCCGCATTGCCGGGAATATGGAATTTCTCCACCGGGTTCATCGGATTGGTGAAGTCGATGATCATCGTTCCGTTCGGCTCCACCGGGCTGCCCGGCTTCAGCGGATTGGCTTTCGGTGCATCAGCGCCGTTATTGCCGCTGTGCGTGCCCACGAATGCGATGACCCTTCCATCCGGGTAGGTGATGAAGTCGGGGTGATACGCCGCACGCCCCTGCAGGTCGACATGCCCGACCCGTCGCATGTCTTTCTGCTCACCACTCTGGCTCTCGGCCAGCGCGCTGCTGGCGCTCAAAGCGAGGATGCCCAATGCCGTTGCAGATAGCGTTGTGAACCGCTTCTTGCTGCGGCAGGCGCATGATGTGGTCATGCTTCCTCCTTCAGATGAATACCGTTGTTGGCCCGCGCAAGCTGACGGCTCACACGGTGCGCGAGTCACCGGCCGAAGAATATCGGCCCGAATTTTCTTCGGCGAGTTTTTGATGCTTGTCCCATTCAGAGGATGTGTCAATGGCGCATACGCAATGACGTCACAAGAATGGAATGCAATGTGCAGGGCGCCGTTTCCCGCGTCCCGGAGCGCAGGCAAAGCCAGCGCTCCGCCGTGGACCGTGATTCCGGCGACCCATGGTGCCGGAGCGATTGCGCCGCTACATCACGCGCCCGGCGCGAGCCCACACCTGCAACATCGCGTCCGTCGACTAGACAACTCCTCGTGCGTCAGGTCAACGACCTTCTTCCTCTCGCTCATGCAGACGATCGATATCGGCGAATCTTTATTTAGTTAGAGAAAGCGCACCTCGGCGAACGACGCCTAAGCGGTGCGCGATCGCGGTCCCCGAAGGTCGGGAATGGGTCCGGCTTCTGCCGTTCGGCGCATCTCACGAGCGGCCTTTCGATTGCGCGACCGCTTTCGGGCTTGAGAACGCGTCGCTTTTCCTCATTGGTTGGATCCTGGTGCTTCGGACAGTACGAGAGGATCTCCGTGATCACCACGACGAGGCGCGTTTCCACATGGGCGCGGTCATCCCCCGGACGCCGCCTTTGCGAGCACCACCCGGCGCACGAGGTCGATGTGCTCGCGCAGCGTATACGCCTCGCTCGCGAAGCTCGCCGGTGTGGTGACGCGCTCGGCGGCACGCTGGATTCGGTCCAGATCCGAGAGCCAGCGCTGGATGGGCAGCTCGCCTTCGCGCGAACGCACATCGCGCTCGAGCAGCGTGAGCTCGCCGTACCAGCGGTAGATGCGCGAGCGCACGTGCCATGCCATGACTTGCGGCAGGAATTGGAGTACCGGCAGCGCGATCACGAGCAGTGGTACGACGATGATGATGAAGCGCTCAAGGAACGCCGCCACCCAGA
>JBEVJT010000322.1:0-5266 GCA_040510075.1 Xanthobacteraceae bacterium | reverse complement strand
CATGCAGGGACTGTCCTGGCGTGTCTACAACGCGGGAACCGAGCGCATCGCGGAGATGGTTGGAGCCTATCCCGTGACCATCCAGGCCGCCGACCTGCAGCAGGCGCTCGCCACCGGCCTGATCAATGCCTTCATGACCTCGGTTGCGACCGGTTACGACACCAAGGCGTGGGAAACCATGACGTATTTCTACGACGCGCAGGCATGGATCCCCAAGAACGTGACCTTCGTGAACAAGGCGGCCTTCGACCAGTTGGACGCGCCCACACAAGGCGCGCTGAGCAGGGTCGCCGCCGCCGCCGAGGCTCGCGGCTGGTGGCGATCGCAGGATCGGACCAAGTGGTATGGCGAGCAGCTCGCCGCACGCGGCATGAAAGTGCTGCCGCCGAGCTCGGCCCTCAAGGCGGGACTGCAGCAGGTCGGCGAGCGGCTCACGGGCGAGTGGCTGGTGCGGGCGGGCGCCGGCGGGCAGGCGGTGATCGACGCCTATCGCAAGCAGAGCATGTGAGCCGCCGCTCGCGCGCGTACGGCGCTCACTCTGCGGGTCCGCTGCGCACGCCATGACGTGGCGGGGGCCCGGCGGGATTGCCACCGAGCCCCCTTGAACCGCATCAGCCGGCCTGTAAGCCGGGTTCTGTAGGGCAAGGGTAAACCCTTGCGTGGCGGCCATTCCTCTGGGACGCCGATCGCTCGGCGCCTTGAGCAACCCACCCGGACGGCCAGATCCGGACATCGATCCCCGGGCTCGCGCCCGTATGCCGTCCCTATTCGGTCTTGCTCCCGGTGGGGTTTACCGTGCCGCCTGCGTTGCCGCAGGCGCGGTGCGCTCTTACCGCACCGTTTCACCCTTACCGCGTCCCGTAAGGGCGCGGCGGTCTGTTCTCTGTGGCACTTTCCCTAGGCTTGCGCCCGCCGGACGTTATCCGGCACCGCATGTCCATGGAGCCCGGACTTTCCTCCCGCATCGCCTTTCGGCTTTTTGATACGAGCGGCCGCCCGGCCGACTGATGCCCATGTCATGGGAGCCCGACCGTGTCGCGTCAAGGCTGTACGCCGAAATACAGTTTATCCGTTTGAGGGGAAGTCAGCCGGTTTCGGCCGGCTTGAGCTTCTCGTCGCGGAGCGCGAGCAGCGCTTTGAGCGTCTCGGTGGTCGAAACATCGACCACGCCGTCCACCCGCTCGGGCCGGAAATGCCGCTGGAACGCTGCGACCGCATCGCGGGTCGTGCCGTCGAGATACCCCGTCTGGGTCACCGCGTAGCCGTAGCGCGCAAGCAAGCGCTGGATTTCATCCACGGCTGGATTGGTGTCGCCAAGGACGAAAATGGGTCCCTGCCGCAAAATCGGAACAGGCTTCACCCAAAGCCCAATGCCGGATTCCGCAAGGACCCTCCAGGGAAACTTTTCACCCGGATCCTGCTTGCGCATGGGAGCCACATCTGAGTGTGCAAGCACTCGATCCGGTCGAATGCTGTGGCGGGTGCAGATGCTTCGGCACAGCGCCGTTACGGCTGCGATTTGGCGTTTCGGGAAATCGGGATAGCCGTGCTCATGGCCTGGATTGGCGATTTCAATTCCAATGGAGCAGGAATTGATGTCGGTTTGCCCAGCCCACGACGAGGCGCCCGCGTGCCAGGCCCGCCGGGATTCCTCCACCAGCTGCACGATGTGACCGTCTTGGAGCACGAGGTAGTGGCATGACACTTCCGAAGTCGGGCTGCACAGATGCCTCAACGCGGCTTCGTTATCCCGCATTCCGGTGTAGTGCAGGACAATCGTGTCGGTCTCAGCGTTATTCTTGCGCTCGCTGTGGTTAGGTGAGGCCCTCACTTCCGCCACCACGCAGGAATCAGGTCGCGGGGAAGAGACCAGGTCAGAGACGACGTTAACCATACACACACCACATGCGCGTTCTTAGCGGATTAGCCGCGGAGAACCGCGGATATGCACGCACCACCATTTGCACAGAAACGATCCCGCCAGACAAGGTCAAGACAGCCCCTTCAGGCGAGTGACTACTTAAAATCGGAGAGCGCCCAAAGCCTTATGCCAGCATGTCTGCGCTTGCAAGCAGGCGCAAAAAACCGCCCGGACGGGGGATTCCCGTCCGGCCGTGGGCGAAATCGCCGTTACGCTTACGAAACTCTACGCAACGAACCTACTAGCGCGGAGCAGGGGCCGCCGGGGTGGCCGGGCGCGGCGCCATACCCGTCGTAGGGGCCGCAGGACGCTGGGTATTCGCCACGCGATAGTACTGAAAGTCCGGAGCGGCCTTAAGCTGGTCCTTGGTCCAGGTCACTTGGAGCTTCACACGCGTGGGGTCATTGTCGAGCGCTGCGGCATTGTTGTTGGTCGTGGCGCTCGTACCGGTGGTCGCGCCGCCGCTCGGCGTGGTGACCACGTTTATCCCGGTGCTGTAGGGCACCACCTTGAACGCGTTCAAGTCGATGGCCACGTTCTTTTCGCCGATGCCGAGGAAGCCGCCCACTCCGACGACAAGGCCGAATATCTTGCCGTGCTTGTCAAAGATGATGTCGGTCACATCGCCGACTTTCTTGTTGTCGGGACCTAGAATCTCAGTTCCCTTGAACTTCGAGAATGCCCACTGATCCGCAGTTTGAGCCTGCAGGAAGTGGGGATCGTTCATATGACTCGCCTCTGCCGCAGCAGGCTGATTACCCGCCCGGCTTCCGGGCTCGGTTGCTTGGGCCAGGGCACCTGAAACCGACAGTGCGCTGATGGCCGCAGAAATCATGAGAGTCCTGAGCATTTGGGGTCTCCAAAAAGCAGATTTTCGTTGGAGGAAAGGCCCGTCCAACGCGGACATGACGGGCTCGCTAGGAGAAGAACGCTTCAGTATCGCGGCGTGTTCCGGGCAGGGAACGCGTTCGGTCGGGTTCCCAGCTTTCCTGTCCGGCCTTGGGGCGACCGGGCGGTTGGGCGGAAAATGCCTGCGCAAACCATTCCTTAAGCGCAAACGCTCTTAATGTTGAGCTTGCTTGCGAATCCCGTGCGCGGCTCTTTCGGGTGGCGTTGACCGCCCACGTGTTCCCATGGTAGCCCATTTGTTCCCAAACCGGCCCGGACAGGACAATCAGACGAGCTGTCTAATTGCCGGCGGTACTCTTTGCTCTCCGGCCGCGGGCGAGAGGAGTCATGGACCGGTTCGTCTCCCATTACACGATGCCTCTCGACGCGAAGGGCCGGGTTTCCATTCCGGCGCCCTTCCGGGGGGTGCTCGCCCGCGATGGCTTCGAAGGTCTTTACTGCTATCCGGCATTGGACCGGCCTGCTTTGGACGCTGGGGGCAATGCGCTCCTCGAGGAAATCGAGGCGCTGATCGCGCGCTTTCCTCCTTACTCGGAGGAGCGGGAACAGTTTTCGGCCGCGCTCTACGGCACGAGCGAGGTGCTGAAGCTGGACGCAGAAGGGCGGACCGTTCTCACGGATGCTTTGAAGCGTCACGCAGGCATCAAGAACGAGGCCACGTTTACAGGCCTCGGACACAAGTTTCAGATCTGGGAGCCCGGACGCTTTCGCGCGGAACTCGCGGAGGCCACCGAGAAGGTCCGCGCGCTCAAGCGGCAGCTGGGTTCCCGGGTAGCGGCGGAAGATCCGCAAGGAGCACGGGATTGATGACGGGCAGCGACAGCAATCATGCTGTCGCTGGCGGACCGGCTCGTCACATTCCCGTGCTCGGACCGCGCGCGGTCGAGTTCCTCGCCGTGCGTGCGGGCGGGATCTATATCGATGCTACCTTTGGTGCCGGCGGATATAGCCGTCTCATATTGGACGCCGCGCCTTGCACCGTCATTGGCATTGATCGCGACCAAACCGCGATCGCGCGTGGAGCAGACCTCGTGCAGTCCGCTTCGGGCCGGCTTCTGCTGCAGCAAGGGAGATTCTCAGAGCTGCACGAAACGGTGAGAAGCTTTGGCTTCGACCGAGTCGATGGTGTGGTGCTCGATCTCGGTGTTTCGTCCATGCAGCTGGATACGGCGGAGCGCGGTTTCTCGTTTCGTCACAATGGGCCGCTCGACATGCGCATGGGAGCAAGCGGGCCAAGCGCGGCCGACGTGGTCGCTTCGGCCTCGGAACAGGATCTCGCGAAAATCATCGGCACGTTGGGGGAAGAGCGCCGCGCGCGCGCCATAGCGCGCGCCGTCGTTGCTGCGCGCAGGCGCGACGCCATCCGCAGCACGCGTTCGCTGTCGGACATTGTCGAGCACGTGCTTCATTCGAGGCCGGGTATGATTCATCCGGCCACGCGCACGTTTCAGGCTTTGCGCATGTTCGTCAATGAAGAGCTTTCCGAGCTCGCAGACGGGCTCGCCGCGGCGGAAGAAGTGTTGCGGCCCGGCGGTCGCCTTGTTGTGGTGGCGTTTCACTCCCTCGAAGATCGTCTGGTCAAGCAGTTCCTGAAACAGCGCAGCGGCGCAGTGGCGTACTCGCGCCATGCTGCGCAGGTCGCGCAGGACGCACCGACATTCAAACTCTGCACGAAGCGCCCGGTCGTGCCGGATGCTGCAGAGACAGAGGCCAATCCGCGCGCGCGTTCGGCCAAGCTGCGCGCCGCCGAGCGCACGGAGGCGCCGCAACGTGCCGGCAGGCCGCGCACGCTAGTTCCGCCGCTGCCCTCCCTGTCAAAGATACCTGTGTCATGATGCGCCTCATCAATATCGGCGTGATTACGGCGCTCCTGCTTGCTGCCGGCGACGTTTACAGGATCAAATTCGATTCCACGCGACAAGTGCAGCGTCTCGCGAAGCTGCGCATGGACATTGCCCGCGAGCAGGATGCGATTGCCGCGTTGCGAGCCGAATGGGCCAGGCTCGACAATCCGAGCCGAATTCAGGATCTCGCGCGCCGTCATCTCGCGCTCAAGCCGATCGAGCCGCGCCAGTTCGACCGCCTCGATGTGCTGCCGGAGCGCCCGGCCGACGGCGTGCAGGTAGACGGGCCGGATCCCATCGGGATGATGATTGCAAAGCCAAATCTTCTTGAAAGCGCCACCACCACCGGGTCTGTGCCGGAGAAGTGAAGCCGATGCATTCGCCGGCACACGCGGCCGAGAGCACGCGACTTTGGGCCCGCCGATGGAGACTACGGCTCCTCTACGGGGAAAACGTGGTGCCCGGCCGCAAGACGCGCGCGCGCATCGGCCTCACCATGCTGGTATTTGCGGGCGTGTTTTGCGCGCTTGCAGCCCGGCTCATCCTGTTTGCTGCCGTTCCGGACAACCATGCCAGGCGCGCACACGGCCAG
>JBEVJT010000321.1:0-6967 GCA_040510075.1 Xanthobacteraceae bacterium | reverse complement strand
AGTGGGAAGAGCGGGAAGAGCGGGGGGAGCCATGCAGGAAGAGCATGAGCATGATGCTGCGGGGCTCGACGTGCGTCGCCGCAAATTGCTGTTCCGCGCATGGCACCGCGGCATGCGTGAGCTCGATCTGATTTTGGGGCGCTTCGTCGACGCTCAGATTGCAGAGCTTCCGGCCGACGAACTTGAGCAGCTGGAGGAACTCATGGAGGTCCCCGATTGCGATTTGCTCGCCTGGGTCATGGGCCAGGCGAGCGTGCATCCACGATACGACACGCGTCTCTGGCGGCGGCTTTGTGCGTTCAATCACGCCCGTTCCCCCGCGAGGCCGAGCAGCAATGATTGAAGAAGCATGAGCAGTGCGCAAAAGCCGGCGGACCTTCTCGTTCCAGGGCGGCCGCTTACTGTCGCGAGCGTCGCCGAAGGCGCGCAGGCGCTAATCGTCGCCGACTTGGCGCGCGCGGTCGCGGCAAAGGAAGGCAAGCACGCCCCGACGCTGCTGGTCGTATGCCGCGATGGAACGCGAATGTCGGCGCTTGCACGCTCGATGGCCTTCTTCGCACCGGAACTCGAGGTGCTGGAGTTTCCGGCCTGGGATTGTCTGCCTTACGACCGGGTCTCGCCGCATACCGGATCAGTTGCCCAGCGCCTGACGGCGTTGTCGCGGTTGGTGCGCCCAGGTGCGCCGCCCGCGGTCCTCGTCACCAGTATCAACGCCGTGCTCCAGCGGGTGCCGCATCGCGATTTCGTCGCCGAACAAATGCTTTCGATCGTTCCCGGCTACGCGCTGCCGATGAGCGATATCATCGCACGCCTTGAGCTCAACGGATTTCTGCGCACCTCGACGGTGCGCGAGCCGGGCGAATATGCCGTGCGCGGCGGCATCATCGATCTCTATGCACCCGGAACGGCGGAGCCTGTGCGGCTCGATTTTTTTGGCGAGACGCTCGAAACAATCCGCAGCTTCGATCCGGAGACGCAGCGCACGACGGGGGAGCGCCGCCATCTCGATCTCGTTCCGGCTGCGGAAATGCAGCTGACCAGCGAGAGCATCAAACTGTTTCGCCTTGGATACGTGCAAGCCTTCGGCGCGCCGGCGCCGAATGACCTGCTGTACCAGGCGATCAGCGAAGGGCGCCGGCACCCCGGCATGGAGCACTGGCTTCCACTGTTTGACGAGCAGATGCACACGTTGTTCGACTACGCGCCCGGTTGCGCCATCGTGCTCGAGCCCCTGGTTGAAGAGGCGGCGCACGAGCGCCTCGCTCAGGTCGTAGATTATTACGAGGCGCGTCAGCAGGCCCTCGGTCAAACCGGAGGAGGATCGCCTTACAAACCGCTGCCGCCCAACCGGCTTTATCTGGAGGAAGGCGAGTGGCGGCGGCGCATCGAGCAGGCGCCGCTGGCGCGGTTGACTCCATTTGCCGTTCCAGAAGGGCAGGGCAGGATGCTCGATGCCGGCACGCGCCAGGGGCGCAATTTTGCCGCCGAGCGTGCCAAGCCGGGCCGCAACGTATTCGAGGCGGTCGGCGAACACGCATCCAGCCTGCAAGAGGATGGAAAGCGCGTCGCCATTGCGCTGTGGAGCGAAGGCGTGCGCGAGCGTATGGGCCACGTGCTGACGGAGCATGGGCTCGCCAGTCTGTCGCACGTCGGCTCGTGGAAGGAAGCGTTGCGCCTTCCCAGGGCGCAGATTGCGCTCGCGGTGCTCGGGCTCGAGAGCGGCTTCGAGACCGCCGATGCGGCCATTATCAGCGAGCAGGATATTCTCGGCGATCGCCTTGTGCGGCCGCGCCGCAGCGCGCGTCGAGCTGAGAATTTCATCACCGAAGCGACAAGCCTTTCCGCAGGCGACCTCGTCGTGCACGTCGATCACGGCATTGGCCGCTTCGTACAATTGCGGGCCATCGAGGCTGCGGGGGCTCCCCATGATTGCCTCGAGCTGCACTATGCGGGCGGCGACAAGCTGTTCCTGCCGGTTGAAAATATCGAACTGCTTTCGCGCTATGGCTCCGGAGAAACCGCCGTCGAGCTCGATCGTCTCGGCGGCGGCGCCTGGCAGGCGCGCAAGGCGCGGATGAAGAATCGCATCCGTGAGATCGCAAGCGAGCTCATCAAGATTGCGGCGGAACGCCAGCTGCGGGAAGCGCCGCGGCTTGCTGCCGAGCCCGGCCCGTACGACGAGTTCTGTGCCGGCTTCCCCTACGAGGAAACGGAAGACCAGCAGAGCGCGATCGATGTCGTGCTCCAGGAGCTTGCCTCAGGTCGCCCCATGGATCGGCTCATTTGCGGAGACGTGGGGTTCGGCAAGACCGAAGTGGCGCTCCGTGCCGCGTTTGTGACGGCAATGAACGGCAGGCAGGTGGCGGTCGTGGTACCGACCACGCTTCTTGCACGTCAGCACACGAGTACGTTCAGCGAGCGTTTTCGCGGCTTACCCGTGAACGTCGGGCAGGCTTCGCGGCTTGTCTCCGGCAAGGAACTGGCCAGCGTGAAGAAAGGATTGAGCGAGGGCAGCATCGATGTCGTCGTTGGCACGCACGCGCTTCTCGGCAAGTCCATCAAGTTCCGGGACCTGGGCCTTCTCGTCGTCGACGAGGAGCAGCATTTCGGGGTGGCGCACAAGGAAAAGCTCAAGCAGCTGCGCGCCGAAGTTCACGTCCTCACGCTCACCGCCACGCCGATCCCGCGGACGCTGCAGCTTGCGCTTTCCGGAGTGCGCGACCTGTCGATCATTGCTTCGCCGCCTGTCGATCGGCTGGCGGTGCGAACGTTCGTTGCCCCCTTCGACGGGGTGATCGTCAGAGAAGCCCTGCTGCGCGAGCGTTATCGCGGCGGGCAAGCGTTTTACGTCTGTCCGCGCATCGAGGATTTGCCGCGTGCGAAGGAGTTCCTCGACAAGCATGTACCGGAGCTCCGGGTCGCGGTCGCGCACGGACAGATGGCCTCAAGCGTGCTCGATGACATCATGTCCGCGTTCTACGACGGCAAGTATGACCTGCTCCTGTCCACCACGATCATCGAGTCGGGCCTCGACATTCCCAATGCCAACACGTTGATCGTGCACCGTGCCGATCGATTTGGTCTCTCTCAGCTCTATCAGTTGCGCGGACGTGTCGGCCGCTCGAAGAAGCGCGCCTATTCGCTGTTCACGCTGCCTGCGGACCGCAAGATTACGGTTACGGCCGAGCGTCGGCTGCAAGTGCTGCAGTCGCTGGATTCGCTCGGCGCCGGATTCCAGCTTGCCTCGCACGACCTCGATATTCGCGGGGCCGGCAACCTTCTCGGCGAGGAGCAGTCGGGGCACATCAAGGAAGTGGGATTCGAGCTCTACCAGCAGATGCTCGAGGAGGCGGTCACAAGCCTCAAGGCGGGTATCACCGCGCCCGCGGAGGACAGGTGGTCGCCGCAGATCACCATCGGGACGCCAGTCATGATTCCCGAAGACTACGTTGCCGATCTGTCTGTGCGCCTTGGCCTCTATCGCAGGCTTGCGGAGATCGTTGAGGAACGCGATATCGAAGGTTTCGGCGCGGAACTGATCGATCGATTCGGCCCGCTGCCGGACGAAGTGGGACATCTCATGCAGGTGGTTGGAATCAAGCTTCTTTGCCGGCAGGCCAATGTGGAGAGGATCGAAGCAGGCCCAAAGGGCGCGGTGCTCTCTTTCCGCGACAACAAATTCGTCAATCCCGAACGGCTCGTCGCCTTAATTCACGAGCAGGGCCGGTCAGCGCGCGTGCGGCCCGACATGAAAGTCGTTTTCTTCGCCGACTGGGAAAAACCGGAGCACCGCCTGCGCGGCACGGCGTCCATTCTCAAAAGTCTGGTCGAACTCACCGAGCCGGCCAAGGCCGCGTAAGTTCGTTCCCGTTATCCTTCGCCGCGTCGCTACGCTCCGCAAGGAAGGATGCAACCACCTAATCTACGACCGCGAACATCTGGATTTCGATGAGCTGCTCGGGCTCGCCCAATTCGAGCGCTGACACATTGGTCGAGGTCGGTTTGTGGTTGAACGGCGCGAAATAGCTGTTGATGACCGCGCTCGATTTGCCGATGTCGCCCATGCGCGGGCGCGCGCGAAACACGAACATGTGCACGACGTCCTTGAAGGACGCGCCAGCAGCTTCGAGCGTCCGTTTAATTCCTTCCATGGCCGCGCGCGTCTGCGCTTCCAGATCGTTTACCAGGTGTTTCTGGATTTCGTCGCGCTTGTGCGGGTGGTCGTGATAGACCGGCAGCGCCGTTGTGCCGGCAAGCCAAAGCAGTTTTCCGCTCTTGATCTTGATCGCCGGCACAAACGGCATGAACACGCTCTGGTCGTGATCGGGATGATGGATGATCTCCATGTGCTCGTTCATGGCTTCTCCGATTCAACTAACAGTTCCGTTCAGGCGACTCTCTCGGCCTCGGGAGACTGCCGGGCGGCTTGGTCAATGGCCTGCGCGATATATTCGGGGGACTGGGCTCCCTCGACCGCAGCAACCCCGCCAATGATGAAACAGGGCACGCCGCTGATGCCTGCTGCACTCGCGGATGCCGCTTCCTCTTCGACCCGTGCTACATCCTGATCGCCGGCAAGCCGGGCGCGCACGACGGCGGGTTCGAGACCGCAACTGCCCGCCCCGGTTGCGAGCACGTCGTGGTCGGACAGATCGGCGCCTTCCGTAAAATAAAGCTCCATCAACCGCTGCTTCATACATGCAGCTCGACCGATCTCGGCCGCCCATAGAATGAGCCTGTGACAGTCGAGCGTATTGGGCTGGCGTGTAATCTTTTCAGGTACGTAGACGAGGCCCTCCTCGGCGGCGGCCGCGACAACGCGGTTCGCTATGGCCCGGTAGCGTTCCGGTGAGCCGAATTTTTTCGTGAGATAATCCTCGCGCCGCATTCCCTCGCGAGGGACCCACGGATTGAGAAAGAAGGGGCGGAAGCGAACGTCCACGGCGAGACGCGGCCGCAGCGCAATCGCCTTCTCAAGGCGGCGCTTGCCAATGAAGCACCACGGGCAGACGACGTCGGAAACCATGTCGATGGGCAAGGCCATGCGCGCCTCCAGGAGAACCAGTCCCGCTGTGAAGGCGAACCTAGGCTGCTTACCGGGACGCGGCAACTTTCGGATAGGCGCCGACCCGCGCGACCAAGGTGCTCAGATTGTCGCTTGCTTTCAACGTCGCAAGTGTGATGGTCGGCCGAATGGTGCGGCGGTCACGCCCGGGCGATATCATGGTATGGCGCAGCACACTTGCAATGCGGCGGGCGACGACGTGGGCACTGCGCAGGTCCGTTTGGGTGAAGGCAGCCAGAATGGAGCCATCGTGCTCACGGCACGCAAAATCGATGTTGCGCACAAGGCGCGCGAACAGCCGTGCGGCGTCGATATAGGCGCGCCGGTCGGTTACGCCATCGAACGAAAAGCGGGCAATCGAAAGCGCGCCGCCTTCACGGCTTGCCTCCTCCACGACACGTTCCAGATCGCGCCAGAATGCATGGCAATCGAGCAGGCCGGTGTCCGCATCGATAGCGCCTTCGGTTTCGAGCGATTTGAGCACGCGCCGGAGATGATTCTCGAACGCGCGCAGGCGAACATAAGGAAGCACGTTCTGGACGAGCCGAATGGGATCCGCCTCCGCGCGAATGAGATTGGGCAGCCGCTCCTCGTCGATCGCGGAGTTGTTGAGAAGCGCTATGGGCAGCTCGCGAAAACGCACGTCTTCGGCAAGCACGGTCAAAAGCGCCTCGACATTCCGCAGCCCCAGTCCATCGCCGATCACGACGGCGTCGATGTCGCGCGCATTCAGATAGCGCGCCGCGGTCTCGACGCTGAACGCGCCCACCACACCGGCCCGCTCTCCGATTGCGACCGACAGCGTAGGAAAAGAACCGCCGCGCCCGACGCAAAGCACGGTTGCCTGATTGAGCAGGTTGGCCGGGACGGGCACGGTGCGCTTGCAATCGCTGCCCCGTGCGCGCCGCATGACCGTTGCGTGGAGCGTGCGAACACGCAGCGCGGAACGCAGCCGTGCAACGAGCCGCTCCGAACAATCCGCAACCGGCAAAGCATTCGGCACGATAGGCGCGTCATTATCGACTATGGCAATGACGGGCGTGACAGGCCCGCCGCGGCGCGCAAGGCAATCGACAAGCCCTCGCAGCTGGCGCTCGGTGGGCGTCGTTTTCCAGGGCGCCATGGCGACTGCGACCGGCTGAATCTCGGCAATGGCGGCGGGCGCCTCCTTCAACGAGGCCTCGATGATGGGAAAGGCGCCGGCCGCGCCTAACGCGTCGAGCAAATCAGCCGCCGGGGTCTCCGCGACCACGACCATCGGACCCAACAGCGCCATGAGCCGCTCACACGCACAAAAACGCGGCCGAGGCTAGACGATCGTTGTTAACGCGGCGTCAACGATGGCGGATCTCCTTCGAATCGTCATCCCGCTCTTAGCTTTTTGTGGAGCATGATCTTTTCCGAAAACCGGGTCCCACTTTTCGAGATCATGCTCTACGGAACAGACACGCGCGCGTCCGGGGCCGGTGTTCTCTCGCGGAAGGCCGCAGCAATCAATGGATTGATGCGCTGCTGTGCCAGCGCATCCTGCACCGCCTGCACATGGGCTGCAGTACCGACGAGGCGATGTCCCGCAAAGGCGTCGGGCAGCACGGCAACCCTGCCCTTCGGCGTCCATGCGTTTGATCAGCTCCTGCACCTGCTCGATCATGAACCGGTAGCCGCCCACGCTGATCATTCCTGGGGGTGGCCCGGTGGGGCCCGGCTTACGCGTTCAGGCGCGCGCCACACCCCGATCATGCTCGGTCAGCCAGTGCCGGCGCGATGAGCCTGATCGGAAAGTTGCGTGGCCATAGGGCCAGGCACCACTGCCGCATCGAAGTCGAACGCGGACAGCTGATTGAGGAAGGCTTCGACATCGAACGGATGATGCAACGCAACCGTTCCGCCAAGGAGGAGCCA
>JBEVJT010000320.1:0-6589 GCA_040510075.1 Xanthobacteraceae bacterium | reverse complement strand
CTGCGTTATGACTGGCTGAGCCCGGCGATCCTGCGCTTCCTCAAGCGCGTGAGCGATCAGGCGCAGGCGGCCGGGGTTCAGGTCGCGGTGTGCGGCGAGATGGGCGGACGCCCGCTCGAGGCCATGCTACGACCTCACTCCGCAGCCTGCCTTGCAGATGCCGGGGCTGGGGAGCTTTCTGAAAAAACAGCGCTTCAACGCCGCGTTCTACAGCGGCGTGCACGACCCCATAAAGCAGCGCATCTTCTTTGCGCCGGCACGCTGGCACGCAAAAGCGCTCAACGAGAAGTGGGCCGAGGTTGAGCGCCGCGCGTTGGACACGCTGCTCAGCTGCGTCGCACCGCCCGAACGCGCGGAGCCTGCCTCACGGGCGGCGTCACGCGACACTACTCTGGCGCGCGCAAAGCATACGCTGACATTCGCGTTCTACAGCAAGCTCGCAGTGCCGATATTCCGCGCAGCAGGCGTCGCGCAGAATTTGTGGGTGCATCGCGAAGCCATCATTCCCCGACTGCGGCAGGTGGCGCGCGGCGATCCCGCCGTCGTGCGCTGGGTGAACTGGCGCATCCGCCAGCTCGCCTATCGGCTCATGGGCCGGACGCTGTATGAGCCACGCCCGCCAAGGCCGGGCCGGTAGGACTCAATGACGGGTTTGGTGGCGGCCTTCCCACACCTCGGTTGATTCGCCGGTTATCTGTTGGCGCACGCGCCACCGGACCCGGTTCCAAGCTGCGCGGTCGCCGCGCAGAATGTCGAGGAACCGGCGCGCGATGACTTTGCGATTGGGCCACAACGAACTGACGATTGGGACGAAGCGGAAGTACAGAAAGTAGCTGAGTTTCCAGATGATGCTGCCGCCGTGCCGCATGCGTCCGACAATCCGAGCAGCATGCGCCTCGAGGGCGAGCCACTGCTGTTCCGGGCTGTCTCCGCCGCGAAAACGCACCGGCAGCCGGAACTCCTCCTCTCTGAGCCAAGCGGGCGCCTGCTCATATAGAAAGTTATGCGCGCCGACGATCTTGAGGCCCGTGCGCAGAAACGGAATGCGGTATAGCGCAAGCGGCGCCAATGAATAATGCTCGCGCGATTCTGGAGTAAAGCTGATCATGAACAGCTCGTCGGTATCGCGCGCATAGTAAATTTTTTTCTCATCCGGGAAATTCTTGGAGACATAATCGCCATCCAGCGTCCAGGTCGCGAGAGTGCTGTCGTCGTGGGCGTTCAGGCGCGCATAATCGATCAGCGAGGGAATCCAACTGCCGCAGTGGAAGACCACATCCTCGCCACGAGTAACATTCCAGAAATAGGATGAGGATCCGTAATCGTCGAAGGGGTTGTCGAAGCCGCTGCGCTGCATCTCGGAATGCATGTGGCGCAGGGTGAGCCGCACAAGCTCGCGCGGCGAAACTACCAACAGAACGCCCGCCTTTAGTTCCTCAAAGATGCCTTCGTTCGCAAAGCGCACGTTCATGAACATGACGGCGGCAAATTTTTGCCGCCACAGGCGTTCGATTGCGGCAAGAAATCCCTTGGCCGCGATCATGTCGGGGTAGATGAAGACGCCCTGGGCACGGTCCGCGAACATTCGGCGCGCCAACAGCCTGTGCCCCTCTGACATGACGAACATGCGCCGCCCTTGCACATCCGATGTGCCGATGAAGGGGAGATGCTCGACTGCGATAAAGGTCTGAACCGCCGCGAAGGCGGGCTCACCTTGCAGCTCCGCCCAGTCGCGATCCGTGGTGGCAATCAGCAGGCGCGCGGAAGACCTGTCGGCAATCGCCGGGATGTTGCCGGGCGCCAATAGCGACGCCAGGCAGTAGTCCACGAAATAGCGGCGGTATTCGTCACCCCAGAAGGTGACGGCCAGATACAAGCGCATCAATCACGCGCGAGCGAAGTGCTTCTCCACCTTCACCAGGGCAGCGACGCAGTCGCTCGCCTCCGAGAGCCCGTAGTTTTCGTTAAGATACAGGCAGAAGGAGCGATCGCGGATATCGCGGGCATGCGTCGGCTCGAAATCGTCGGCGAGGTAGGGTTTCAGCCAGGGCCAGTCGACGACAAGGTATCGGTAATGCGGATTAAGGCCGATGCCCTCCGCCAGCACCGCTTCCGCAAACTCGATCTTCGAGCATGAGATACGGTCGACATCCACGATCACTGGGTAAATGAACGGGGAATCGCTCGGCGAGTAGTCATAGGGATGACAAAGCTTGCAGCGGTCGCGCATGCGGCCGGTGAGCTCGGCGACAAAGACGAGACGACGCATGATCGTGTCCTGCAGGCGCGCAAGCGACATGAGCCCGATGCCGCAAGAGATCTCGTCGGTGTGCAGGTTGAGAGCTGGAAACAGAAACCCGTTGGGATCGTAATCGCTGAAATCCTTGCGCCAGCGCGGCTTGCCGCGATCGGCGTGGGCGAATGCCTGACGGAAGAGCTCCTCATTGCACGAATAGACGATCCCTCCGCTGCCGCCCGCGATATGCGCCTTGCGGTACATGGCGGAGAACGCAGCGATGTCGCCGAAGGTGCCGACGGGCCGCCCGCCCACCTTGGCGCCATGCGCCTGGCTGCAGTCCTCGATCACCCGGATGCCTCGCGCATGCGCCTCGCGCACGATCTCGCGCACGTTCACCGGCTGGCCGATGGAATGCACAACCATTACTGCGCGCACGTCCGGCCTTATGCGCGCGACGAACTGCTCGACCTCCATTCCGTATCTGCCCGGGGCAGAATCGGCGACGCGCGGAACGAGGCCGTTGAGGATGATCGCAGAAAGCGAACCCGGATCGGTGATGGGCGAGACGATCACCTCGCTGCCCTTCGGAAGGCCAAGGGCCGCGACCGCAACGAACAGTGCGGCGGTGCCAGTCGCCACGGCATCGGCGTAGCCGCCGCCCATTTGCGCGACGAACGCGTCCGTGTAGCGCTTCTCGAACTCGCCCTGATAACCGGGATCGAGCCGGCGCTCGCGATAATACTCAATCACCTCCTTGATGATGCGCTCTTCCGCGGCACCGAGCGCGGCGCGCATTGGCATCGGCCGCTTGCGCACAGGCTCGCCGCCCAGAATGGCCAGGCGTGCATCGACGTTGGTTTGAGCAACCTTGGCGGCCATGAGCATTCATCACCTATCGGGTTCGCGCAGAAGCCTCGAATATACGCGCTTTCGGCGCGTCAATGCCAGCCTTGGCGTTGGTTGACACCCTTGCGGGCAATGTGAGACATAGCCCCGCTTTTCCGAGGGTTGGGAACTATCGCGCGTGACGCATTCGGCGGCATTTTTCTCTGAAGCTGGCCGCATTTGCACCGCGATCGATGTGTCCCGGATCGAGGCTTTGGCGGATGAGCTGCGCTCCTTGCGCGAGCGCGGTGGCCGTCTGTTTATTCTCGGCGTCGGTGGCAGCGCGGGGAATAGCAGCCATGCCGTCAACGATTTCAGAAAGCTGTGCGGGATTGAGGCCTATAGTCCGATCGACAATGTTTCCGAGCTGACCGCGCGCACCAATGACGAGGGCTGGGAAACCGTGTTCGCGGCCTGGCTCGAAGTGAGCAGGCTGAAGAAGGACGACGCCATTTTGATCTTTTCAGTCGGCGGCGGCGACGTCGCTCGCAATATTAGTGCGAATCTCGTCAACGCAATCGACTTCGCGAAGGGGCGCGGCGCGAAGGTCTTCGGCATCGTCGGCAAGAATACGGGCTACACCGCCAAAATGGCCGACGTCGCCGTGGTGGTCCCGGAAGTGAATGCCGACCGTGTGACGCCCCATTCGGAAGCCTTTCAGGCTGTGGTCTGGCATTGCCTGGTCAGCCACCCGGCGTTGCAGATCAAGCGCACGAAGTGGTAGATTGCGATCGGGTCGCGCATGCAGAGGAAAGCCGTATTCCTCGATCGGGATGGGGTCATCGCCATTCCGGAGTTCCGGAACGGGCGAAGTTTCGCAGCGCGCACGGTCGGAGATTTCAGGCTCTACCCTGACGCTTCGCCGAGCTTGCACAGACTCAAGCGCGCAGGTTTCGTATTGGCCGTGGTGACAAATCAGCCGGACGTGGGACACGGACTGATTCACCGTTCCGAACTGGACGCCATGCATGCGATCATCGCGCGGGAATTGCCGGTCGACGTCATCAAAGCGTGTTTTCATCAGCAGAATGAACGCTGCCAGTGTCGCAAGCCGAAACCGGGCCTGTTGCTCGAGGCAGCCCACGAGTTCGGCATCGATCTTGCGCAAAGCTTCATGGTGGGCGACCGCGCGAGCGACGTGGAAGCGGGACGCGCGGCGGGCTGCACCACCGTATTCATCGACCTCGGCTACCACGCCGAGCTTGTGCCGCAAAATCCGGACTACGTCGTGGGCTCGATCGCCCAGGCGACCGAACTAATCCTGAGAACCGTTCCAACCATGCAGGGGGCATCATGACCCGGCTCGCCGATCTGAAAGTCAAGATTTTTGCCGACGGCGCCGATTACGACGGCATCGTCAAAATGGCCAAAAATCCGCTCATCAAGGGGTTCACCACTAATCCTTCACTGATGCGCAAGGCGGGCGTGGCCGATTACGAGAGCTTCGCCCGCAAAGTAATCGCCGCGGTTCCTGACCGGCCGATCTCATTCGAAGTGTTTGCCGACGATTTCGCCAGCATGGCGGAGCAGGCGCGCACGATTGCGAGCTGGGGCCGGAACGTCAACGTCAAAATCCCGATCACCAACACCAAAGGTCAATCCTCGGCCGAGCTCATTCGCGCGCTTTCCGCGGAAGGCGTGTCGCTCAATGTGACCGCGATCTTCACGCTCGACCAGGTGCGCACTGTCGCTGATGCGCTCGACAAGACGACGCCGGGTATTGTGTCGGTCTTTGCCGGGCGAATAGCCGACACGGGAATGGACCCGATCCCGCACATGCTCGCGTGCAAGCAAATTCTGCGCGAGCGTCCGCAGGCACAGCTTCTGTGGGCCAGCACGCGTGAACTGCTGAACATCTTCCACGCCGAGGAGAGCAACTGCGACATCGTCACGGTGCCCAACGAGTTTCTCAACAAGCTCGACCTGATCGGCAAGGATCTCATCGAATACTCGCGCGATACGGTGCAGATGTTCTATCGCGACGCATCGAGCGCGGGATATCAAATCGCCACCAAACGGGTTGCGGCGGAATAAGGGAAAGCAAAGGACATGCAACGACTATTCGACAAGGTTCTCGTCACTGGCGGCGCAGGGTATTGCGGGGCACGGCTCGTGCCGCAGCTGCTTGAGCATGGCTACAAGGTCACGGTCTATGACATCATGTTCTTCGGCAACCAGTTCCTGCCGCGGGGCAACCCGAACCTCAAGATCATCGACGGCGACATCCGCGACACTGCCAAGTTTGCGTCAGCAGTCGCTGGTCACGATGCGGTAGTGAATCTTGCGTGCATCTCCAACGATGCAAGCTTCGAGCTTGACGAGGATCTCTCGACGTCGATCAATCTCAATGCCTTCGAGCCGCTCGTGCTGACGTCGAAGAAAGCCGGGGTCAAACGCTTTGTTTATGCTTCTTCCAGCTCGGTCTATGGCGTCTCCGACAATCCGGACGTCACCGAGGATCACCCTCTCCTGCCGCTCACGCTCTACAACAAGTACAAAGGCATGTGCGAGCCGCTTCTGAAGAAGCATACGAGTAACGACTTCGCCGGCGTAATCTTCCGCCCGGCCACGGTGTGCGGATACTCGCCGCGGCAACGCCTCGACCTCTCGGTCAATATTCTGACCAACCACGCGGTGAACGCCGGCAAGATTACGGTGTTCGGCGGCTCGCAGCTACGGCCCAACCTGCACATTCTCGACTATTGCGATGCGGTCGAGTTGTTGCTGTCCGCTCCCGTCGACAAGATCCAGAACGAGACGTTCAACGTCGGATTTCAGAATCTCTCGCTCATGGAGATAGCGGAGCTGGTGCGGCGCGTGGTGAGCGAGGAGATTGCGAACCGAAAAGGCGTCGAGATCGTCACCACTCCCACGGACGATATTCGCTCCTATCACATCAATTCGGAGAAGATCAGGCGCGTCCTCGGCTACAACCCGCGCCGCACCATCGAGGATGCGGTGCGCGAGCTCACGCGCGCCTTCGTCGCCAACAAGATCCCCAACAGCATGGAGGACGACCGCTACTATAACGTGCGCCTGCTCAAGCGACTTAAGGCGGCATAGCGGCCTAAAGCGGATGACGAGCAAGCCCGTTGCGGTTGTCACGGGTGGCGCCGGATTTATCGGCAGCCACATGGTGGATGCGTTGCTCTCGGACGGCTTCGCCGTCCGAGTGATCGACAATCTGGTCGGCGGCCATCGCAGTAATCTCGATCATCACAAAGCCAATTCGGACCTTGCGTGCTACTGGCAGGACATCCGACAGCTCGAGCCGGGCTCACGCATCTTTGCCGGCGCGCAGTATGTGTTTCATTTCGCCGGCATCGGCGACATTGTGCCATCGATCGACGAGCCCATCCCCTACATGGAGACCAACGTCCAGGGTACGGTGCGCGTGCTCGAATGCGCGCGGCAAGCGGGCGTGCTGAAGTTTGTCTATGCCGCATCTTCCTCCTGCTACGGATT
>JBEVJT010000319.1:0-4357 GCA_040510075.1 Xanthobacteraceae bacterium | reverse complement strand
CACCGTAAGGGCTACAACCAGGAGCCCGAAGGCTAATCTTGTGGCCCAGGTGGTCCGGGGTCTATGAGCCTGGCTGCGCGGCGAGGGGGTAGGAGCCAACTGCGGGATTGTCATCGATATATACAGCCAAGCTCCATATGCAGCGCCTATACCGATGGTAGTGCAGTGCGGTTGCCCGCGCTAGAATACCGGATTGGCCATTTTACCGCATTTGCTTGTAATTATAACATGTTAAATTATGCCAATGCGAGGAACGCGTCTTTGAAGCTTTGCATGAATAGAGCTTTACGCACGTGTCTTTGGCAGATGCGGAGCTTGCGTGTGCTCCGGATGGCGACGGCGTGACCGGGAACCAGCAACAGATATTCCGCGCCGCAGCGCTGGAACGCATCGCGTCTCCCGAGCAGCTGGATCATCTCGTCAGCATCACAAAGCCGTTCGACTGGATCATGGCATTTGTGATCGTAGCAGGGCTCGCGTCCGTTCTTGCCTGGGGCATCCTCGGCCGCATCCCCACCCGGGTAACGGGGGAGGGTATTCTGATAAGCAGCGGAGGGCGAGTGCTGGATGCCGTTTCGTCCGCGGCGGGGCGGCTTGCCTCGATCAACGTAGCCGTCGGCGATCGCGTATCACAGGGACAAGTCGTGGCCGTCATCGCGCAAACAGACATCGAGCAGCGACACCGCGATGCAGTCGAGGTGTATCGCGAGCGTGAACGCGAACACTCCGATCTCGTCAAAAAAATTGAACGCGAGCTTGCGACTAAGGCGCAGAACTTCGCCAAGCTCGAAGCGGCATTCGAGCAGATCATCCGCGCCACGGAGCAGCGCATCGAGTATCTCACGGTCGAAGTGAAAAATCTCGAGGGTCTCCTAGCCAAAGGGTTTACCACGCGTCGCAATGTAGAAGACCGGCGACGCGAGCTTGCCGATGCGCAGCAGCGCAAGGAGGATATGCATAACGAGATCTTGAAGCTCCGCGCACAAGAATTCGATCTTGAGACGCAGCGCGAGCGTGAACAACAGGAATCGCAATTCCGGTTCAATGAAGCCGGCCGACAGATGGCCCAGCTTGCCGGAGAGCTCGGGCGGAACACTCAGGTAGCGAGCCCGTCCGACGGAATGGTCATTGAAGTGAAAATATCGCCCGGTTCTGTCCTCACGATCGGCACGCCGGTGATCGCGATAGAAGCCCAAAGCAGCAATCTCGATGCTCTCGTCTACATCCCGCCAGATCGAGGCAAAAGCGTCAAACCGGGCATGGAGGTTCGGCTCGAGCCAAGCACGATCAAGCGAGAAGAGTTCGGGATGCTCGTCGGTACGATCATCTCGGTATCGGAATTTCCCATAACGCCACAGGGCATGGTTGCCATGCTGCATAATGAAACGCTTACAAACCGGTTTTCCCGCGATGGTGCACCCTACGCGGCCATCGTCCGGCTTGAGCGCGATGATACGAGCGCCAGCGGGTACCGTTGGGCAGTGGGGAGCGGGCCGTCTGTCCGTCTGACGAGCGGAACGATGACGCGAGCGGAGATTACCACGCGGAAACAGCGTCCGGCCGATCTGGTGATACCCGTCATGAAGCGTCTGACCGGATTATCCGGATAGCATTGTTGCCTGACTTCGCTCCCGATGCCTGAAGAGCTGCCGAGACGTTTATTTCGCCGGTTACGTAATTTATTCCGGCCTACCGTGAGGCGGACGCCCACCATCCTCCAGATGGAGGCAGTCGAGTGCGGCGCCGCGGCGTTGGCCATGGTTCTCGCGCACTATGGCGTTTGGATCCCGCTCGAGCAGCTGCGCGTCGCCTGCGGCGTCTCGCGCGATGGCAGCAAAGCGAGCAACGTGGTCAAGGCAGCGCGTCGATTTGGATTTTTCTCCAGAGGATTTCGCAAGGAGCACACTACGCTGCACGAGCTCCCGATGCCCTGCATTATTCACTGGAACTTCAATCACTTCGTCGTACTCGAGGGAATAGATCGCGGACGCGTCTACATCAACGATCCGGCAATAGGGCGCCGGCAGATCGACATGACCGAACTCGATTTGGCATTCACGGGAATTGCGCTCGCAGTGAAGCCCAATCCGGAGGAGTTCAAGAAGATCGGCAGCAAACCACAGCCGCTGCGTATGCTGGTGCGTGAATTGCGCGGATCGAAAGCTGCGGTTTACCTCTTGATCACCGTCAGCGTAGCGCTGGTTGTTCCAGGAATTGTGATTCCGGCCTTCTCGAAAATCTTTGTCGACGACATTCTCATTCAGAATACGAGCAGCTGGTTCGTCCCACTGCTCATCGGCATGGCGGCGGCGGCAATTGTGCGCGCGGGGATCACCGCGTTGCAGCAATCGCTGCTTCTGCGCCTGGAGACCAAGCTGGCAGTAATGATGAGCAGTCGTTTCCTATGGCACGTGCTGTCCTTGCCCATGGAGTTCTTCAGCCAGCGTCACGCCGGCGACATCGCCAATCGGGTCGCCGCCAATGAACAGATCGCTCGCCTCCTATCGAGCGGCCTCGCCATCAACTCGTTGAACGTCATCTCAGTAGTCTTCTTTGCCGCCGCCATGGCTGTCTATGATCTACCGCTCGCCGCCATTGCCGTCGGACTATCTTTGCTGAGTGTAGTCGGGCTCCAGTTCATTGCCCGGCGTCGCGAAGATCTCAGCCGCAGCCTGACTCTGGAACGAGGAAAGCTCCTGGGCAGCACCATCGGCGCTGTGCGGACGATCGAGACGCTGAAAGCGAGCGGCCTTGAAGACGAGGCTTTCGCCCACTGGGCCGGAATTCAGGCCAAGGCCTTGAATGCCGAACAAGGCTTGGGATTCTCCACGGCCGTTCTCGACATGCTCCCGACCTTGTTCTCGGGACTCAGCATGGCCGCCGTGCTCGGAATCGGCGGCTTACGCGTAATTGACAGCGCTCTCACCTTGGGAGGTCTGGTTGCATTTCAGTCTCTCCTGGCGAGTTTCTCCGCACCCATTGCGGCGCTCGTCAATCTGACGGGAGATTTTCAGAACGTAAAAGGCGGGCTTGAGCGGCTCGAAGACGTTTACAATTACCCCATTGACGCCCGCGGCCGCACCTCCGTTGCATCGGGCCGATTCCCATCAAAGCTCGTAGGCAAGATTGAGCTGAACGACCTCCAGTTCGGTTATTCCATTCTGGAGCCCGCCCTGATCACCGGCTTCTGCCTGTCGATCGAACCGGGCATGAGAGTGGCGCTGGTGGGAGTGTCCGGCAGCGGCAAATCGACCTTGGGCCGACTGATCTGCGGCCTGAACCGTCCATGGGCGGGACAAATCCGCTTCGACGGCTGGGAGTTGTCGCAAATTCCGCCTTCAGTTTTTGCCAATTCGGTCAGCTATGTCGATCAGGACATTTTTCTATTCGAGGGAACCGTCCGCGAAAATCTGACGCTGTGGGATTCCACCGCCACGGAAAACCAGATCTCGCAAGCTCTCAAGGATGCCGCAATCCATGAGGAGATCGCGATACGAACCGGAAATTACGACTGTTATGTAAACGAGGCCGGAACGAACTTCAGCGGCGGTCAACGCCAGCGCATCGAAATTGCCCGTGCACTTGTGTCGAACCCATCCGTGCTCGTGCTTGACGAGGCCACCGCGTCGCTCGATCCCGTCACCGAAAAGATAATCGACGATCATCTGCGCCGCCGCGGATGCACCTGCATCATCATCGCGCACCGCCTGAGCACGATTCGAGATTGCGACGAGATCATCGTGCTGCAGCAAGGCACCATTGCCGAACGAGGCACACACGAGCAGCTGATGGCCAGCCAAGGTGCATACGCGCAACTGGTAGCACAGGAATGAGTATATCGAGGCGCACGCCGGCAGGCCTCGTCGGTTTTGCCGCCAGGGACGCTGCAATCGCGGGAACGGAACAGCGCCTGGTGCTCGACAGCCGGCAGCCGCAGCTTCTCAATGGTGGTGGTCATGCACTGCAGGTCATTGCCGGGCATGTTGATCTCTTTGCCGTAGCCATCACGGACGCAGAGGGCGAAGGGGCACGCCAACATCTGTTTCGCGTGGAAAAAAACGAAATCATCCTGGATCTGCCGGAGGCGCCGGGCGATGCGGGCGCGCGCATGCAGATCATTGCGGTGGGCGGCCCCGGGGCCGAGGCATTAATACTGGCGCGAGAGCGCATCGAGAAGTTTGAAGCTATCGCGGAATGGCTCTCACGGTTGGCCAAATTGAGTGCGGAGGGCAGCGTCGATTGGGCCATCCGCCAACCTGAACCTGACGAAAAGTGCGAAATCAAGCCAGGCGAGCGTCGCCGCGGCGCCCCCCCCCCCCAACCAAGGGGGGGGGTGGAGGGCGGTGCCGGCCGGCGG